>JBBDMP010000153.1:0-2941 GCA_040878265.1 Gaiellales bacterium | reverse complement strand
CTTCCGCGGAGCCGTGCGCACGTAGCGCGCCTCGGCGCGGACGTGGGTGCGCTCGGTCGTCTCGGTGGCTGCCATTACGGAATCCGTTTCTTCACTTCGGTCTTGCGGTCGCCGGAGTGCCCGCGGAAGGTTCGCGTCGGCGCGAACTCACCGAGCTTGTGCCCCACCATGGCCTCGGTGACGAAGACGGGAACGTGCTTGCGCCCGTCATGCACGGCGATCGTGTGCCCGACCATCTCGGGGAAGACGCTGGACGCGCGGGACCACGTGCGCAGGGGACGCTTGTCGCCCGACTCGTTCATCTGCTGGACCCGGCTGAGTAGCCGCTCCTCGACCCACGGCCCCTTTTTGCTCGATCTCGACACTTACCTCCGCTCCTTGCCGCGGCGGCGGCCGCGGACGATCAGCTTGTCCGACGCCTTGTGCTTTCGACGCGTGCGCTTGCCCAGCGTGGGGACGCCCCACGGGGTGACCGGGTGCCGGCCCCCCTTCGACTTGCCCTCGCCTCCGCCGTGCGGATGGTCGACGGGGTTCATGGCCGAGCCGCGCACCGTGGGCCGCTTGCCGAGCCAGCGGCTCCGCCCGGCCTTGCCGCTGGACAGGTTCTCGTGGTCGATGTTACCCACCTGCCCGATGGTCGCCCGGCAGACCAGTAGCACGCGGCGCATCTCCCCCGAGGGCAGCCGGAGCACGGCGAAGCCCTCGTCCTTGGCGACGAGCTGGACGCCCGCGCCGGCGCTCCGCGCCATCTGCCCGCCCTTGCCGGGCTTGAGCTCGACGTTGTGCACGAGCGTGCCGGTCGGAATGTTTGCGAGCGGCAGTGCGTTGCCCGGCCGGATGTCGGCATTCGGGCCTGATTCGACGCTCTGCCCGACCCGCAATCCCGCCGGCGCGAGGATGTAGGACTTCGCGCCGTCGGCGTAGTGGAGCAGGGCGATCCGGGCGGAGCGATTCGGGTCGTATTCGACCGCGGCTACCTTCGCGGGCACGCCGTCCTTCGTGCGCTTGAAGTCAACCCGCCGGTAGCGGCGTTTGTGGCCGCCGCCCTGGTGCCGCGTCGTGATGCGGCCCGCGTTGTTCCGCCCGCCCTTCCTCTTGACCGGGCCGGTGAGGCTCTTCTCCGGCTCGGAGCGCGTGACGTCGTCGAAGCCAGAGACGCTGCGGAAGCGGCGCGCGGGGCTCGTCGGCTTGTACTTGCGGATGGCCATGGCTAGACCGCTGCTCCTTCGAAGATCTCGATGCGGTCGCCTTCACGCAGCTGGACGATGGCCTTCTTCCACCCAGGCTTCTTGCCGCGGTGCATGCCACGGCGCTTCGGCTTCGAACGCACCTGGACGACGTTCACGCCTTCGACCTTGACGTCGAAGAGCTCCTCGACGGCCTGGCGGATCTGCGTCTTGTGCGCCTTCGAATGGACGCGGAAGGAGTACTTGTTGTCCTCGATGAGGCTGTAGCTCTTTTCCGAGACGACCGGGGCGATGATGACCTCGCGGGAGTGCATCAGCCGACTATCTCCTGCACGCGGTCGAGCGCGGACTGGGTGGCGAGGACCGAGCGCGCCCACACGAGCGCTCCGACCTCGATCTCGGCCGGCTCGAGCACGAGAGCGCGTTCGAGGTTGCGAAAACTTTTGATCACGTTCTCCTCGTCAGGCTGGGCGAGAACGACGAGCGGCAATTCCTTGCCCCAGGCGGAGACGAGCCCTGCCGCTTGCTTGGTCGACGGGGCACCGAAACCAGAGCCGTCGATCACGGCGATCGAGCCGTCTCGGGCGTGTGTCGAGAGCGCCCCGCGAAGGGCGGCCTTGCGGGCCTTCCGGTTGATCTTGACGGCAAAGCTGCGCGGGCTCGGCGGGAACGCGAGGCCGCCTCCCGTCCACTGCGCCGCGCGAGTCGTGCCGGCGCGCGCGCGCCCGGTCCCCTTCTGGCGCCAGGGCTTCGCACGGCCGCCGGACACGAGGCCGCGGCTCTTCGCCGCGCGCGTTCCCGCGCGGGCGGCGTTCGCCTCGGCGCGAACAGTCTCATGGACGAGGTGTGGCTTCACCTCGGCGTCGAAGACCTCGGCAGCGAGCGTGACGTCCTTCGACTTCTTGCCGGCGGCGTCGAGGAGAGGTGCCTTCGGCGCGGCCACTACTTCTTCTCCTCGCGAACGACGACGATCGAGTTCTTATGCCCGGGCACCGCGCCCTTGACGAGGAGCAGGTTCAGCTCCGCGTCCCGCTCCACGACCGTGAGCCCGACCTGGGTGACGTTCTTGGAGCCCATCTGCCCGGCCATCTTCATGCCCTTGAAGACACGGGAGGGCGTGGCCGAGGCGCCGATTGAGCCGCGCTTGCGAATGTTGTGCGAGCCGTGGGTCACCGGTCCCCGGCTGAAGCCGTGCCGCTTGATCGTGCCCTGGAACCCCTTCCCGACCGAGACGCCCGAGACCTTCACCTGCTCGCCCGGCTCGAAAGACTCCACCGTGACGGTGTCACCTGGAACGAGCTCGTGGGAGCCCCGGATCTCGACGAGACGCCGGTGCGCCCCGACACCGTGCTTCCTCAGATGCCCAAGCTCCGGCCTGTTCACCTTCCGCTCGGGGACCTCGTCGTAGGCGAGCTGAACCGCGTCGTAGCCGTCCGCGTCCTGCGTGCGGATGGCGACGACAGGACAGGGGCCGGCCTGAATGACGGTGACGGGCGTGAGGCGACCGGTCTCCGCGTCGAAGATCTGGCTCATCCCCACCTTCCTGCCGACGATCCCCTTCATCACGCCATCACAGTTTTATTTCGATGTCGATGCCGGCCGGAAGGTCGAGCCGCATGAGGGAGTCGACCGTCTTCGGCGTCGGCGAGTGGATGTCGATGAGGCGCTTGTGCGTCCGCACCTCGAAGTGCTCTCGCGCGTCCTTGTCCTTGAACGGGCTTCGGAGCACCGTGTAGCGGTTGTTCTCCGTGGGC
>JBBDMP010000152.1:0-16280 GCA_040878265.1 Gaiellales bacterium | reverse complement strand
CGCAAGCGAACTTCGGGCCGGTGGTCGTGATCCGCCGCGGCTCGCGACGGCTCTACCTGTACAACGGGACGCGCCTCTGGCGCACGTTCGGGATCGCCGTCGGGCAATCCTCGTACCCGACTCCGGTGGGGCGCTGGAAGGTCGTCGTCAAGGCTCGCAACCCGTGGTGGTATCCGCCGGACTCCCCTTGGGCCGCCGGCGCGAGCCCGATCCCGCCCGGCCCCGGGAATCCGCTTGGCACGCGCTGGATGGGACTCTCCGCGTCGGGGGTCGGGATCCACGGGACGCCGGACGCCGCCTCGATCGGCTACTCGGCCTCGCACGGCTGCATCCGCATGCGCATCCCCGAGGCGGAGTGGCTCTTCACCCGCGTGCGGGTCGGCACGCCGGTCTTCATCGTCCGCGCCTAGCGGCGAGGCTAGACTCAACGCGGGTATGGCCGCCCGCTTGAAGCTCTTGTCGCAGGCGGCCGCCGTTATGGTGGTCGCTCTTCTGATCGCGCTCCTCGGCTGGCAGATCGCCAAGACGGAGGAAGGGCGCGGTCTCTCTGCCGCGGTCGCGGCCGGGAAGGCGCCGCCCGCCCCGGGCTTCGCGCTCGAAAGCCTCGAAGGCGAGGAAGAGATCTCGCTAGCCGACTTCCGTGGCCGCCCGGTGGTGCTCAACTTCTGGGCGTCGTGGTGCGGTCCCTGCAAGGACGAGGCGCCGATGCTCCAGTCGGCGTGGGAGCGCTACGGCGACCGGGGACTCGTCGTCCTCGGAATCGACGCCCAGGACCTGAAGTTCGACGGACGGCGCTTCGCCGAGCGGTATGCGTTGACGTATCCGCTCGCCTACGACGGCAACGGCTCCACGCTCGGGCGCTACGGGCTCACCGGATTCCCTGAGACCTGGTTCGTCTCCCGGAGCGGGCGGCTGGTCGGCGAGCACATTACGGGGCCGCTCGACGAGGAGACCCTCGAGCGCAACATCCAGGTCCTCCTGGGGGCGGCATGAGGCGTCTGCTTGTCGCGACGCTGCTCCTCGCGCTCGCCGGCCCGACATCCGCGACCGCAAGCGAGGAGCGCCCGACCCTCGCGGATCTCGAGGACGAGGTCGTCTGCCCCGTTTGCACCCCGGAGACGCTCGAGCAGTCGAACTCAGCGGTCGCCGACCGCATGCGCGCGTTCATCCGGCAACGGATCGCCGCGGGCGACACGAAGAGCGAGATCAAGGAGAAGCTCGTCGCGCAGTTCGGCGAGCAGGTGCTCGCCGCACCGTCGAAGAGCGGCTTCAACGTGCTCGCCTGGGCTCTTCCGCTCACCGGCGGGTTGCTCGCCGGGGTGGCGGTCGGCCTCCTGGCCCTCCGCTGGAGCCGGGCACGAGAGCCCACGGCTCCTGATGAGGCGTCCTCGAACGGCGGGCCTCCGCTCGACCCGGAGCTCGAGCAGCGCGTGGACGAGGAACTCGCGCGCTTCGACGCCTAGTAGGTGAGGTAGTCCCTGTGGACGCCAAGATCGCGCTTGCGTTCGTAGCCGGACTCCTGTCCTTTGTGACCCCGTGCGTGCTCCCGCTCGTGCCGGGCTATCTCTCGGTCGTTTCGGGAACGCAGCCGGGGGTCGGGGGCCGCCGGGTCGTAGCGGCGAGCCTGCCCTTCTTTGCCGGCTTCACGGTCGTCTTCGTCGCCCTAGGCGCGGCCGTCGGCGCTGCGGTCGGAGGCCTGGATGAGAACCGCGACCTCGTCCTCAAAGTCTCGGGGCTCATCGTCGTCGTCTTCGGGTTCGCCTTCATGGGCCTTCTGCCGCTGCCCTGGCTCGAGCGCCTGGCAGCTCCCGGCCTCGTGGAAGGCGCTCGCCGAAGCGGTTCGCGGGCGCTCCTCGGCGGGGCCTTCGCGGTGTGCGCGGCGCCGTGCATCGGACCCGTGCTCGGGTCGATCCTCGCTCTCGCCAGCGACACGAGCACCGTGGCGCAGGCGTCCCTGCTCCTGCTCGTCTACTCCGCCGGGCTCGCGGTGCCTTTCCTGCTCGTAGGGATCGGCTTCGACCGCGCTGCTGCTGCTTTCCGGTGGCTGCGTGACCGCTACGGCGTGCTGCGGATCGTGAGCGGAATCCTCCTAGTCGCGCTCGGCCTGCTTCTCTTCTTCGACCGGTTCTGGTGGTTGAACGTGGCCTTCAATCGGGCGTTCGAGTTCTTCGGAATCGGGGTGTAGGCAGCTCCGGATAGCACGCCGCCGCGGCGCGGACCTGCGCGAGGAGGTCGTCGAGGTCGAGACCGCGGTGGGCGGGTGCATACGGAGCGAGCCGCCGCTCCGCCTTCTCCAGCTGGCGCTCGCAGCCAACCCGGTTTCGCCGCCCAGCCTGGTACCACGCCACGGCGACGTGGACAAGCCCCTGGAAGAAGTCGCGCTCTTCGGCGTCGGCAGCGCGCCAGACATCCTCGAGCACCTCATGGGCCGCGAAGTATTCGCCGGCCTCGATCAGCTCGATTCCTTCCTCGAGCTTAGAGTTCATTTCAAACCCTTCTTTCCCGCTTTCCGCGGTGCTAGGCTCCCGACGTGGCGACGATCCTGCTGGCCGGGGTCGATGTCTATTTCCGAGGAAAACTTGACGTGCTCCTCGGCAAGACGCACAAGCTCGTCACGACGGACTCGGCCTTTCCGCCTGACCTCGTCATCGTCGACATCGCGCGCGTCGACCCCTTCGACGTGGCCGAAAACTTCCCCGACATTCCGATCCTCGGGTTCACCAACCACACCGACACCGCGGGCCTCCGCGCGGCGCAGGCGGCGGGCCTGGACCGCGTCGTCGTGCGCTCTGCACTGGCCGAGCGGGCCCCGCAACTCGTGGAGGAACTGGTCGCCTAGACTGGACCGCGATGACGTACATCATCGCGGAGCCCTGCATCGACATCAAAGACCTCTCCTGCGTGGACGTCTGCCCCGTGGACTGCATCCACGTGTTCGAGCGGATGCTGATCATCGATCCCGAGGAGTGCATCGACTGCGGGGCGTGCGAGCCGGAATGCCCGGTCGAGGCGATCTTCCCGGAGGACGCCCTGCCGGATAAGTGGGAGCCCTTCGTCAAGATCAACTACGCCTACGGCGAGGGCCCCGAGGTGGTCGACGCGCTCGTCCAGAAGTACGCGGACGACAACGACGTCCAGAACCCGCCGCTGGACCAGCGGGACTAGTAGTAGCCCTCCTAGCCCGGCGTCAGCCGTAGCCCCGGCGGCAGGCTGCGCTCGAGCGCGAGCGCGCCCACACCTGATGCGAGGCAGACTGCTGCCGCCAGGGGCCAGAGCGCGAGCGGCTCGGTCGCGAGGATGACCCCGCCCACAGCGGGGCCGAGCAGGAAGCCGAGGTCCCAGGAGTTCGTCGAGACAGCCATGTAGCGGCCGCGGAGCCGCGGCGGCGCGAGGTCGGCGACGAGTGCGCCCTGCACCGGGCCCTGGAAGCACTCGCCGAGCCCGAAGATGACTCCCGCGAGCGCGAAGACCGCGGCGGCCGCTGCGGCTTCGAACCACGCTCCGCCGGCCAGGACGACAATCCAGGCCGCAGCCCAGAGCACGGTCATCGCCGCGAGCGCCTTCATTCGTCGCCGGCCCTCGAGCAGCTTCGCCAGCGGCAGTTGGGCAAGAACGATGACGATCGTGTTGACGAAGAAGATCACTCCGATTGCCTTCTCGCTCACCCCGGCCTCGTTCTTCGCGAAGACCGGAAGGAGCTCGAACTGGGCATAGCCCGCGGCGACAAAGGCGACGTTGAGCCCGGCGACGCCGAGGAAGACACGGTGCCTGAAGACGTCGAGGTAGCCCCCGGGAGGGCCTGGGTCGCTCTCGGTTTCGATCTCCGGCTCGGGCACCAGGCCGAGCACGAGCACGAAGACGAGGAAGGTGGCCGCGTCCACGAGGAAGAGGACCGTGAAGCTCGTCGGGTCGGCTGTGGTCGCGATGAGCCCGCCGATGAGGCCCCCGAGACCGATGCCGAGATTACGGGTCACGCGCTGGAGCGCGAAGGCTCCATGGCGGCGCGCCTGGGGGGCGAGTCCCGCGAGGAGCGTGGACTGGCTGGGCCAGAAGCCCGCGTTACCGGCGCCCGCGACGGCGCTCGCAAGCACGGCGTGCCAGGGCTCCCGGATGAGCGGGAAGGCTCCGAAGCCGATCGCCATGAGCACGAGCGCGACGGCCAGGGTTGCCCGCCCGCCGACGCGGTCGACGACGATCCCGATCAGCGGGGCGGCGAGGAGCCCGGCGCCCCCGATGACCGCCAGCACGAGGCCTGTGGTCGTGAGCGAGAAGCCGCGCACGTTGTGCAGGTAGATGGCGACGAACGGGTACGCGATGCCGTGCCCGAGCGCGTTCGCGAGCCCGCCGCCGTTCAGGATCCAGACGGAACGCGGCAGGCGCGGGTCGATGCTGCGTAGGTAGGCGGCGACGCGCTTCACGCGTCGCCGAGCGTCGCCCAGACCTCGATCTTTCCCCGGACGCGCTCGAGGACCGCGTCCGTGAATTCCGACGTGGAGGCATGACCTCCCAGGTCCGCGGTCCGGGTGCCGCTCTGGACGGTCTCCAGAGCGGCCTCGCGGATCGCGCGACCGGCGGCGCGGGCCTCGGCGTCGTCGATGTGCGAGAGGAGCGCCGCCACGGCGAGGATCATCGCCATCGGGTTCGCGAGGTTCTTGCCGAAGAGCGCCGGCGCCGTCCCGTGCGCCGCCTCGGCCATCAGTGCCTGGGGCGTGTAGTCCTCGTTGAAGGCGACGAGCAGCGACTCCGAGCCCGCGATCGACCCGAAGAGAGGCAGCACTAAGTCGGAAAGGATGTCGCCGTCCCGGTTGAGTGCGGGGATCACGAGCGCTTCGCCGGTCGAGCCGATCAGGAGCGCGAACGTCGAGTCGATCAGCTGCGGCTCGTACGGCACCTCCGGATGCCGCTCCGCGGCGGCGTCCATCTCCTCCTTGAGCATTCCCTCGTAGACCGGGCTGACTGTGTACTTCGGCCCGCCGAAGACCTTGGCGTGGGTCCGCTCTGCGTGGCGGAACGAGAACTCCGCGACCGCGCGGCAGACGCGCCTCTCGATCTTCATCGTGCGCCAGGCGACCTCGTCTTCCCCTTCGCCCTCGCGCCACTCCTTCGCTCCGTAGGCGTCTCCGACGGCCATGCGCACGACCGAGATCGGCTGGTGCACGCCGCCGATGGGGACGATCCCGGGGATGCGGCGCCCGGTACGGACGATGACGTGACCGCCGATCTCCTCGCGGAGAATGCGGTTCGGGCTGCCGACGTCGTCGGCTCCCTCGGGGGTGATCGTGGCCGCTTTCAGCCCCAGGCCTGCGTCTCGGACCGCCCGCGCGGCTTCATGAACGACCTCGTTGCCGGTCGCTCGGCGGCTCTCGAGCGAGAGGTCGAACCGGGGCAGCTCGAGCTCAAAGCCGATGACCTCCGGAGCGAGGACGCGCAAGGCTTCCTCGAGCAGCTCCTGCCCGGTCTCATCGCCCTCCAGCACCGCAATCGTCCGAGTCTCCACGGCCGCGAGTGTAGTAAGCTCGCGCGTCGAGGGGAGGGCGGTTGGCCGCAGTCGAGTTCGATCGGGTCGGCAAGATCTATCCGGACGGGACGAGGGCGGTCAACGGTATGGACCTGGAGATCCAGGACGGTGAGTTCATGGTGCTCGTCGGCCCGTCAGGGTGCGGCAAGACGACCGCGCTCCGCATGGTGGCCGGTTTGGAGGAGATTTCCGAAGGCGTCGTCAAGATCGGTGACCGGGTCGTCAATCACGTCCCGCCGCGCGACCGGGACATCGCCATGGTCTTCCAGAGCTACGCGCTTTACCCCCACCTGACGGTCTACGACAACATCGCTTTCGGGCTCAAGCTTCGGCGCGAGAAGAAGAGCGAGATCGACAAGCGCGTGCGGGAAGCGGCGAGCATCCTCGGTCTGGAGCCGTTTCTGAAAAGAAAGCCCCGAGCGCTGTCCGGCGGGCAGCGGCAGCGAGTGGCGATGGGTCGTGCCATCGTGCGCCAGCCCCAGGCCTTCCTCATGGACGAGCCGCTCTCGAACCTCGACGCGAAGCTCCGAGTCCAGACTCGCGCGGAGATCAGCCGCCTCCAGGACGACCTCGGCGTGACGACGGTCTACGTGACGCACGATCAGGTCGAGGCGATGACGATGGGCGACCGGGTGGCGGTCATGCGCAAGGGCGAGCTGCAGCAAGTCGCGCCGCCCCAGGAGCTCTACGAGCGTCCCGTGAACCTCTTTGTCGGCGGCTTCATCGGTAGCCCCGCGATGAACATGCTCGAGGCGACCCTTGAAAGGGCGAACGGCGGCCTCGTCGCGTGCGCCGGCAGCCAGTCGATCGCCCTCGGCGAGGAGACGCTCTCCGGGCATCCGCGTCTCAAGGACCACGCGGGCAAGTCCGTCGTCCTCGGCATACGGCCCGAGGATCTCGAGGACGCGGCGCTGGTGAGCGATGCACCCGCCGACCGACGGCTGAAGGGCAAAGTCGTGCTGCGGGAGGCGCTCGGCTCGGATCTCATGGTGCACTTCGTCGTCGACGCGAAGCCCTCGCTGACGGAGGACGCGCGCGAGCTCGCGCAGGACGTCGGCGACGAGCGCGCGGTCCAGGAAGTGGAGGCGGGCGAGGCCGCCGAGACGACCGTCGTCGGCCGCTTTGACCCGCGCTCGAACGTGAAGGAAGGCGAAACGGCGGAGGTCGTGGTCGATACCCACGCCCTCCACTTCTTCGATCCCGAGACCGGTCTCGGGATCTACGGCAACGACCAAGGGGAGGAAGCTCGATGAGACGTCGCTGGCTGCTTTTGTTCGCCCTGCTCGCGCTCGTCGTGCCCGTGCTCGCGGCGGGCTGTGGCGGGGACGGGGATGGAGGCGGAGAGGGCACGACCGCCGCCGGAGGCGGCGCGAACGAGGATGTGTCCGGATCCGTTTCGCTGATGGGAATCTGGGTCGGCACCGAGCAGGAGGGGATCGAAGCGGTCCTCACCGGCTTCGAGGAGGCCTACCCGAATGTCGACGCTTCGTACAACGCAGCGGGCGACGAGCTCGTGACCGTGCTGGCGACGGCGGTCGAGGGCGGCAACCCGCCTGACCTCGCTACGATCGCGCAGCCGGCCACCGTGGCCGAATATGCGGAGCGAGGCGAGCTCAAGTCGATCGACTTCGCCGAGGACACGCTGAGTGAGAACTACTCGCAGGACTTCATCGAGCTCGGCCGCATCGACGGCACGCTCTACAGCTTCGCCTTCAAGGGCGCCAACAAGTCGACCGTCTGGTACAACGTTCCGGTCTTCGAGGACGCGGGCGTCGAGGCGCCCGAGACGTGGGACGACCTCCTGGCGGCAGCTGAGACGATCAACGCATCCGGCGTGCCCGCGTACTCGATCGGCGCCGCCGACGGCTGGACGCTCACCGACCTCTTCGAGAACATCTACATCCGCACGGCCGGGCCGGAGATGTACGACCAGCTCGCCGCCCACGAGATCCCGTGGACGGACCAGTCCGTCAAGGACGCGCTGACGGAGATGGCGAAGATCGTGGGTGACGCCGACAACATCGCAGGCGGAACGCAGGGCGCCCTGCAGACGGACTTCCCGACCTCCGTCACGCAGGCCTTCGCGGATCCGCCGAAGGCAGCGATGGTCATCGAGGCCGACTTCGTCGCGGGGGAGATCGTGAACGCGACCGATGCGGAGCCCGAGACGGGCTTCAACGTCTTCACGTTCCCGTCGATCAACGACTCGCCTCCGGCGGTCGTCGGCGGCGGCGACAGCGTCGTCATGTTCAACGACACCCCGGCGGCCCAGGCGCTCGTCCAGTACCTTGCCTCGCCAGAGGCGGCGCAGATCTGGGTCGAAAGGGGCGGCTTCACGTCGCCGAACGCGGGCGTTCCGGAGGACGCGTATCCGGATCCGATCCTGCGCTCGACGGCTTCCGCGCTCGCGGCGGCGGAGACCTTCCGCTACGACCTCTCCGACCTCCAGCCGTCCGAGTTCGGCGGGACCGTCGGTCAGGGGCTGTTCAAGCTCTTCCAGGACTTCGTGGCGAAGCCTGACGACGTCGACGGGATCGCACAGAAGATGGAGGACGCGGCGGCCGCGGCCTACGGCGGCTAGACCAAGGCCAACGAGCGCCCCATGAGCGGCGCAAGCATCACGGCGGAGCCCCCCGTTCAGGGGGCTCCGCCGAGAGCGGGCGCCGGCGAGTGGCGCAAATATGCGATCGCGGCCGGCTTCCTCGCCCCCGCGGTCCTTTTCCTGGCCGTGTGGATCGTCTATCCGACGATCAACACGATCATCCGCAGCTTCTTCGACCGGAGCGGCGAGGAGTTCATCTGGTTCGACAACTACAAGACGCTCTTCACGAGCGACAACCTCATCACGGCGATCAAGAACAACGCGATCTGGGTGGCCGTCGTGCCCGCCGCCGTGACGGCGATCGGGCTGATCTTCGCGGTTCTCACGGAGCGAGTGAGCTGGTCGATCGCCTTCAAGACCGTCGTGTTCATGCCCATGGCGGTCTCCGCCTTCGCCGCAGGCGTGACGTGGCGGCTGATGTACATCCAGGATCCCGATCAAGGGGCCATCAACGCGGGGATTGCCGCAGTCAAGGACACCTTCCAGCCCGCGGGCGTTCTCTCGGACGCAGCCGCCTCGACGGACGATCTCACCGGTTCGCCGCAAGGCGGCCTCACGCTTCAAGACCCGATCGAGCCGGGCGACGTCGCGTTGCTCGGGCTGACACGGATCCGCAGCGCGGAAGTCCCCGAGGGCGCAGTTCAGGCAGTCGCTCCCGAGGCGCTCCAGGGAGGAATCACCGGGGTTGTCTGGCGAGACTTCAAGCCGGGCGGAGGCACGCCCGGGGAGGTCGAGCCCGAGGAGATCGGCTTGCCGGGCGTAACGGTCGGGCTACGCGACGCCGGCGGGAACGAGGTGGACTCGACTACGTCCGAGGCGAATGGCGCTTTCGCCTTCGAGAACGTCGAGCCGGGCGAGTATCGCGTCGCCATCGCGGCGGACACGTTCGCGAAGCCGTTCGGCGGCATCTCCTGGCTGAGCGCGAAGCTCATCACGCCCGCGATCCTGATCGCCTACACCTGGATCTGGGCAGGCTTCGCCATGGTCGTGATCGCCGCCGGGCTCGCCGCCATCCCGCGCGACGTGCTCGAGGCGGCGAGAACCGACGGCGCCACCGAGTGGCAAGCCTTCCGGCGCGTGACCGTTCCACTGCTCGCTCCCGTCCTCTCGGTCGTCTTCATCACGCTTCTCATCAACGTCATCAAGGTGTTCGACATCGTCATCGCGGTCGCGCCGCAGTCCGTCCAGGACGATGCGAACGTCATCGCGCTCGCGATGTGGCGGACGTCGTTCGGCGGCGAGACCAACTTCGGCCTCGGCTCGGCGATCGCCGTCTTCCTCTTCGTGCTCGTCGTCCCGATTCTCTTTCTGAACATCCGCCGCTTCCGGAGGGAGCTCTAATCCCATGACCGCAGCTGCCGAGGCCGGTACCCACCCCGCCGTCATCGAAGAATCGGCCGCCGCCAGGATCCTCCGCGTCGTGGGCAAGGCGCCGGTGCACCTCGTCCTCGTGCTCGTGGGCCTGCTCTGGCTCGTGCCGTCGTTCGGACTGTTCCTGACCTCGCTGCTTGCCCCCGGAGACTTCGCCGACGGCGGCTGGTGGCGGATCTTCTCCGAGCCCAGCCTTGCCACCTTCGACAACTACCAGAGGCTCTGGGACAACGAGTCGATCCGCGAGTCGCTCTTCACGACCCTGTGGATCTCGCTCGGCGGGACGATTCTCCCCATCCTCGTCGCTGCGCTCGCCGGCTACGCGTTCGCCTGGCTCGAGTTCCCCGGCCGCGACTGGCTCTTCATCCTCGTCATCGCGCTCCTGGTCGTTCCGATCCAGATGGCGCTCATCCCCATGTTCCGGCTCTACGGGCAGCTGGGGATCTTCGACACCGTCCTCAGCCTCGTCCTCTTCCATACCGCTTTCGGGCTTCCCTTCGCGGTTTTCCTGCTCAGGAACTTCTTCATCGGGATCCCGAAAGAGCTGCTCGAGGCCGCGCGTATCGACGGCGCGTCCGAGATTCGCATCTTCTTGCGCCTGATCCTGCCGCTCGGGCTGCCGGCGATCGCTTCCCTCGCCATCTTCCAGTTCCTCTGGACGTGGAACGACTTGCTCGTCGCCCTCTCGCTCGCGCGCGAGACCCAGCCGATCACGCGGGCGATCTTCTCCCAGCTGCGCCAGTTCGGCTCCAACGTCGAGCTGATCGCGCCGGCCTCCTTCGTTTCCCTCGCGATCCCGCTCGTAGTCTTCTTCGCGTTCCAGCGCTACTTCGTCCAGGGGCTCTTGGCCGGCTCCGTCAAGTAACCGTGGAAAAGCCGTGCGCAATCGTCGGCGGCGGGCTGGCGAGCCTGGTCGCGTATGCAACCCTCCGGAAAGGGGGGCTTGAACCAGCCGAAATCGCCGTGTTCGGAAAGGACCCGGATCCTGCAGCCGACTTTCGTCGGCGGGCAGGAGCGATTCGCCAGCGCGCGATGCGGTCGGAGAGCGACGGCCACGCCGCGGCCGCGTCCTGGCCGGGGCTCGCCGTCCGCACCGCGATCCGCCGCCGCAGCCCGCTGCCGCTCGTCGCGAGCGTCGCCGACCGCTACCACCCCAGCGTGGCCGAGTTTCTGGACCACGTCGCCGAGGTGCGAGGGCACACCGGCTGGGACGAGAGCTTCAGCAGGAGTCGCATCGACCGCGTCAGGGCGGTGGAAGGCGGCTTCGAGCTCGACGGCCACGGCGTCTTCCGGCACGTGCTCCTCGCGCCCGGCCACCCGGGCCTCGCCTTCCCGCCCGAGCTCTCTGGCGACCCGCGGGCAGTACACGCCTACGAGCCGCACGAGTACACCGACCACGTCGTCGTCCTTGGGGCCGGCATGGCTGCGGCGACGGAGTGGCTGAACGCGCTTGCCGCCGGCGCCTCGGTCGTCTCGGTCCGGCGCCGCGAGCCGGAGCGCCGCCCGCTGAATCTCCCACGCACGCTGTTCACGCGGCGCGGTTTGGCCGGGTTCCACCGAACGCCGGCGGCCGAGCGCGTGGGCTTCCTGCGCCGGTGGTCGATGCCCTCGTATCCGACGGGCCGCGCCTGGGACGACCCTGTCGAACGAGCGCGCGGCCAAGGCCGCTTCCGCATCGCAACCGAGCTGAACGGCGCCGGCCAGGTCATCTGCGCGACGGGATTCAAGCGCGGTTTCGCGAACGACCGGCTCCTCGCCCGACTCGTGGCCGACCACGGCCTCGAGACCGCCGAGGACTGGATCGTGCTCGACCCCGACTCAACGGTCCCTGCCCTGACCGACAGCAGCCGCACGCTCTCCCTGGCGGGTGTCCCTGGCCAGTGGGCGTTCCCGGCAGCCGACACGCTCGCGGGGGCCAAGTACGCGGCCCGTCGCTTCCTGAGCAGGGTGAAGGCATGTCCTACACGCTGAGGGGTCGCATCGAATCCCGGCTTGCGGCGGCGCTCGCGCCGCTCCTCGCGGCGACCGGTCTTGCTCTCGTCCTCCGCGACTGGTGGCCGTTCGAGCTGGCCGGCCTGATGATCGGAATCGGGCTGGCCGCCGACCTCGCATATCACCGTCTACTTCCCTACCAGCCGGGCTGGCTGGCGGTGCCGCTCGGCGTCGCGGAACTCGGGCTCGTCATGCTCGCTGCCTGGGCCGCGGCTGTCGAGGCCTCGCTGGGAGCCGCCCTCGCCTTCTACTCTGGCTCGTGGCTACTGGCCCAGATCCTCGGGCACGCGATCTTTCCGCTCGCCCGCCTCACCTATGCCGAGGACGGGGGCGAGCTGGGAAGGCTGGGAGCGGTGACCGGCGCGGCTGTCGTCGGGGTCTTCGTTGGCGGGGGCACAATCGCGTGGGCGACCCAGCCGCCGACCGTTCACCTCGAGGCCGGAGTCCACCGGGGCCCGCTCGTTCTCGACAGTCCGCAAAAGCTCGTCGGCGAGCCCGGCGCAGTCGTCACCGGTGGGATCATCATCTCCTCGAACAGCGTCACCGTGCGCGACGTGACCGTCGTCGGAGGCGAGAACGGCATTGCGGTGGACGAGGCCGAGGATGTCGTCCTCGACCGCGTGCGCATCTCAGGTGCGGTTCTGGACGGAATCAACGTGCGCCGCTCGAGCATCGAGATCAGAAATTGCCTCGTGCACTCGCCGGCCGGTGAGTACGCGCAAGGAATCGATATCTCCTTCTCGCTCGACGTCGGCCCGAGCGTCGTCGAAAGGTGCACGGTACTCGGCGGCCGGGAGGGGATCGTGACCCATTCGGCCACTGTTTCCGTTCGGGAGAACCGGGTCGCGGAGACGACGCTGCGCGGCATTGCGATGACGGAGATGTCGATGGGAAGCATCGAGGAGAACGAGGTCTCCGACACGCTCGGTGTCGGCATCTACTGCGGCGACTACTCCCACTGCGTGATCGAGGAAAATTCGGTCTGGAATACGGCTCCCGATCATCTTTCGGGGGACCGGACGAGGCGTGGCTACGCGATCCTCGCCCATTTCGGTGCCGACGCTGAGTTGAGAGACAATCATGTGTCGCGCAGCCCCGGCGGGATTGCGGCATTCCTGGGCGCGGAAATCGAGCCTGCTGAAGACTGAGTGCTGTTTGTTGACAGCCTTGGCGCAGCCATTACGATTCGCCGCACCGACTCAGGAGGAAAATTGGCTCGGAAGACAGTGCTCGTCTGTGACAATTGTGGTAAGGAAGTCGGCGAAGGAAAAGGCGCCGGCATGCGCGTGACCTATACCGACGCACGGCGCGGCGCCAAGGCGGCCGATTTATGCGACGACTGCGCGGGCAAGATGCCCGGCCGGGCCGCAGCGCGGCGCGGACGCAGGCCCAAGGCCGCCGCGTAGCGAATTTCAGGCCGCTTCGTTACTTTCGGGCCCCTCTCGGCACTCGCCGAGGGGGGCCGTAGAATGAACTGAATGCCGCTGGCTCTGCTGGTGGGCCCGGCGAACGCGGGCAAGGTCGCGCGCCTTCTCGATCAGTACCTCGGGGCCATGGGACGTGATCCCTTCCTCGTGGTTCCGAACCGGGCCGAGATCGACCGGGTCGAGCACGATCTGCTCGCCCACTCGCCGTGCTTGCTCGGCGGCTGGATCGGCACGTTCGACGACCTGTTCGAACGCATCGCGCGCGGGAACGGGGCTCATCGTCCGGTGGCGACCGATCTTCAGCGGACGCTCGTGCTCCGGGGTGCGCTAGCCGGTACCAGCCTGAACGGGCTCGGCGCTTCGGCGCGGTTCGGGGGATTCTCGGACAGCCTTCTCGGCGCGATCGCCGAGCTCGAAGGCGGGCTCGTGGATCCCGCGGCCGTCGAGGGAGACCTCGGCCGTCTCTACGCCGCGTACGTCGCCGAGCTCGAGCGCCTCGGCCTGTGGGATCGTGACCTCGAGCGCGCTCATGCGGTCGAGCGGGTCGAGCGGGAGCTGGACGCCTGGACCGGCCGGCCGGTCTTCGCCTATGGGTTCGAGGACCTCACCGGCGTCCAGTGGGGCCTCCTCCAGGCCCTCGCGGGGCGCACTGATGTCACCGTCTCGCTCCCCTACGAGCCTGGACGGCCGGCATTCGCAGCCCTCGAACGCACGGCCGGCGACCTCAGCGAACTCGCCTCGGGCCGGGTAGAGGAGCTCGCCCCCGGCTCCGGCTGGGAGGCGGACCGTCCACCCGCGGCCCTCGAGTATCTGGAGCGGGCCCTCTTCGCCGCCGGAACGATCCCCGCTCCGCCCCCGCTCGAGGGCGCTGTGCGCTTCCTCGAAGGAGCGGGCACCCGCGGCGCGCTCGAGCTCGTCGGCGACGAGGTTCTGGGCCTGATCAGGGCGGGGACCCCGCCCGAGGAGATCGCGATCGTTTGCCCCTCGCTCGAACGCTGGCGGGCTCCCCTCGAGACGGCGCTGGCCACGCTCGGCCTCCCGTACGCGTTCGAGGGGCGCGTTCGGCTTGCCCAGACAGCTTTCGGCCATGCGCTCTTCGGCGCTCTCCGCTTTCTCTGGCGTCGTGGGGAGCGGCGGGATCTCTTCGCCTTCCTCCGCTCCCCCTACTCGGGTCTCACCCGCGCGCACGCCGACTACCTCGAGGGGCGCCTGCGCGGGCTCGGCGTCCGGACGAACATCGAAGAGCGGGTCGTCGAGCTCCGCGGCCAGCGGCTCGCGTGGCTCGACGAGGCGCGCGCCTCATCTGGGCCTCTCGCCACGGTTCGGACGCTGGCCCGGGCAATGACCCGTGCGGCGCACGGTCTCGAGGCGCCGCCGACCGGCGAATCCTCCCTCGTCGACCTGCGCGCGTTCGAGCAGGTCTCGCGGCTCCTTGCCGAGCTCGAGGGGTGGGAGAAGCTGGCCGGCTCACTTGAGCGGGAGGACGTGCTCGCCGCGCTCGACGCCGCGACCGTACGGCTCGGCTCGGCGGGCCAAGCCGGTCGGATCGGGGTACTCGACCTCCTGCGCGCGCGCACCCGCCGGTTCCAGGTGGTCTTCGTCCTCGGCCTCGAGGAGGGGACGCTCCCGCGCCGCTCCGCGGCTTCGCCCTTCCTCGACGACGAGACGAGGCGCGAGCTCGACGCACGCGGGCGTGCCCGTCTCGAGCGTCCCGACGGAGTCGCGCGCGAGCGCTATCTCTTCTACGCCGCGTGCACGAGGCCGTCACGGCGGCTGTACCTCGTGCGCGAGGCGGCCGGCGACGAGGGCTCGCCGCGCCAGGCGAGCCCGTTCTGGGAGGAGGTTCGAGGGCTCTTCGCGCCCGACGAGGTCAAGCGCTCGACGCGGCGGCGGCCACTGTCCGCGCTGACCTGGGGCCTCGAGGAGGCTCCCACAGAGCGAGAGCGCCTGCGGGCACTTGCGGCGCTCGCTGCGAGCGATCCGGACGAGGCCGCCGGCATGGCCGACGCGAACGGCTGGGAGCGTCGTCTCAGCCGAGCCCGCCGGGCCTTCGATCGCTCCACGGAGCTGACCAACCCGGCCGTGCTGGCGGAGCTCGGCGCCCGCACGAGTTTTAGCGCGACCGAGCTCGAGGCCTTCGCCGGCTGCTCGTCGATCTGGTTCATCGAGCGGTTCGTGGCACCGCGGCAGATCGACGCCGAAGTCGATGCGAAGCTGCGCGGCTCGATCGCGCACACGGTCCTGCACCGCTTCTTCTCGGGCCTGCCGAAGGAAGTCGGCGCCGACAAGGTCGAGCCCGGGAACCTCGACGACGCTCTGCGCTTTCTCCGCCGCTGCCTGGACGACGCGCTCGGCGGCGTGCGCCAGGAGCTCGACGAGCTCGAGCGCCGCGAGCTGGCAGGAGGTCTCTGGCGCGACCTGGAGAACTTCGCGCGCGCCGAGGCAGCGTCCGAGTCGCCGCTCGTCCCGCGCCGCTTCGAGGTCTCGTTCGGCTCCGAACGGTCCGCTCCCGAGCTGCAGCGTGGGCTCGACCTCGGCGGCTTCACCCTCTCCGGGAAGATCGACCGGATCGACGTCGACCCAATGAGCGCCCGTGGCATGATCCAGGACTACAAGTCGGGCAAGACCGCGTACTCGGCGGCGAAGATCGACTCGGAGCTCAAGCTCCAGATCCCGCTCTACATGCTCGCCCTGCGCGACCTTGTCGGGATCGAGCCCATCGGCGGCGTCTATCGCGCGCTCGCGGGCGAGCGCCAGGCGCGCGGGCTCTTGCGCGCCTCCGCCAAGGAGGACGGCGTCCCCGGCTTCGCGCGGAACGACTACAAGGACGAAGACGAGTTCTGGGGCCAGATCGACCGGGCCGCCGAGCACGCGCGCGGCTTCGTCGGGCGGATCCGCGGGGGCGACGTTCAGCACGACCCGCTCGGCGACGCCGGCTGTCCGACCTGGTGCGACCTCTATCCCATGTGCCGGATTCGGAGGCCTTGATGGCCACGCTCACAACGTCTCCTAGTGAAGAGCAGGTCGCCGCGATCGAGGCGCCGGGCGTCGTCTTCGTCTCGGCGGGCGCCGGGACCGGGAAGACGACGGTGCTCGTCGAGCGATTCGCGCGCGCCGTCTGCGACCGCGATATCTCCGTCGATTCGCTGCTCGTGATCACGTACACCGAGCGGGCGGCCGGCGAGCTTCGGGGCCGCATTCGCGCGCGTCTGCGCGAGCTCGGCCGCGAGGACCTCGCCCGCGAGCTCGACCGCGCTTGGATCTCGACCATCCACGGCTTCTGCCACCGCCTGCTCAAGGCCTATCCGTTCGAGGCCGGCATCGACCCGCGGTTCCGGGTCCTCGACGAGAGCCAGGCGCGGGTGCTCCA
>JBBDMP010000151.1:0-16309 GCA_040878265.1 Gaiellales bacterium | reverse complement strand
GCATGACCGTGCTCGAGAACCTCCAGATGGGCGCCTTCCAGCGGAGCGACCGCGGCGGGATCAAAGAGGACATCGACCGCGTCTACTCGCTCTTCCCGCGATTGAGCGAACGCAAGAGCCAGAGGGCCGGAACGCTCTCGGGCGGCGAGCAGCAGATGGTTGCCATGGGGCGCGCGCTGATGGCTCGGCCGCAGGTGCTCATGCTCGACGAGCCCTCGATGGGCCTCGCGCCGATCTTCGTGGAGAAGATCTTCGAGATCGTCCAGGAGATCAACCAGCAGGGGACGCCGATCCTGCTCGTCGAGCAGAACGCCCTCATGGCGCTCGACGTCGCCGAGCGCGGTTACGTGATGGAGACCGGGACGATCGCGCTCACCGACGACGCGAAGGCCCTCCGCCAGAACGAGCAGGTGCGGAAAACGTACCTCGGCGAGGATTAAGTCTCGCCCGGGCGGGATGAATCCCGCCCCTACGCCAGCCTGTAGGGGCCGGGCTTGCCCGGCCCGCGCATAGAGTTTCCAACGTGAGCCCGAAGACGCTGACCGGCGCCGAGCTCGAGCTCGACGACGCGCCCGCGCGCGAGTCAGAGCTCTTCCTCGTTGACGGGAACAACCTCGCCTACAGGGCCTTCTTCGCCCTTCCAGAGGAGCTCGCCACGACGGAGGGTTTCCCGACGAACGCCCTCCTCGGCTTCACGAACATGCTCTTCAAGCTCCTCGCCGACTACCGGCCGAAAGGCGTGGCCGTCGCCTGGGACACGCGGGCCGTGCACCGAAAGGAGCTCTCGCCCGAGTACAAGATCGACCGCAAGCCCATGCCCGACCTCCTGGGCGAGCAGTTCCCGCACTTCCGCCCCATCGTCGAGGCGTTCGGCTACCGCAACCTCGAGTTCGAGGGCTGGGAAGCGGACGACGTCATCGCCACGCTTGCCACCCGCGCCGACCTGGCGGGCCTCAAGACAACGGTCGTCTCGACCGACCGGGACGCGTTCCAGCTCGTCTCGGAGAACATCAACCTGATGATGACGCCGCGCGGGGTCGCGGACGTTCACGTGTACACGCCGGAGCGTGTCTTCGCCCGCTACGGCATCCCGCCCGAGCGCATTCCCGACTTCATCGGGCTCAAAGGCGACACCTCGGACAACATCCCGGGAGTTCCGGGCATCGGCGACAAGACCGCCGGCCAGCTCCTCGCCCAGTACGGCTCGCTCGAAGACGTGCTCGCACACGTCGACGAGCTCTCCCCGGGGCGCTCGAAGTCCCTCCAGGAGCACGCCGAGCAGGCGGTCGCCTCGAAGGAGCTCGCGACGATGCGGCGCGACCTGCCGCTCGACGTCGACCCGGCCGAGCTCGTCCTCTCGCCCCCCGACCGCTCGCAGTTGAAGGAGATCTTCAGGCGCTTCGAGTTCCGTAACCTGCTGCAGCGGATCGACGTCATCGACGAGGCGTTGCCCGCGGCTCCGATGAAGCTCGAAGGGGTTGTCGTCCCCTGGCGCGACGGCGAGTTGGGAGAGGTCAGCGGCGAAGCGGCCCTCGTCGTCGAGGGCGAACGCTTCGGCCTGGCTCAGGAGGAAGTGACCGTAGGGGAATGGAGCCCCGAGGTGCTGCCGCGCCTGCGACAGGCGGCGCTCGTCGCGCACGACGCCAAGGGCCTAGGAGTCGAGGTTGTCGACGACACCGTGCTGATGGCGTACCTGATCGAGCCTGGACGGGCGACGTACGCCCTCGACGACCTCGCCGCCGAGTACGGGATCGAGCTCCAGCCGGATCCTCCGGCGGAAGAGGACACCGCGGCCCTCGTTCGGCACGCGGCGGCCACGCTGCGGCTGGTGGAGCCGCTGCGCGCCCGCATTGCCGAGCGTGGGCTCGAGCCGCTCTACCGCGACGTCGAGCTGCCGCTCACGGAGGTGCTGGCCGAGATGGAACGGGCCGGCGTCAGGATCGACACTTACCGCATGGGGGAGATCACCGCGAGGCTCGCCGACCGTCTCGAAGAGCTGGAAGCGCGCGCCCACGAGCTCGCCGGCGAGGAGTTCCTGGTCGGCTCGACGCAGCAGGTCGCCCACGTGCTTTTCGAAAAGCTGGGCCTCACCCCCGGACGGAAGGGAAAGACCGGTTACTCCACGGACACGCGTGTGCTGCAGCGCATTCGCGAGGAGCACGAGATCGTCGGGGTCATCGAGGAGTGGAGGGAGTACTCGAAGCTCCTCAACACATACCTCGAGCCGCTCCCGAGCCTGATCTCGCCGGAGGACGGGCGGCTGCACACGCACTTCAACCAGGCCGTCGCCTCGACCGGCCGCCTCTCCACCTCGGACCCGAACCTCCAGGCGATTCCGATCAGGACCGAGCTCGGCCGCGAGATCCGCAGCGCCTTCGTCGCCGAGCAGGGATTCCGGCTGCTCTCGGCCGACTACTCGCAGGTCGAGCTGCGCATCCTCGCCCACGTTTCCGGCGAGCCGAAGCTGCGCGAGGCTTTCGCGCGCGGCGAGGACATCCACGCCGCCACCGCTGCGGAGGTGCTCGGCAAGGACGCTGCGACGCTCACGAAGGACGAGCGCAACGTCGCGAAGATGGTCAACTTCGGGATCATCTACGGGATCTCCGCCTTCGGACTCTCCGAGAACCTCGAGATTCCGCGCGAGGAGGCGCAGACATATATCGACGCCTATCTCGCCCGCTTCCCGCACGTGCAGGACTTCATCCAGCGAACGATCGAGCGGGCCGAGCGCGACGGGTACGTGACGAGCCTGCTGGGACGCCGGCGACCCGTGCCCGAGCTGAAGGCTTCGAACCGCCAGACGCGCGGGTTCGGGGAGCGGCTCGCGGTGAACTTCGTCATGCAGGGGACGGCGGCCGACATCATCAAGAAGGCGATGGTGGCCATCCACCGCCGCCTGCGCGCCGAGGGTCGCGCCGCGCGGCTCGTCCTCCAGGTACACGACGAGCTCCTGCTCGAGGTGCCCGATGCGGAGCTCTCTGCTGTCCGCGATCTCGTCCGCGAGGAGATGTGCGGCGCCTACCCGCTCGACCCGGCGCTCGCCGTGGACATCGGCGTCGGCGACGATTGGAATGAGGCCAAGACCTAGGTTGCGTGTTGTCGCCCCCGTTCTCGCAGCGGTTCTCGCCGCCTGCGGGGGCGGCGGTGAGCGCAACAGGGTCCCCGATTGGCTGAACCAGACCTACTCGGACGGGACCGTGACGATCCTCTACCCGGAGGGCTGGAACACCGACGTCGAATCCCGCTTCGGATCGAGCGTCGGCGACAACGAGAGCGCGACTGCCGCCTTCGTCGCCGTGCAGTACCTCCCCTCGCGCGACTACGCGGACGGCCCCGAGTTCGGGGAGTTGGCTCGTGAGATCCTCAAGCCTCCGGCTGGCGAAGGAACACGGCTGCTTCGAACACAGGCCGCCCGCATCGGCGGGAGGCCCGGGTTCGAAGCGGCGGTCATGTATTCGACCATTCCCGGGACGCCGCTCGGGCCAACGTTGCGCGTCTTCGGGATCGAGCTCGAGTCAGGCCGGGTCGCCGTCCTCATCTTCGGCGCGGAAGACCCGTTCGCCCACCGGACGCAGCTCGCCTGGATCAAGCGCATGATCACCTGGGACGAAGCGCCCGGAGGCGCATGAATCCACGGCTATAATGCGCGCCTTCGCATGGCGCAGAACGACACGCTGACAGAAACGGACGTCCAGTCCGAGGACGGCGTCTGGACAACCGGTCCGGACGGCGAGCTCGTCCCCGACTACGACGCGACTTTTCCCATCATCAACGAGGGCGAGGTCGTGCGCGGCAAAGTCGTGCGCGTCGACAAGGACGAGGTCCTCATCGACATCGGTTACAAGTCAGAAGGGGTCATCCCGGTCTCCGAGCTCTCGATCCGCCGCTCGGTGAACCCGCAGGACGAGGTTCAGCTCGGCGACGAGATCGACGCGCTCGTGATGACGAAGGAGGACGCCGAGGGCCGGCTGATCCTCTCCAAGAAGCGCGCCCGCTTCGAGATGGCCTGGAAGCGGATCGAGGGGGCGGCCGAGAGCGGCGAGCCCGTCGAAGGCATAGTCATCGAGGTCGTCAAGGGCGGCCTCATCCTCGATCTGGGCGTCCGCGGCTTCTTGCCGGCGTCGCTCGTGGACATCCGCCGGGTCCAGGACCTGGACGAGTTCATGGGCCAGACGCTTCGCTGCAAGGTCATCGAGCTGAACCGGAGCCGGAACAACGTCGTCCTCTCGCGCCGCGCCGTCCTCGAAGAGGAGCGCAAGGAGATGCGCCAGGCGATCCTCGACCGGCTCTCGCCGGGGGACATCGTCACCGGCACGATCTCGAACATCGTCGACTTCGGCGCGTTCGTCGACCTCGACGGCATCGACGGCCTCATTCACATCTCCGAGCTCTCCTGGAGCCACGTCAACCATCCCTCCGAGCTGCTCGAGATCGGCCAGGAGGTGCAGGTGAAGGTGCTCGACATCGATCGCGACCGGCAGCGCATCTCGCTCGGGCTCAAGCAGACGCAGTCCGATCCCTGGTCGGAGGTGCTCGACCGGCACGACCAAGGGGACGTCATCGAGGGCCGCGTGACGAAGGTCGTCACCTTCGGTGCGTTCGTCGAGATCGTTCCCGGCGTCGAAGGTCTCGTGCACATCTCGGAGCTGGCCCAGCACCACGTGGAGAATCCGCGCGAGATCGTCTCGCCGGGCGACGAGGTCAAGGCGAAGATCATCGAGATGGACGCCGACCGTCGGCGCCTCTCGCTGTCGCTCAAGCGCGTCGACGAAGACGGGTCCGACGCGGCGGATGGAGGCGAGCCTTCGTACGGTCTCTCGGAAGAGGTCTTCGCCGAGGGGGCGACGGAGGATCGCGCGCCCGAGGAGCTCGACGCGAGCCTCGAGGCCGACAGCGTCGCGCCCGAGGAGCAGGGGCCCGGCGACTCCGAGGGCGGCTATCCCGCCCCTCCCGACGATCTTCCTGAAGAGACCGAAAAGAGCGAGTAACGGCGGGCCCCTCCCGGTGGCGGTCGCCGTCACGGGAGGCATCGGCGCGGGTAAGTCGGAGGCGCTCCGCGCGTTCGAGCGCCACGGCGCGGCGGTCATCTCGAGCGACGAGATCGTGCACGAGCTGCTCCGGTCTGATCCGAAGGTGCGGCAGGCGATCCGCGAGCGGTTCGGCGACGGCGTTTTCGGAGGCGACGGCGAGATCGACCGCAGCCGCGTCGCGGAGCTCGTCTTCGGACGTCCCGACGAGCTCATGTGGCTCGAGTCCCTTCTCCACCCGCGGGTGATCGCGGCCTACCTGCGCTGGCGGGACGACCTCCGGGGTCTTCAGGATCCTCCTGCCGTGTGCGCCACCGAGGTCCCGCTCCTCTACGAGGTCGGCGGCGACAACCAGTTCGACGCCGTCGTCGTCATCACCGCCCCTTCCGAGGTTCGAGTCTCGCGGCATGTCCGCCCGATGCACGATCGCGAGCCTCGGCTCATCCCGGACGCGGAGAAGGTCGAGCGCGCCGACTTCGCCTACGTGAACGACGGCTCGCTCGAGGACTTGGACGCCTTCGTCGCCGGCGTGATCAGGGAGCTCGCAGCATGAGGGTCTTTGCCGCCCTCGCGGTTTTCCTCGGCCTCGCCGGGGCGGGGCTTCTTTACGTCCAGCGCACGACGCCCGACTGGTACGCGCGCATGCGCTACCCGCTCGAGTACGAGCACATCGTGCGCGGGCACGCACTGAACTACGAGCTCGATCCGGCGCTGCTCGCGGCGGTCATCTACCGCGAGAGCAAGTTCGAAGCCGACGCGCGCTCGCCCTCTGGGGCAATCGGCCTGATGCAGCTCCTGCCGGACACCGCCAAGGGAATCGCGGTGCACACGGGTGGCAGCCGGTTCCGCGTCCGCGACCTCTACGACCCCGAGATCAACGTTCGCTACGGCTCCTTCTACCTCCGTCGCCTGATCGTGAAGTACGGGGACGAGCGGAGCGCGCTTGCCGCCTACAACGCGGGCCAGACCAACGTCGACCGCTGGCTCGACTCGGGAGAGGGGATCCAGTTTCCCGAGACGCGCCAGTACGTGGACGAGGTGCTCGAGGCGCGCGGCGTGTACGCGGATGCGTACGCGGACGAACTGGGTCTCGGCTAGTTCCGGATCTCGCAGTCGGCCGCGACGAGATCGCGCGCGTCGGCCAAGACCTCGTCCAGGCCCTCACCGCAGGAGATCCGGTCGCGCTGGCCGTCAACAGCGAGCACGCGGTCGTCTCCCGGGCCGGCGTAAACACGGTCTCGGCCGCGCCCGGCGTCGACGACGTCCCGCTCCTCGCGCGCGAAGACGACGTCGTTGCCACCCCGCGCGCAGATGTGGTCGAAATGCTCGGTCCCGACGAGGCGGTTTGCCAGCCTCGTGCCCGCCCTCGTGCACGCTGGGCGATGCCGGAACCCCGGCGGTCCGGCGTAGAGCTCCTCCTCACCCGTTCCGTATTGGACGTAGATGCCGTTTTCTCCCCGCAGCGCGCAGTAGCTCGGCACATTCGGGCTGGGCCTGCCGCGGAGGTGCTCGAGCAGAAGCTCTTGTCGCCAGAAGGTCCCTCCGGGGGTCAAGAGCGGCACGACGCTGCGGCCTTCCGTCGGCGGTGCGGGCACGCCCGCCAGCTCGGCAAGCGTCGGCGCGAGGTCCACGTTCGCAGCGAGTCGGCTTTCCACCCGCTGGATCAGGCCGAGACGGTCGTAGCGCACGACGAGCGGGATGCGGATCGATTCTTCATAGGGAGCCTGCTTCCAGAACCAGCGGTGCTCGCCCCAGCCGAAGACCGTTGTCGGAGGTGAAGACGAACACCGTGTTATCGAGTCGTCCGCTGCGCTCGAGCGTCGCGAGCACGTCGTCCACGGCCTCGTCGACCGCGAGGAGCGAGCGCAGCTGGTTGCGGCGGAAGTCGTCTCGCCACTCCTGCGTCACCGCCTCGGGCTCGGGTCGGGCGCGCACGTAGGCCGGCTTGTCCGAGACGTCCGGCTCGCCGTAGCTGGGCGGGCGCCATGGCGGCTCGTCGGCGAGCGCGCCGGTATGGCGCGGCGCCGGGGCCGCCGGTGCGTGGGGGCGTAGGGGGCGAGGAGCAGGAAGAAGGGGCCCGGTGAGCTCTCCACGAAGCGCACGGCTTCGGCGGCGAGCGCGTCCGTCGAATATTCACCCGGAAGCGCGGGCAGGATGACGCCGTCGACATTGACCCAGAAGTCGGCGTAGTTGGCGATGTTGGACGGGACGAAGGAGTACCACCGGTCTCAGCCCGGCGGCACGATCGTGGAGTCGTAGCTGTTCAGATACTTGCCGAGGAAGGCGGTGCGGTAGCCGCCTGCCTTCAGCCATACCGACAGGGTCGACGCCTCGTCGTCGCGGAACGCATTCCAGCCGCCCCTGCGGCCCCCGTTCCACCAGACGCCGGTCGTGTGGGGGTAGTTGCCCGTGAGCAGGCTCGCGCGGCTCGGGCAGCACAGCGGGTCGACGGCGAACGCGTTCGCGAACGTAACCGCCGCGGCGGACGAGCTCGCGCTGCACCGTCGGCATGACCCCGAGGGTGTCCCAGCGCTGGTCGTCGGTCAGGACGAGAACGATGTTCGGCGCGGCCTGCGCCCCGGCGGGCACCGCGAGCGCCGCCGCCACGGCGAGGGCGGGCAGCAGTCTGCGCAGAAGTCCTCGGAGCTTCGCAGGCACGTGGGTGTCCTTTCGACGCCAGGCTACGATTGTCTTATGGCCGAGTTTCGCGTTTCCGAGGCGTACAGTCCAACCGGCGACCAGCCGCAGGCGATCGAGTCGCTGGCCAAGAGCATCAAGGCGGGCGACCGGTACCAGACCCTCCTGGGCGCGACCGGCACGGGCAAGACCGCGACGATGGCCTGGATCATCGAGCAGATCCAGAAGCCGACCCTCGTGATCGCCCACAACAAAACATTGGCTGCCCAGCTCTGCAACGAGTTCCGCGAGTTCTTCCCGACGAACGCGGTCGAGTACTTCGTCTCCTACTACGACTACTACCAGCCCGAGGCCTACGTGCCCCAGGCCGACCTCTACATCGAGAAGGACGCGTCGATCAACGACGACATCGACCGGCTGCGCCACGCTGCCACCGCCGCGCTCCTCGCGCGCCGCGACGTCGTCATCGTCGCGTCGGTCTCCTGCATCTACGGGATCGGCTCGCCGATCGAGTACGAGGAGAAGACGGTCGTCACCGGGGTGGGGATGGAAATCGACCGCGACGTCATGTTGCGCAAGCTCGTCGACATCCAGTACTCGCGTAACGACTCGATTCTCGGACGCGGCCGCTTCCGCGTTCGCGGCGACGTCGTCGAGGTGCAGCCGGCGCACATGGAGTCGGCTTACCGCATCTCCTTCTTCGGCGACGAGGTGGAGTCGATCACCCACTTCGACCCGCTCTCCGGCGAGGTCTATGCCCGCCTCGAGCACCTGGCCATCTTCCCGGCGACGCAGTACGTAACCTCCCGCGACACGATCGAGCGCGCGGTGCACGAGATCAGGCGCGAGCTCGAGGAGCAGGTGAAGCTCTTCGAGTCGCAGGGGAAGCTGCTCGAGGCACACCGGATCCGGCAGCGCACCGAGTACGACGTCGAGATGATGCTCGAGCTCGGCTACTGCAACGGGATCGAGAACTACTCGCGCATCCTCGACGGCCGCGCCCCGGGGACGCCGCCGCACACGCTCCTCGACTTCTTCCGGGACGACTTTGCCGTCTTCGTCGACGAGTCGCACCAGACCGTGCCGCAGATCGGCGGGATGTACGAGGGCGACCGCTCCCGCAAGGAGACGCTCGTCGAGTACGGCTTCCGGCTTCCCTCCGCGCTCGACAACCGCCCGCTCCGCTTCGACGAGTTCCTCGAGCGCGTTCCGCAGATGCTCTACGTCTCGGCGACGCCTGGGCCGTTCGAGCTCCGGAACTCAACGAACATCGGGGAGCAGATCATCCGCCCGACGGGCGTCGTCGACCCCGAGGTCGAGCTGCGGGCGACGAAGAACCAGATCGACGACCTCCTGAACGAGATCCGGCGGCGCGAGGAGGCAGGGGAGCGCGTGCTCGTCACGACGCTGACGAAGAAGATGGCCGAGGACCTGACCGACTACCTGCTCGAGTCAGGGGTGAAGGCGCGCTACCTGCACTCCGAGATCGACACGCTCGAGCGGATCCAGATCATCCGCGAGCTCCGGCTGGGCGAGTACGACGTGCTCGTCGGCGTCAACCTCCTCCGCGAGGGGCTCGACCTTCCGGAGGTCTCGTTGGTCGCGATCCTCGACGCCGACAAGGAAGGCTTCCTCCGCGGCCAGACCGCGCTCATCCAGACGATCGGGCGCGCGGCCCGCAACGTCAACGGCAAGGTGCTGATGTACGCGGACAAGCTGACGGAAGCGATCAAGGGCGCGCTCGACGAGACGAACCGCCGCCGCGCGATCCAGCTCGCCTACAACGAGGAGCACGGGATCACGCCCGAGTCGATCGTCAAGGGCGTGTCCGACATCGCCGAGTTCCTCTCGCTCCAGTCGGCCCCGCACGTGCCGGGGAAGCGCCGCCGGGGACGCAAGGTCGAGGGCATGAGCGCGGAGGAGCTCGAGAAGCTCGTCGTCTCGCTCGAGGAGGAGATGTTCGCCGCCGCGGAGGAGCTGCGCTTCGAATACGCGGCGAAGCTTCGCGACGAGATCAAGGATCTTCGCCGCGAGTTGCAGGCGGCCGCGGCCTAGTCGCGCACGGGTTGTACCGAAGCGGCCGGAGTTATATGGTCGGGCGCGTACGAGCCCCCGGGGAGAGGAGTTCTCGTGATTCGTCGGCGCCTGCTCGGCCTGCTCATGCTGGCCGTACTCGTTGTCTTCGCACTCGTAACCATCGGCCGCGCCACACCGGCAGGGGCCCGCGGCAAACCGGCCTCGACACCGGCACCGCCGAAGGTCCTGCTGTTCGCGGCCGACGGCATGCGGCCGGACCTCGTCGACCGCTACGCACGCCAGGGCTTCATGCCCACGATGAAGGCGCTCATGCGTAAGGGGGTCAAGGGAAGGAACGGGCTCCTGCAGGGATTCCCGCCCAACACCGGCGTCGGCTGGGCCACGCTCGGAACCGGCACGTGGCCGGGTGAGCACGGCTCGACGAACAACACCTTCCACCGCACCGGCGAGGGCAACTTCAACAACTCGACGAGCTTCGCCGCGACCGGGATCCTCCAAGCCGATCACATCGCGCAGGCCGCGGAGCGAGCTGGTAAGAAGGTCGTCGCGGTCGAGTGGGTGGCAGCGCGCGGCCTTGTGCCAGCGCTCCAGGGGCCGGTCGTCGACTTCCGCAGCTTCTTCGGGGGACGCGGAGTCGTACTGAACTTCGACCTTCCCGGTCAGCCCGCGCGCGCCGCAAGCTTCGGCGTCCAGTACCAGCGTGTGACTCTCGTCGAGCCCGCCGCGGGCTGGACGAACGTTCCGACCTCCTTCAGCACTGCGAAGGAGACCTCCTTCACGCACAACGACACGCGAATCCCGGGTGGCGGCGTCTGGGACGTCTACGTCTACGACTCGACCAATGACGGCGCGATGAACTATGACGGCGCTCTCGTCGTGAATCGTTCAGCAGCGAAGAACGGCGCTTCCGCGGTCGCGGACCTGGCGCAGGGCGAATGGGCCGACGCAAAGCTGACGCTCCTCGACGGCAGGGCGGCCGGCTTCTACATGAAGGCGATCGATTTGGCGGGCGCTCTACCCAAGTTCCGCCTCTACTTCACTTCGGTGCAGCGTGCGAACGCGACCTACAACGCGCTCGGCGCGGCCGGCTCGGCCGCCTTCGAGCAGACGCTGAACAGAGACTTTCCAACCTCCACCGCTGCCGACTTCGCGCCCCTCGAAGCCGCAATCGTCGACGAGGACACCTACGTCGAGCAGGGCCTCATGTGGAAGGACGCTCACTGGGCCTACCTCGAGTACATCGTGGAAGTGCTCGGCGTGAACCCCGACCTGATGCTCGTGGGCACCCCCGTCACTGACGAGTTCCAGCACCAGTTCATGGCGCTCGTGACGCGGAGGGACCTGGACGGGAGGGCGAATCCCTTCTACGACGACGTCGAGAACGACGACGTTCTCGACGGGCGAGTCGCGGCCCGAGAGGGGTACATCCGCGCCGCCTACGAGGAGGCCGACGACACGCTCGCCCTCGCGAAGAGGCTCATGGGCACGAGAACCAACATCTTGGTGTCCTCGGACCATGGCTTCGCCCCGCAGTGGCTCGCGGTCAACGTCAGCAAGGTGCTCGTCGACCTGGGCCTGCAGGAACGCGAGCAGAGCGGCAACTGCCGCAAAGCTGCCAACGATGCACCGATTCCGCCGGCCACCACGGGTCTACCCGGTGACACATTGGCGAAGGAATGCCATGCCGGCGGGACTTCCCAGATCTACCTCAACCTCGCGGGGCGCGACCCGGCGACCGGCAACACGCCGCAGGTCCCCGCCGCCAATTACGAGGCGGTTCGGAACCAGATCGTCGCCGCGTTCCAGAACCTCGACGATCCGACGTTGCCCGGTCAGCAAAAAGTGGTCGACCGGGTCATGAAGAAGGAAGAGCTGCGGAACGTGCAGGGCACTGACGCGCTGCACCCGAACCGGAGCGGCGACGTCGTCGTCGTCTTCCGGCCGCCGTACCAGACGGACGCTCAGACCCGGGGTCAGCTCGTGGCCCCGTCGCAGTTCTTCGGCCAGCACGGGTACCTGCCGGATCTGGTCAACCTGAAGCGCAACGTGAACATGCACGGCTCGTTCATCGCTGCCGGGCCGGGGATCCGGCATCGCGGCCCCGTCAAGGGCGTTCGCGCGATCGACGTGGCTCCGACGGCCGCGTACCTGCTTGGCATTCCGGGCCCGCAGAACGCCCGCGGCCGGATCCTCCGCAAGATCCTGTCGGAGGGGAAGCACCTGAAGGAAGTCACGATCCTCGACATCAGCGACTACCACGGCCAGCTCATACCTCTGAGCGAGGCCGCCGACACCCTGAGCGGCGGCGGCGCCGTCAATCCGACCTTCTCGATCGCGGGCGCCGCGTTCTTGAAGCCGTGGTTCGACACCTACCGGGCCGAGGCGCCGGGCGGGTCGATCACGGTGGCCGCCGGCGACTCGATCGGGGCGACTCCCCCGATCTCGTCCGAGTTCGACGACAAGCCAACGATCGAGATGATGAACAGGATGGGCTTCTCGGCCGACGGGCTCGGGAACCACAACTTCGACAAAAGCGCGACGTTCTTCCGAACGGAGATCGTTCCGCTCGCCAATTTCCCGTACCTGTCCTCGAACATCGTCGACAGCGCGGGACGGACGCCGCGCGAATGGTCGCCGTCGAAGGTCTTCGACTTCAACGGCACGAAGCTGGGACTGGTCGGGTTTTCGAACGAGGACATCCCCGACCTGACGAGGCCAGGGGCGCTCGATCCGTTCCACGTCGAGCCCCGGATCCCCCGCGTCCAGGCGGAGGTGAACCGATTGCGGGCGAGGAAGCTCGGTCCGATTGTCGTCATGGGCCATGACGGGGCAACGGCCGGAACATTGACCGCGCCGACGGGCCCGGTCGTCGATCTCGCCGACGCACTGACCGGAGTCGACGCCGTCATCGGCGACCACACGGACTTCCAGGTCGTCTCGACGCGTCCGAACGGCGTCCTCCTCGTGGAGAACCGAAGTCGAGGCCTCCGCTTCACGCGGGTACGGCTGCTCGTCGACCCCTCGACGAAGAAGGTCGTCTACAAGACCGCCGACTTCCACAAACCCTGGAACATCGGCGTCACCGCCGATCCCACGATCCAGGCACGAATCGATGCGCTGAACGCGGCGCTGGCGCCGATCCTCGGAACGGTCATCGGCAGCTCGACCCGGTTCATCCCCCGTGCCGACTCGTGCGGGAACGATGCCGGTCGGACCTGCGAGTCTCTCGTGGGGAACGTCGTCACCGACGCGATGCGGACGACATACGAGACCGACTTCGCGATCACGAACTCGGGCGGGCTTCGGGCCGATCTCACGTGCCCGACTACCGACAACCCGAGTGACTTCTGCCCGGCCTACGTACCGCCGCCGTTCCCGATCTCGCGCGGCCAGGTGAACACCGTGCTGCCCTTCGGGAACTTCGTCGTCACAGTTGACGTGAACGGCGCTGAGCTGAAGACAATGCTCGAGAACGGCGTCTCGTCGATGCCGGCGGTGAACGGGCGGTTCCCGCAGGTCTCCGGGCTCTGCTTCGCCTACGACATCGTGCAACCCGCCGGAAGCCGCGTGATCGCGTCGAGCGTCGTTCGCCAAGCGCCGGGTGGAGCGTGCACGGGCGCACCGGTCGTTCTTGACGCGACGGCGATGTACCACATTGCGGAGAACGACTTCATGGTGGCCGGCGGGGACGGGTATCCGGACTTCAGCGCCCGCGATCACAGCCGCGCGATCATGGATGAGGTGGCTGCCGACTACGTGGCGGCGAACTCGCCGCTCGCGCCGGCGATCCAGGGCAGGATCCGGTGCACGGACTCGAACGGCGCAGCCGCGCCGAACTGTCCACCCATCACGGCTCCGTAGAAATCGCGGTTTCGAGCCGCTCAGCCGATCGCGCTGAGCGGCTCGGTGCCGCGCGGGAAACGCCGGTCGGCGATCTGCGCCCAGCGGTGCTCCGCCCAGGCGTAGGTGAGCACGCGGATCGAGCGCTCGTCCGCCTCGACGAGGTGCAGGCCGCGCGCCTCACCGCGCCGCTTCGGACGCGGCTGACCGAGGCCGGGCGCCGTCACGACCGTCGTTCCGCGGACGTCCACCGTGGTCACCTCGAACTCGCGTCGCTCGCTGACGGCGCTCTGGTGCACGTGCCCGGAGAGGACGAGCTCGGCGCCGGCGTCCACGAGCGCGCCGAGGACCGTCGAGCGGTTGGCGATCGTCCTCTTGCGCGAGCGCCAGGGGGCGCCGACGAGGTGATGGTGGCACGTGACGACGCGCAGAGCCCCCGGCGGCGCCTCGGCGAGCGTCCGGGCGACGTGCTCGAGCTGACCCTGCCTGAGCGCGCCTCCCTGCTGCTTCCAAGGCCGCACCGAGTTGAGCCCGCAGACGACGAGGCGCTCGGAACGGTAGATCGGTTCGAGCTCGGGCCACACCCGCTGAAACTCGGTGAATGTTCGCGTGAAGCGCCACGGCGGCAGGCGCGGGATGTCGTGGTTCCCGGGGATGACGAGGAGCGGCCGCTCGAGCGAGCGCAGGAGCGCGGCGGCGCGCTCGTGCTCCGGGGGCCGGTTCCTGTGCGTCAGGTCGCCGCTCGCCACGACGAGCTCGGGCTCGGTCTCTGCGACGAGCGTGCGCAGGTCGCCTTCCACCTCGGGCTCCTCCCGCGTGCCGGCGTGCAGATCCGACACGTGCAGGACACGGAGAGGCGGCATCAGCCGGGCAATCTATAGTTGGAGCAGATGGTCGACGAGCCTGCCGAGATCTTCGACGACATGTACCTCGGCCTGCGCGCGGGCGCGGCCGGGCGCAAACGCCGTCGCGGCGAGCCGCTCTCGCCGGAGGAGCAGGAGGTCCTCGGCCGCTGGCAGCGGCTCTCGGCCTGGCGCAAGGCTGTCGCCCTCGGCGGCTTTGCCGTCGGGACCTTCGGCCTCGGCTTCACGCTGGGCGGCCTCATCTTCGGCCGCTGGCGCCCTCGCCGCGCGAGCCGCTAGGTCTCTCCCTCCTTCGCGGGGAAGAGCAACGCCGGCACGTCCTCCTCTGAGGGCTCGCGCCCGCGTAGGACGATGTCGATCAGGGTGGCGCAGACCGCCGCCAGCGGGATGGCAAGGAGGACGCCGAATCCTCCGAAGAGAAGTCCCACGGCCGTGACGGAGACGAGCACCGTTAGCGGGGTCAGCCCGACGGCATGGCCGAGCACGCGCGGGATGACGACGTAGTCCTCGACGAGTCGGACGACGAGGACGGCGATGCCGGCCGCCGTGGCGACCTGCCAGGAGACCGTCAGGCCGACACCGACCGCGAGCGCCCCAGCCGCGAGCGGCCCGATGACGGGGATGATCTCGACGAGGCCGGCGAAGATCCCGACCAGGATCCAGAACGGCAGCCCGATCGCCCAGAAGATCAGCGACAGCACGGTCGCCACGAGCAAGATGAGCAGGAGCTGCCCGCGGACGTAGGCGCCGAGCTTGAGGTCGATCAGGTTCCACGTGTCGCGCACGATCCTGCGGCGCTTCTGCGGCACGAGCGAGAGCACGAGGTTCTCGAACCGGTCGCGCTCGAAGATCCAGTAAGCGGCGGCCGCCAGCGTGAAGAAGATCCCCAGCCCGACCCCGAACGCGGCGAGCGTGATCTCGACCGCGGGACTGAAGAGCCGCTCGCCCGACGGGAGGTCGTCGAGGCGGCGCTGGACGCTGCTGAGGATCTCCTGCTTGATCCCTGTCGCCTCGCTCGTCTCGCGCGGAAGGTCGCCGATTGCCGCGTCCACCTGGTCGATCACGCGCGGCACGACCTGCCAGAGGAGGACGCCCACGCCCGCGGTGAGGACGAAGTAGTGGAGCCCGATGCCGAACCCGCGCGGGATCCCGCGGCGGCGCAGCTCCTCCACGCCCGGGCGCATGGCGGCGGCGATGATGAAGGCGAGGAAGAGGAGCGAGATGAGGATCCTCAGTCGCCAGAGCGCGATCGCGACCGCGACGACGATGACGACGACGACCGCTGCGACGAAGGCCCGGCGGGCGGTATCCCTCATGTCGCCATTGTGGCCCACGGGGCGGCGGAGGAAACTGCCTCGCGCGTGCCGAAAGCCCGCCCGTGCGCTATCTCGAGCCCGGTGAGGAGGTCGTCTACGAGGAGCGTCCGCACAGCGCCGCGCTGGCGGGCCCGCTCCTGCGCGCGCTCATGTTCACCGTGCTCGGCGCCGCCCTGGTGCTCGGTGGATCGGCGTTGACGTGGGGCCTGGGCGCGGCCGGCGCCCTGCTGCTCGCCGTCGCGGCTCTTCTGACGCTGCTCGAGGTCTGGCGCTGGGACCGCACCCATGTCGTGGTCACGACGGAGAAGCTCTTCGTCGTCTCCGGGCTCGCCCAGCGGCGCGCCGCAGCCGTGAGGCTGGCGCGCGCGGGCGTGGTGGAGATGGAGCAGGGCACGCTCGGGCGAGTACTCGGCTACGGGACGATCACGGCCGGAAACCTCGAGATCCCGTACGTCGCAGACCCGGACCGGGTCTGCTCCTTGGCCGGCTAAAGCGAACACTTGTTCGTCCGACCCCGCGGGCTACACTGGCCTTCAGCATGGCCTCCGAAGAGATCGTCGTTCGGGGCGCGCGCGAGCACAACCTCAAG
>JBBDMP010000150.1:0-16361 GCA_040878265.1 Gaiellales bacterium | reverse complement strand
AGCGCGTCGCGAACGGGTCGTCCAGGTACATCGCGCTCTGGAGCGAGTTGTCGAAGCGGAGGTAGCGTGTATCCCGGTCCTCGACGACAGCGAGCCGGTGGTACTGCGTGTCCCGCGAGAAGACAACGTCGAGTCCCTCTTGCGGCGCCGCCACGCGCGGGTCGCGGGCGTCGAGATAAGCCTCGGCGCCTCGGACGCGGTAGAGCGGCGACCAGTTGCGGGCGGCCGCTCCGGAGAGCGTCCCGCCGCTCGAGGGCGCGAGCATGATCGCGGCGGCGACTGCCCCGGCGGCCGCAACCGCCCCGATCCCCGCCGCCGGCAGAAGGTCGGTTTCGAGCGCGACGAGGACGACCGCGAAGAAGAGAGCCGCCGCGGCCAGGGCGAGCAGCTGGTCGGTCCCGAACTCGGGAATCAGCCAGAACGCGGTCGCGAAGGTCCCAACGATGCTCCCGGCGGTCGAGAGCGAGAAGAGCCTGCCCGCCGTGCGCCCGACGCCCTCGAGCGAGCGCGCGCAGCCGGATCGCGATCGGCGTGATGCCTGCAAGCAAGATGCTGGGGATCCCGAAGAGAAGGAGGGCCGCGAGGAGCGGATCTGCCCGGGGGCCCGGATCCCAGGAGACAACGGCCTCGAGGATCGGCTCGTCCAGGAACGGGATCGCGAGGACCGAGAGCGCGCCGAGGCCCATCACGCCGACGAGCAGCCTTGGCCCCGGGAAGCGGTCCGCGAGCACTCCGCCGGCCCAGTAGCCGATCGCGAGCCCCGTCAGAACGACCCCGATGAGCGCGCCCCAGACGAAGAGCGAGTTGCCGAAGAAGGGCGCGAGCACGCGGCTGGCGGCGATCTCGACGCCGAGGAGAACGGCGCCGCCGACAAAAACGGCTATGCCGACGGCGAACGCGCTGACGCGCACCGCGGGCGCCGCCTGTGGCAGGGCGGCGGCCCTAGCTATGCGACCCAGAGCCACGCACGAGCTCCTGGAGGGCGGCCGCAAATTCGACGCTCGAGGCGGGCCCGGAGACGAGCACGGCGTCCACACCGGCGCGCTCGAGCGCGACGACTTGCTCGCGGTTCAGCGGCCCTGCCTCGGCAATCACGAGCTTTCCCGCCGGAATATCGGGCAGGAGGTCGAGCGTGCGCTCGAGCTCATGCAGCTCCTCGTCCCCCGCCCGCTCGGAGATGAGGATGATCTCCGGGTCCACGCGCTCGAGGGTTTCCTCAAGCTCCTCTTCGTCGCGGACCTCCACGACGCACTCGACGCCCGCTTCGCGGAAGCGTTGGTAGGCCCGCTCCAAGGCCTCCTCGTCCTCGCTGAACTGGGCGAAGGAGAGTACGCAGGCGTCCGCTCCGGGTCCGTCGGCGTAGCGGATGAGCACCGGCAGGCCGGTCCGCGCGCGGGCCGCCTCGGCGTCCGGGAGGGTCCGTACGGCAACGGCCTCGGCCCCGGCTGCCTCGGCCTCGGCCGCCAGCTCAGCGACGTCTCCAACGAGCACGGGGACGACGGAGATGCCGTCGCCCTCGGAGATGGCCTGACTAAAGCGAGTCATTTGTGAAGGAGGCCGCCAGCTTGGCAGCGGCAGACGTCCCGACGCGCCCGGCGCCCGCGTTCAGCATCGCGAAGACGTCGGCTGTGGTCTTGATCCGGCCCGAGGCCTTGACGGCAAGCTGGTCGGGGAGCCACTCTCGCAGGAGCTCGACGTCGAAGGCGGTCGTCCCGTCCGGGCCGAAGCCCGAGGAGGTCTGGACGAAGTCGGCCTCGGCCTCCTCCGCGATCTTGCACGCGAGGTGGGTGCGCTTCTCGTCGAGCTGCGAGGTCTCGACGACGACCTTCACGAGCGGCCAGGCGCCCTTCATGTTCGCGCCCTTCGTTCGGGCCGCTCGCGCGATCGTGACCAGCTCGTCCCGTGCGCGCCGGAAGTCACCTTCGACCATCGCTTTGACGTTCAGGACGATCTCGACCTCGTCCGCGCCGTCCGCCACGGAGCACTCCGCCGCGGACACCCTCTCCTTCAGCGGCTCCGAGCCGAGCGGGAACCCGATCACCACGGCAACCTTCACGTCCCCGCCGTGCGTGAGCTCGGCCGCCGTCGCGACGTGCTGAGGCAAGACGCAGACCGATGCGACGTGCAGCTCGCCGGCCTGCTCGCAGAGCTTCGCCACTGCCTTGGGCGACGCCTTGGCCGAGGGCAGCGTGAGGTCGATCGTCTTCGCGAGCTCGTCGAGTCGCAAGGGCATGGGAAGCTCCTCAGACCCCGATCGGGTGCCAGACGGTCTTCAGCTCGAGGAAGGCGGCGACGTGCCACGGGGACTGGCCGTCGCCGTTCGCAACCACGCGCTTGACGTTGTCGGCCGCGAGCCGCTCGAGCTCGGCTCGGTCGCCCTCGACGCCGCCGAGGTCGAGAGCGTTCACGTCCATGTGCGCCGCCAGCACCGGGCAGAGCTCTTCCTTGCGGCCCGTGAGGAGGTTGACGACACCCCCGGGCAGGTCGGAGGTGGCCAGGACCTCGGCGAGGGTCACGGCGGCGAGCGGTCGTTTCTCCGAGACGACGACCACCGCCGCATTGCCGCCGACGATCGCCGGCGCGAGCCGGCCGACGAGCCCGGCGAGCGGGGGCTCCTCGGGCGCGACGACTCCGACGACTCCCGTCGGCTCGGGAACGGTGAAGTTGAAATACGGGCCGGCAACGGGGTTGGAGGACCCGAGCAGCTGAGCGAGCTTGTCCGCCCAGCCCGCATACCAGACCCAAGAATCTATTGCCGAGCTGACCTCCGCTTCGCTCCCGGTCAGCTCGACAAACTGCTGCCGGCGACCTTCCAGCATCTCCGCGATTCGATAGAGGATTTGGCCTCTGTTGTACGCGGTCAGCGCTGCCCACTTGGGGAAGGCCTCGCGCGCCGCCCGAACGGCGTCGCGCAGGTCCTTCTTCGACGCGCGGGCGACGTTGGCGCCCTCCGCTTCATACGTCCGGCCCGACTCGGACCGCGGGAACGAGCCGCCGATATAGAGCTTGTAGGTCTTGTTGACAGGCAGGCGGGTCATTCGAACTTGAGGTAGGGCTCGAGGCCGTGCCGCCCGCCTTCGCGGCCGAAACCCGACTCCTTGTACCCGCCGAACGGCGAGGCGGGGTCGAAGCGGTTGAACGTGTTCGCCCAGATGACGCCGGCGCGCAGCCCCTGCGCCATGGCGAGGATCCTCGAGCCCTTCTCCGTCCAGACGCCGGCGGAGAGGCCGTAAGGCGTGTTGTTCGCCTTCTCGAGCGCCTCGTCCGGCGTGCGGAAGGTGAGCACCGAGAGCACCGGCCCGAAGATCTCCTCCTGCGCGATGCGGTAGCTCTGGGCGACGTTCGTGAACACCGTCGGCACGAAAAACCAGCCGCGCTCGGGCAGGCGGCAGGGCGGCTGATAGATCTCGGCGCCCTCCTCCTCCCCGCTCGCCACGAGCTCCTTGATCTTCTCGAGCTGCTCTCGGGAGTTGATCGCGCCGACGTCCGTGTTCTTGTCGAGCGGGTCGCCGACCCGAAGCGTGCCCATGCGCCGCTTCAGCTTGGCGATCGTCTCCTCGTAGATCGACTCCTGGACGAAAAGGCGCGACCCCGCGCAGCAGACGTGCCCCTGGTTGAAGTAGATGCCGTTGATGATCCCCTCGACCGCCTGGTCGAGCGCGGCGTCGTCGAAGATGATGTTCGCGGCCTTGCCGCCCAGCTCGAGCGTCAGCTTCTTGCCCGTGCCGGCGATGGCCCGCTGAATCTCCTTGCCAACCTCGGTCGAGCCGGTGAACGCGACCTTGTCCACCCCCGGATGCTTGACGAGCTCCGCTCCGGCGCGCCCGTCGCCCGTGATGATGTTGACGACGCCCGGCGGCACCTCGGCCTGCCGGAGGACGTCGCAGAAGAGCAGCGCCGTCAGCGGCGTCGTCTCGGCCGGCTTGAGCACGACCGTGTTGCCGGCCGCCAGCGCAGGCGCGATCTTCCAGGAGAGCATGAGGAGGGGGAAGTTCCAGGGGATGATCTGGCCGGCGACCCCGACGGCGCGCGGCCGCCGGTTCGGGAACGCGTACTCGAGCTTGTCCGCCCAGCCGGCGTAGTAGAAGAAGTGGGCTGCCGCGAGGGGCAGGTCGACGTCCCGGGACTCGCGAATCGGCTTACCGCCGTCGAGCGACTCGAGCACCGCGAACTCGCGCGAGCGCTCCTGCAGGATGCGGGCGATCCGGAAGAGGTACTTCGCGCGCTCGCTCCCGGGTAGCTCCGACCAGCCGTTCGCGAGCGCCTCGCGGGCGGTCGTGACCGCGAGGTCGACGTCTTCCGGGCCGGCGTACGCCACCTCGGCGAGCGGCTCCTCCGTCGCCGGGTTGACCGTCGGCTGATACTCGCCCGAGCGGGGGTCGACCAGCTCGCCCCCGATGAAGAGGCCGTAACGCTCCTCCAGGCGGACGATCTCGCGCGACTCCGGCGCGGGCGCGTAGTCGAACGCCGACGGGACGGGTGACCGGGCTTGCCGTTTCTCGACGTTGCTCACTACCTCGTATCGTAACGAGGGGTTACTCAAGCCCCGCGGCCCGCGCTCCGATTAGAGAGCAATGATGGGCGCGCCGCACGGAGAGTCCTTCTGCATGGCATGCGGCTGGAGCGGGACAGGCGCCGTGGCCGGTTGCCCGGCATGCGGCTCCTCCGAACTCGCTGCCGTTCGAGCGGGCGCCCTCGTGACCTTTCCCGCCGGGAAGGCGCCTTGCTCGAACTGCGGGACGCTCGAGCGGCCCCTCGCCTTCCGCGGCACGACCCGCGTGGGGTCGATCGTCTGGCTGCTCCGCACACGTCCGGTGAGCGGCTACTGGTGCGAGCGCTGTGCGCGCAAGCGGACAGCCGCCAGCCTTGCGTACACGGGCCTCTTCGGTTGGTGGGGGTTTTTCGGAGCGTTCTTCTGGGCTCCGCGCGCGACGTACCACAACTGGCGTGCTGTGTGGTCGGCTCCCCGCAAGCCGCTCGACTGGGGAGCCCGGCCCGTCGCCGAGGCCGCCGCCGCGCTCACCAAGGCACGCGCGGGCCGGGAGGAGCACTGGTCGTCATTCGACACGCCGGAGGCGGCCGCATCCGAGGGCACGGCGTGAGCCGAGCGCTTCTCTTCGCCGCACTTGCCGCGAGCCTCCTCGCGCCCGCCGGCGGCGTGGCGCTCGCGGTCGCGGCGGCAACAAGCCCTTCATATCCGCCTGCGCCCGGTACTGCGTGGCCGACCGAGTCGGACAAAGACGAAATCGTGGCGATCCACAACGAGCTCGAAGCGCTCGACCGGCGTGCAACGCCGGGATCGGTCGGGCAGATTGGCGAGGCACGCCGGATCGCGCGCGAGGCGAGGACATGGGCGGTGCAATTCGACGCGGAGCCCGAATGGGAAGAACTCGCCCTGGCGACGAGCGCGCTGGCCGCGTTGATTGCCGACGCGCTCGAGCACCCCGACGCTTTCGCCGCCGCGAACTATGACCGCGCCGTCGAACGGCTAGGAGCAGCCGTGCGGGCGCTCCCGCACGATCGCCAAGAACGCTAGCGAGACCTCCGCATCAGTCGAGCGTGAAGTAGTCGGGGCTCTGGTAGCGGCCCGTCTTCTCCTTGCGAATCTGGAGGAGGACATCGTTGAGCAGGGACGAGGCACCGAAGCGGAAGAGGTCGGGCGTCAGCCATTCCGGCCCGAGCGTCTCGTGCAGGAGGACGAGGTACTGGACGGCCTGCTTGGCGTGGCGGATGCCCCCGGCCGGCTTCATGCCGATCCGGCGGCCCGTCTCCTCGTAGACGTCGCGGATCGCTTCGAGCATGACGAGTGTGACCGGGAGCGTCGCCGCAGGCTGGATCTTTCCAGTCGAGGTCTTGATGAAGTCGGCCCCGCCGGCTATGGCCAGAAGGCTCGCCCGCCGGACGTTGTCGTACGTGCCGAGCTCGCCGGTCTCGAGGATGACCTTGAGATGTGCGTCTCCCGTGGCTTCCTTGACACGGCGCACCTCCTCGTAGACGCGCGCGTAATTGCCCGAGAGGAAGGCACCGCGGTCGATGACCATGTCGATCTCGTCGGCGCCGAGCTCGACGGCGCGCGCCGCCTCGGCGACCTTGATGTCAGTCGGCGTCTGCCCGGACGGGAAGGCTGTCGCGACGGAGGCCACCTTCACGCCGCTGTCCCCGACCCGCTCGCGGGCGACCTCGATCAGGTTGGGGTAGATGCAGACGGCCGCGACCGGCGGAATGGTCAGGTCGGAGGGATCAGGCCGCATCGCCTTTGAGGCGAGCGCGGCGACCTTGCCAGGCGTATCGGCGCCCTCGAGCGTGGTCAGGTCCATCATGCGGACGGCGAGGTCGAGGGCGAAGAGCTTCGACTCGCGCTTGATCGACCGGCGCGAGAGCGACGCGACGCGTTCCTCGACCCCGACCTGGTCGACCGATCCGATTCTGGGCAGCCGAGGCTCGAGTGGGAGCTCGAAGCCGTGCGGGAGCGCAGGGGCCTGGGCCATGGATCAAGTGTAGCCCTGGGACGCTCTAAGCCAGCATGAGAGCTGTGCCGCCGGAATTGCGCTGAGCGGCGCGAGGCGGCGTCCTCGGTCGCGCCCGTATCTCATCGATACGAGCGCTCCCTGCGTCCTTGCCTCGCATCCGCCCATCGCACCCCGGCGACGAGCCCCATCCTGAAACGAACTCTATGCGGTGCCAAGAACGCGAAAACCCTTTCGGCCGACGAGCAAAACGACCGTGCCGACCGGGACGCTGCGAACGCTCCTCCCGTTCAGGCGCAGGTCGACGTTCCCCGAGGCCCCCAACCGCACCCAGAGCCGGCGCGCCTTGAAGGGGCGCGAATCTCCCTGGGAGAGGAATCCCGCGTACAGCAGCCGGCCGGAGGCCGAACCGGCCCGGACTTCGAGCCAGCAGTCGCCGCGACTCGCCGCGATCGCGAGCCGGGCCAAGCGCGGTGCGGCGGGGCTCGGTGCCGCCGGCGCGGTTGTGGTCGGGGCGGGCGGCGCGGTCGTCGTCACCTCCGCGGGGGAGTCGTCGTGACCGCCTCCGTTGACGCGGTGGTCGGCGCTCCGCCGGCTTCGAGATCCTGCACGCGGTCCTGGTAGCGCTGCCACGAGGGAACGAGCAGGCCAATCAAGCCTGCCGTCACGAGGACGAGGAAAACGGCCACCGTGCGCTCGACAACGCCCTGGGGCACGCGTAGAGAATGGCAGGAATCCCTGCTGGCGCGAGCCTGCTAGCCGGCGCGGAGGAAGCCGCCCTGAAGCCGGGCGACGTAGGAGCTGAGCTCGGTCTCCTTGTGGCCGAGGCGCTCCTCGAGCGCGACGAGCCTACGCTCGCGCTCCTCGAGGGCCTCCCAGCGGATGAAGGACTCTGCCTCGAACTCGGCCTCGCGCTGCTCGAGCTCGGCCTCGCGCGTCTCGAGCTCGAGCACGCGCCGGCGCAGCTCTTGCTCGTGCCCGTCCAGCCGCTTGCTCCGCCGCTCGAGCCATTCGGGCGAGACGAGCGTCTCGTCGAGATCGTGGCTCTCGGCGGGCTCGGGGCGCTCCTCGGCTGCGGTGCTCTCAGCCGAGGGGAGGTTCTGGAAGATGTTGATGTGGACGTTCGGCCGCGTCGGACCGCGCCGACGCCGACGTTTCACGTCCGACCTGGTCTCTTTGGGATCGTGCTCAGGCATGGGCCGCATTCAGAGGATCGGGCGCTGGGCCGCCCACCACATCCCCCGTGCGAGGGTTGAGAGCTTTAGCGCGAGGCGTGCTCTTCGAGCAGAGGCCCGGTATCAAGCGGATCGAAGCCGATTCGCTCGGCCACGGCTTCGCTCGAAGGCCGCGTGCCTTCGGAGAAGAGCTCCCGAAGGAACGTCCCGGTTTCGGGCCTTTGCCACCACTCGGCCCCGACGGTCTCGCGGAGATAGGCCCGGAGCTGCGCGGTTCGGATCCAGGCGCGCAGGTAGTCGGCTGAGTAGAACCCGTCGTCCATGTCGGCCAAGTACGCGTCGGGCCGGTAGCGAAACCCGGTGGCTGCCCGCAGCCCGTCCGCGTAGGTCGTCGCATAGGCGGCGGCGTTGCCGAAGTCGCTCCAGAGCTCGAGCTCGTAGGCGAGCTTGGCGGCGTAGCGCCGGAAGAGGAGGATGTCGAGGAACAGCGTTGCTCCGGCGCGGTCCTCGGCCCCCGCGGCGTCGAGCCCGAAATGGTCGCGATGCCAGCCCGGCTCCCGGGTCACGGACTCGAGCAAGAAGGAGTAGATCTCGGTGAGGGCGTGGTCGCGCGCGAGTCGCCGGAACGTGTACGGCAGCGTGGGCTCGAGGCCCGCGTAGTGGAGCGCGTGGCCGGCCTCGTGCAGGAAGGCCTGGTAGTCGTGCAGGCCGCCTTGGGCGCGGGTGATCAGGTGGACAACGTTCGGCGGGTCGGAGGCGATCACGCAGGCGCGCGGGCTCTTTTGCGGCCGGTCGTCGAGGTCGAGGCGGATCCCCTGCTCGGCCGCGAGGTCGAACCCCAGCCGCGCGAGCGTCTCCAGGCAAACCGCCACCGCCCGTTCCTTCGTGTACACGTCGGCGAGGGGCGACAGGCGGCGCACATAGGCGACGTGGTACGAGGTCGGCTCGGGCTCCCGCTCGGGGCCGAGGATGGCATCGAGCCAACGCTCGCGGAGCTTCTCGAAAGCCGCAGCCTGCTTCTTCGCCGCATCTGCCAGCGCCGCTTCGAGGCGGTGCAGGTCGATGCCCTTGCGCTCCGCGCTCCTGTGCACCGGGTCGGGATCCCCGGAGAGCTCGGCGTCAAGTTCCTCCGCCGCCCCGATCAGCTCCAGGCGCTCGTCGTTGAAGCGGGCGGATGCATCGCCCGTGAGGGCTCCGAGGCGCTCACGAGCCACGTAGTCGTCGAGAAGAGCAAGCCGCGCCTGCGCCGCGCGCAGCGGGAGCTCTTCGCCGTCGTAGGCGATCCGCTCGGCGAGGATGGCGTTCTCGAAGCGGTCGGAGCGCTCGGCAAGCTCGCGCACGACAATGCCGCCGGCGCAGGCCTCCCGGAGGCGGTAGAGGCGCTCTCGGTCTCCCTCCTCGGCGGCCTCCTCTTCCGCCAGGAGCGTCTCGAGCTCCTCGCGGGTGAAGAGGTCCTCGTAGCGGGCGACGATTGCCGCCTGCTCACTCGTCTCCTTCTCGCCCACGCGGACAGCGCGCGCCTCTTCGGAGCGCTCGAAGAGAAAGCGCGAGAGCCGTTCCTCGAACTCGGCCGCCGTTAGCGCCGCAACTTTCATTCGACTAGATGCCCAGTCTCTCCAACACACGCTCGTCGCGGCGCCAGTGCGGGCGCACCTTCACGTGGAGCTCGAGGAAGATCTTCCGGCCGAGAAGGAGCTCGATCTGCGGGCGGGCCCGCGTGCCGATCTCCTTGACGACCTGGCCTCCCTTGCCGACGACGATGCCTTTCTGCGATTCGGTCTCGACGTACACCAGGGCGCGGACCCGGTCCTCCTCCAGCTCCTCGACCTCGACCGAGATCGCGTGCGGAAGCTCCTCGCGCGTCACCGCGAGCGCCTGCTCGCGGACGAGCTCGGCGATCTGCTCCTCGAGCGGTAGGTCGGTGAGCGTACCCTCCTCGAAATAGCGCGGCCCCTCCGACAGGAGCCCGACCAGGTCGCGCTTCAGCGCCTCGAGGCCGTCGCCCGTTCTCGCGCTCACCGGATGCAGCGAGTGAAAATCGCCGAGCCCAGCCGACTCTTCGATCCGAGCCGCGATCTCGGCCGGGCGCAGACGGTCGACCTTGTTCAGAGCGATCACGACCGGCTCGTTCCGCGAGAAGACCCGCTCGGCGACGAAGCGGTCGCCCCCGCCGAGCCGCTCGTTGCCGGCGAGGACGAACAGAAATCCGTCCACGTCCTCCAGGGCCGAGTCGACGGTCCTCTGCATCCTCTGGGTGAGCGTGTCGCGCGGTCTCTGGAACCCGGGCAGGTCGACGAGGACGAGCTGGTAATCGTCTCCGTTCACGACAGCGCTGATCCGCCGACGGGTCGTCTGGGGCTTGTCCGACACGATCGCAACCTTCCCGCCGGCGAGCGCGTTCACCAGCGTGGACTTGCCGACGTTCGGCCGGCCCGCGACCGCGATGAAGCCGCTCCGAAAGCTCACAGCTCGAAGCTCGCGGGCAGGAGCTCGTCCGGCCGCCAGGCGGTGAGCTCGCCGTCCTTGGGGAAGAGAACCCGCTCGACGCCGAACTCGAGGAGCCACTGGCGGCAGCCGCCGCACGGCGACGCGGTCACAGCGAGGGCCTCCACGTCGCCCGGCTTGGCCCCTTCGGCCACGGCGCGCGCGAGCGCACAACGTTCGGCGCACATCCCCAGCGGGTAGGAGGCGTTCTCCACGTTGACGCCGGTGAGTACCCGGCCGTCCCGTAGCAGGACGGCCGCGCCCACGTCGAAGCGCGAATACGGGGCGTAGGCGCGGGCGGCCGCGTCCTTGGCGCGCTCGTAGAGCTCGTCGTCGGTCATCTAGAAAGCCTGAAAGAGGATGAGGGTGACGAGCGTACCGATCACGGCGCCGAGAAAGACCTCGAAGGCCGAATGGATGCCGGACTCGACCCGAGTCTGCGCCACGAGCAGCGCCATGATGAAGCCGACGAAGGAGACGACCATGCGGTGCTCCTCCGTCACGAAGGTGATCGCGGTCCAGCCGCCGAACGCGAGCGCGGCGTGCCCGGAGGGCAGCCCACCGCGCAGGGGCGTCCCTCTGCCCGTCACCGCTTTCACCGCGATGACGGTCATCATCACGAGGACGAGGGCGATGATCGTCAGGTTGATGGGCGCCTCGCCGACTGCATTGATCAGGCGTCCGGTTGGACGGGCGAGCCGGTCCGCGAGCACGAGGTAGCCCACGGCGATCGCGTTCACCGACGAGATGAGCACCGCGCCCGCCACCAGGTCCTTGGCGACCTTGGCCAGCGGGTCGAAGGAGGGAGTCGAGAGGTCGATGGTCGCCTCGACGGCCGAGTTCACCATCTCGGCCACGAGCACGAATGTGATCGAGACGAGCAGGGCGATCAGCTCCAACCTCGTGACGTCGTAGACGAACGCAAGCACGAGCACTGACGTCGCGATGGCGAAGTGAATCCTGAGGTTGCGCTGCGTCCGCAGCGCGTGGATGACGCCTTCGAAGGCGTAGTTGAAGCTCTGGACGAGTGCAGGCGTCCGCGTGCGGCGCTCGACGGCCACTAGCGGAAGGCGGCCTCGCGGCGGTCCATCTCGTCGCCGTGTTCGTAGCCAAGCAGGTGCAGGAGCCCGTGGACGAGCGGCGCCCGCCACTCCTCCCCAACTACCTGGGGGCAGAGCACGACGTCGCCGATTTGGCGGGGAAGCCCGGCCGGGAGCTGATCGCGACCGTCGATCGGGAAGGAGAGAACGTCGGTCTCCTCGTCCACCCCGAGGTGCTCGCGCTTGAGCGTCCGGATTTCTTCAGGTCCGACCAGGGCGATGCCAAGGTCGCCCTCGGAGACCCCCGCCGCCTCGAGCACGAGGCGGCAGACGTCGGCGATCGCTGTCTCGTCGATGGGCTCTCCGCTTCGGTTCTCGAGCTCGATGCGGATCACCTGCGCCGCTGTGTGCCCGTCTCTTCGGCGTGGCGCTTGTACGCCTCGACGATCCGTTGGACGAGCACGTGGCGCACGACGTCTTGGTTGCCGAACTCGATGAACTCGATGTCCTCGATCGTGCCGAGCGCGTCGCGGACGTGGATGAGCCCGGAGGCCTGCTCGCGCGGCAGGTCAACCTGCGTCACGTCCCCGGTGACGACGACCTTCGACCCGAAGCCGAGCCGCGTGAGGAACATCTGCATCTGCTCGGGTGTCGTGTTCTGCGCCTCGTCGAGGATGATGAAGGAGTCGTTGAGCGTGCGGCCTCGCATGAACGCCAGGGGCGCGATCTCGATCATCCCCTTCTCGAGGTAGGCGTTCAGGCGGTCGGCGTCGAGCATGTCGTAGAGGGCGTCGAAGAGCGGGCGCAGGTACGGGTCGACCTTGGCGTACATGTCGCCGGGCAGAAAGCCGAGGCGCTCGCCCGCCTCGACCGCAGGGCGGGTGAGGATAATCCGGCTCACCTGGCGCTCGGCGAGGGCCGCGACCGCGAGGGCCATGGCCAGGTAGGTCTTGCCCGTTCCGGCCGGGCCGATGCCGAAGGTGACCGTGCAACCGCGAATCGCGTCGACGTAGCGCTTCTGGTTCACCGTCTTGGGGCTGATCTTCTTTCCCCGGTGGCGCCAGACGACGTCCTCGAAGACCTCGCGCGGGTCTTGCTCCAAGTCGAGGGCGGCGAGCACGGCGTCCACCGTGCCGGGCCCGATCGTGTGCCCACCCTCGACGAGCTCGACGAGCTCGTCGATGACGGCGCGCGCCTCGCCCACCTGCTCCTCGGGGCCGTCGATCGTGACCCGGTTCCCGCGCAGGAGGATCTTGCAGCCGAGGCGATCGCGCAGCGCGTGGAGGATGCCGTCGTCCACGGTCGCGAGCTCGGCCGCGACCTCGTTCGAGACGGACAGGACCTGCTGCAACCTTTCGAATTGTAGTCGGCTCTTCGACCGACTCAGCCAGGCCCGGGGACCGCCGCTTGCCTCCCTCCGCTCTCGAGCGTACTGGCGAAAAGCGCGCGCGTGGCGCGCTGAATTTGCCGATTACGCGCCGAGACGGCTCAGGCGAGCTTTTCGCGCACGAGCTGACTGACCGTCGAGCCGTCGGCGCGACCGGCCACCTGCGGCATCACGTCCGCCATGACCCGCCCGAGGTCGCGGAGAGACGTGGCACCCGTCTCGGCGATCGCGTCGTCGATGATGCGCTCGAGCTCTTCGTCGGAGACGGGCTCGGGCATGAACTCTTGGATGATCTCGAGCTCGCGCTCCTCCTTGTCCGCCTGCTCGGCGCGGCCGCCCTCCCGAAACGCCTCGGCGGCCTCCGTGCGCCGCTTGCGCTCGCGCTGCAGCACCTGGAGCTCCTCGTCCTCCTTCAGCGGCCGCGCCAGGTCCTTCTCGGCCGACCGCAACGAGACCAGTGTGAGACGCAGAGTGTCGGTGCGCTCCCGGTCGCGGGCCCGCATCGCCTGCTTGAGCTCGCCTTCGATTCTCTCGATCAGGCTCATTCGAACGGCCGCCCGCCACCGAGCACGTGCCAGTGGAGATGGAAAATCGTCTGTCCCGCGCCACGCCCGACGTTCACGATCACCTGGTAATCGTCGAGCCCGGCGCGCTCGGCGGTCGTGGCGACGAACTCGAGCATTCGCTTCGCTTCGTCGGCGCCGAACTCGCCGACGTCCTTGAACGAGTCGACGTGGCGTTCCGGGAGCACGAGGAGGTGCACCGGTGCCTTCGGGTTGATGTCTTTTACTGCGACAAAGCCCTCTGCCGCATGCACGTACTCCCCCTCCCGTGCAAGCTTGCAGAAGAGGCAGTCAGGCTGCGCGGCCAACGATCCCTTCCTCCCTCACGGCCTCGGCGCGGGCGCGGACGAGCGAACCGACCGGCGCCTCGACGAGCCAGGGCGCATAGTCGTCGCCGTACCCGCGGCCGGGTCGGTCGATGAGGACGAGGTCCGACGAGCCAAGCTTGCGCGTCCAGGCCTGCCGGCATGCATCCGCAGAAGCCGCCCGGAGCCGCGCGCTCCGCTCCTTCTTGACCGCAGCGTCCACCGGGTCCTCCTCCGCGGTGCCGGTGCCCGGTCTCGGCGAGTACGGAAAGACGTGGACCTTGGTGATCCCTGCCGTCTTCACAGCTAGCAGCGTATTCTCGAAGGCCCGTTCGTCTTCCGCAGGAAACCCGACGATGACGTCACTCGTCAGGTTGAACCCCACCTCGGTCGCCCGCGTGACACGGCGGAGGTACGTCGCCACGTCGTAGCGGCGGCCCATGGCCGCGAGCACACCGTCGTCGCCCGACTGGAGCGGGACGTGCAGATGGGTTGAGACGGAACGTGTCTCCAGTAGCGCCGCCATCAGCTTCTCGCCGATGTGGTTTACCTCGATCGAGGAGAGGCGCAGCCGACGCAGGCCCGGCGTCTCGCCGAGAGCGCGGACGAGCCCTGCGAGGTCGAGCCCGGCCTCCCGGTCGCGGTAACAGCCGAGGTTGATCCCGGTGAGGACGATCTCGCGATGACCCTGGCGGACGCGACGGGCCACCTCGGCGAGCACGGCCGCGGCCGCGCGGCTCCGCGACTGCCCGCGCACCTGGGGAATCACACAGAACCGGCAGCTGAAGCTGCAGCCGTCCTGAACCTTCACGAATGCGCGTACCCGGTCGAGCCCGATTTCCGCCCGCGTACAACCAATTGCGCCGACGTCGCCGGCGACGAAGGCGCCCGCACGCTCCGCCGGGAGCGAAACGACGCGCACGTTCGTTGGCAGGCCCTCGAGTGCTCCCTCGAGATTCGCCGCGCAGCCGGTCAAGTAGACCCGGCCCGCCCGACGAGCCGCACGGCGCGCGGCCTGGCGTGACTTGCGTACCGCCTCGTGCGTGACGCAGCAGGTGCTCAGGACGGCGACGTCCACGTGGTCGCCTGCCTCTTGGTGGCCCTCGGCCGCGAGGCGTTCACGGATCTCCTGCGCGTCCGCATGTGAGACCTTGCAGCCGAGGAACGCGACCGAGAAAGTCGCCATCGAAGGCCGGATGCTAGCGCGCCCTACCCGCCGAGGCGGTGCGGGATTCGGCGCGCGACGGCGACGTAGCCGGCGACGCTGATGACGCCGAGGACGATTCCCGCGGCGAGCCAGGGCCGCGGGTCGACGGGGTCATGGTGTCGCTGGAGGTAGGCGATCAGAAAGCAGACGGAGGCCGCGCCCGCAAGCAGCCCGAGGCTCTCCGGCCACCTCCTCCCCGAACGGGTCGCGAACCAGAGCGCGCCGAACGCGAACGGCATGATGAAAAGGCCGATCGACGCGGCGGCGAGGAACGAGAAGGTGAGGAGGCCGCCGGCTAGCGCCCAGAGCCAGAAGGCCCCGCAGCTGGAGCGGTGCATACCGCGAATCGTAGCTCTCAGTCGCGCTGGAAGAGGTCGGCGGCCCACCCCTCCCGCTCCTTCCGCGCCTCGTGGCGCCAGCCGGCCAGGTCGGGGCGTTCGGAAGAGACATAGCCCGAGGCGACGAGTGTCGTCGCGCCGACTCGGACGGCGACCGACTCCGTCAGCGCGCGCGTGATGTTCACGGCCGCGACGGAAGCGTCGGGGAGCGAGTCGTTCAGGACATCCGCGCGGAGCGCCTGGACTACGACCCCGTTCGCCGCCGCGTTCCCCCGAACGGCCGAAACCGCGGCTTCCTCGTCATCGAGCGCGTAGACGGGCTCGAACCCGAGCTTGGCCGCGGCGATGGCGAGCACGCCCGACCCGCAGCCCAGATCGACGAACGAGCTCGACTTCAGCTCGAGCATGAGCTCGAGGCACAGCCGGGTCGTCGGGTGCGCACCTGTACCGAACGCACCGCCGGGATCGATGACGACGGCGAGCGCGCCGGCGTCCGGCTCCTCCCAAGGGGGCCCGACCCAGAGCCGCCCCACCCGCACCGGGCGATGGAAGCGCTTCCAGGCGTCCTCCCAGCCCGGGGCCACGTCGCGCGCGGCGCCGGGGCCGAACACATGCCATAGGCGCTCTTCGCCGCCCGGGGTGGTGTACGCGGCGAGCTCGATATCACGGTCGTGCTCGGTCTCCTCGAAGCCTTCCGGGAAGAGCTGGACCATGACACCGCGCGCCTCCTCCGCGCGCGCTCTCGGGACCCGCACGGACACCCGGCGTAGGGAATCCGCGCTCAGCGGAACGCGGCCTTCAGCCTGTCGAAGAACCCCTCGTCCAACTTGTAGTTCGCGTCGTGCTCGGTCCGGGCGAACTCTTCCAGGAGCTGGCGCTGCTCGGGGTTGAGGTTCCGCGGGACGCTGACGTTGACGAGCAGTCGGTGCTCGCCGCGCCCGCGACCCTGGAGCACGGGCATGCCCCGGCCTCGAAGGACGTGGATCTCGCCCGCCTGCGTGCCCGGCGGAAACTCGAGCTCATCTTCGCCGTCGAGCGTCTCGACTCTGAGCGTCGCGCCGAGCGCCGCCTGGGAGAGCGTCAGGTCGACGGTCGAGACGACGTCGTTGCCGTCCCGCACGAAGCGAGGGTCCTGCCGGACGTGGACGAGCACGTAGACGTCGCCCGCACGGCCCCCGAGCGCCCCGGCGTGCCCCTCGCCGTTCAGTCGCAGCCTCTGTCCGTCGTGGATCCCGGGCGGGATCTCGACGTCGAGCGTTCGCTCCTCGGACACCCGGCCGCTCCCCCCGCACTCGGGGCACGGCTCGGGAATGACCTCCCCGCTCCCGGCGCACTCAGGGCAGGTCTGGGTGCGAATGAACTGACCGAAGACGGAGGAGGACACGGCCTGCAGCC
>JBBDMP010000149.1:0-16436 GCA_040878265.1 Gaiellales bacterium | reverse complement strand
GCTCTCTTACCCGCTCGGAGTTCGCGATCTCGGCGCCGGCGTCGCGCATCTCCTCCAGCGCCCTGGCCGAGTCGCCCGGCTGGACGTCGACGCCGCGCACGGCGTCCTCGATCACGATCACGTCGAGGCCGAGTCGCCGCGCGTCGAGCACGCTCGACTTCACGCAGTAGTCCGTCGCCAGACCGGCGACGTAGAGGCGGTCCACGCCGCGCTCACGGAGAAGGTCCCCGAGGCGGGTTTCCTGGAAGGCCGAGTAGCCCTGGCTGTTCGGGTCCTGCCCCTTGTCGATGACGACGTCGACCTTCGCCTGCTCGAGCGCCGGGTGAAGCTCGGCCCCCGGCGTCCGCTGGACGCAATGCACGGGCCAGATCGAAGGCGGGTCGGTGCCCCGCCAGTTCGCGGGGTCGACCTCGATGCCCTCGAACGACCCGTGGTTTCCAGGGTGCCAGTCGCGCGTCGCGATGACCAGGTCGAAGGAGTCGAGCAGGGCGTTGATCGGCCCTGCGATCCGGTCTCCCTCGGCGACCGGGAGAGCGCCCCCAGGGGTGAAGTCGTTCTGGAAGTCGACGATCAGAAGGGCATCCATTCCCCCATCGTAGGCAGGGACCTCGGGGCCCCGGAAACCCGTATCTCCGCGGATGGACTCCATGGGGCCTTCGGCTCGTATAGTCGGCGCGCGATGCCGCGAGCGGGCCGTGATGAACGTGCCTGGGTGCGCGGCGCCCAGGCCGGGTCGGTCTCGGACCTCGAGGCGCTGTTTCGCGACCACTGGCCTCGGGCCTACCGGGCCGCCTACCTCGTCGTCCACGACGCTGCCGCCGCCGAGGACATCGCGCAGGAGGCTTTCCTCTCGGCCGTTCGCTCGCTCGACCGGTTCGACCGGCGCCGTCCCTTTGGGCCCTGGCTGCACCGCATCGTCGTCAACCGGGCGATCGACTGGACCCGCGCGCGGACGCTGCGTCGTGAGGTCGGGGACGAGAGCCTCGTGACCGCAGCCGCTCCCGCTCAACCGGCCCCGCGCGCCCTCTCGGAGGGAATCACCGGCGCGCTCGCCGACCTCACCCCTGAGCACCGCGCCGTGATCGTCCTTCGCTACCTGCTCGAATACACGCCCGGCGAGATCGCGGATCTGCTCGACCTGCCCCGTGGAACGGTCAACTCGCGGCTGCGCCGCGGGCTCGACCGGCTTGAGTCCCGAGTGGAGGAGGAGCGGTGAAGGAGCGGGAGCTTCGCAAGCGCTTCCTCACCGACCCCGTGCCCGAAGAGCTCGAGGCACGGGAGAGAGTCTGGCCGACCGTGCGGGCGGCATGGGAGACGCGAGAACGCGTCTCATGGGTCGAGCGGCGAGCTCGCCCGATCCTCGCCCTCGCCGTCGCAGCCGTGCTGGTGGGAGCAGCCGTCTCGCCACCCGGACGCGTCGCGGCCGGCTGGGTGCGCGAGCAGGTGGCGACCGAAGAGGAGAACGGCCGGCCGCTCGTCCGCCTGCCCGCGCCGGGGCGCCTGCTCGTTCTCTCGCCTCAGGGTCCATGGGTCGTCCAGGCCGATGGCTCGCGCCGGCTGCTCGGCGCCTACGAGGACGCCTCGTGGTCGCCGAACGGGCTCTACGTGGGCGTCGCGGGCGGCCGCAGACTCGCGGCGGTCGAGCCGGACGGGGCTCTCCGGTGGACGCTGACGCGACCGCAACAGGTCAGCCAGCCTCGTTGGTTCCCTCGCACCGGCTTCCGCCTCGCGTACCGGAGCGGCGACAACCTCCGAGTCGTCGTCGGCAACGGGACGGGGGACCGCCTGCTCGCACGCGACGTCGGCCCGGCAGCGCCCGCCTGGCGTCCGGGAGAGCGGCATGTCCTCGCCTATGCCGACGGCGAGGGCGGCGTGCGAGTCGTCGACGTCGATACGCAGCGCGAGCTCGCGCGCTTGCCGTTGCTCGACGAGGTGCAGAAGCTCATCTGGACCGGCGACGGGCGCCGCCTCCTCGTACTCGGAGGGAACGGACAGGTCGAGGTTTACCGGCCCGACCGAACCGACCAGAGGCTCTGGCGCTCTAGTGAGCAGGCCGTGCGTGACGTCGCGATCGATCCGAGCTCGCCCCGACTTGCCGCCACTCACTTCGACCGGGCAAGCGGTCGCAGCCGCGTGCTCCTCATGCCCCTTGGCGGGGGCGCGCCACGTGAGCTCACGAGCGTGGCGGGCCGGCTCGGGGAGATCGCCTGGTCGCCTGACGGCCGCTGGCTGCTCGTCGCCTGGCCGGACGCCGACCAGTGGCTCTTCCTGCGCATGCCCGACGTGAGCCGGATCGTGACCGTCTCGAACGTCTCGCGCGAGTTCGACCCGGGCGCCACCGGTTCCGGCGACTTCCCGCACGTCGCCGGCTGGTGCTGCTAGCTAGGCCTTAGCGGCTAATAGCCGTAGCCGCCGGATGTGGTGCCCTCGTCGTCCTCCGTAGACGTTCCCGCACCCCCAGCTGCGCCTCCCACAACGAGGGTGCCCTCCATGCCCATGTCGCGATGGCCGTCGACCGGGCAGTAGATCTCGTACTCCCCTTCCTGCAGCTCCACGGTGACCTCGGCGGTCTCTCCGGGCCCGATCGAGTCCGTCGCCGCCTCCTCGATACCGGCGCCCTCGATCTCGAGTGCGTGCAGGGCGCCGCCATCGTTCGTGAGGCGGAAGGTGTACTCGCCCGCCTGGTCGAGCTGGAGCGTGGGCGGGTCGAAGGCGAATTCCGTCGCCGAGATCTCGACCACGTCGGACGACGAAGCCGCGGCGGTCGTGGCTCCTTCGTCGGTGCTGTCGTCGGAGCCGCACGCGGCCAGGGAGAGCGCGGCCGCGACGAGCAAGACGCAGGCAATCAGGAAGCGCATCGCAGTGTCATACGGTAGTCATGCCGGAGCGGATTCTCTGAAGTCTCTACATTTGCGACGACCTAGATGATCCTCGAGAACGGCGTCATCCGCACCATGGACCCCGCCCTCCCGACTGCGGGGGCGCTCGCGATCGCGGGCGAAAGGATCGCGGGCGGGGTCGGGACGCACGAGCGCGAGCTCGCCAGCCCGGAGCGGGTCGACCTCGGCGGCCGCTGCGTCCTCCCCGGCTTCACCGACTCCCACGTCCACTTCATGCAGTGGTCGCTGGCCCAGCGGCAGGTCCGCCTCGAAGGCGCCTCGAGCCTCGAGGAGGCCGTGGCGCGCGTCGCGGAGGCGGCGGCGACGGGGGAGCCCGGCCTGTGGCTGCGCGGGACGGGCTGGCGTGACGGCGACTGGTCGCCGTCCGTCGAACCGACGAAGGAAGCGCTCGACGCGGTCGCGCCGGACATGCCAGTAGCGCTCATGGCCAAGGACGGCCACAGCCTCTGGCTGAACTCGGCCGCCCTCGCGCAAGGCGACGGCTCCCTCGCGGTCCACGGCGGCGTGGTGGAGGTGGACGAGCGAGGTGAGCCGACCGGCGTCCTGCGGGAGGAGTCGGCGTGGCAGTTCCGCGCGCGCTACGTCTACGGCCTGACGCCTGACGAGGAATGGCTCGACGCGATGCGCGAGGGCATCCGCATTGCCAACTCACGGGGCGTGACCGCGATCCACGACAAGGACGGTTGGCTCGGGGCCCTCGGCCTCTTCCAGCGGCTCGAGGCCGAGGAGGCGCTCACCCTGCGCGTCTGGCAGTCACTCCCCCACGAGCAAATCGACCGCCTCGCGGAGCTCGGCATCTCCTCGCGGCTGGGGAACGATTTGCTCCGGGTCGGCTACATCAAGGCATTCATGGACGGAACGCTTGGCTCACGGACGGCACGGCTGCTCGACGGATCCGGCGTCGAGATCACGAGCCGAGAGGAGTTCGAGGACATCGTGCGGCGCGCGGCCCGGGCTGGCTTTCCCGTCTCGGTGCACGCGATCGGCGACCAGGCGAACCGTGACGCGCTCGACGGCTTCGAGGCGGCGCAGGAGGACTGGCGTCCGCACTCGCTCCGCCAACGGATCGAGCACGCCCAGCTGCTCGCCGAGGAAGACCTTCCGCGCTTCGCGGCGCTTGGCGTGGCCGCGTCCGTGCAGTTCAGCCACGCGCCCTCCGACCGCGATCTCGCCGACCGCTTCTGGACGGGAACGACCCACCGCGCCTACGCCTTCCGTTCGCTGCTCGACTCCGGCGCCCTCGTCGCGAACGGCTCCGACGCGCCGATCGAAGAGCTTGATCCGCTCATGGGCATTTGCGCGGGAGTCCTGCGCACGCTCGATGAACGCGAGGCGTGGCACCCCGAGCAGGCGGTCACGGTCGAGCAGGCTCTGTATGCCTCCACCGTCGCGCCGGCCTGGCTCGCCGGGGACGAGCGCAGGCGCGGAAAGCTTCTGCCGGGATTCCTGGCCGACCTGGTCGTGCTCGACCGCGATCCCCTCGCGTGCCCGCCCGAAGAACTACCCGACATCCAGGTGGTGGCGACGATGCTCGGAGGCCGCTGGGTCTATAACGGGCCGCCCTGGGACTAAGAGCTCGTTCCAAAATGAGAGCTGTGCCGCCGGAGCCGCGCTGAGGCGACGCAAGGCGGCGTCCTCGGTCGCGCCCGTATCTCATTCGATACGAGCGCTCCCTGCGTCCTGGCCTCGCATCCGCCCATCGCACCTCGGCGACGAGCCCCATCCTGGAACGAACTCTAGAATCAGAGTATGCGCACGATGCGACCCGTCCACGACGAGGACTGCGCAGTCGCCTGTACGGCCGACATCATCGGCTCGAAATGGACCGCGGTCATCGTCCACGACCTCTCAGAAGGATCGCGGCGCTTCTCCGAGCTGGAGCGCTCCTGCCCCGGCATCAGCCCGCGGACGCTCTCCGAGCGGCTGCGCGTGCTCGAGCAGGACGGCATCCTCCAGCGGCGTAGCGGGCCCCGCCGCGTCGAGTACGAGCTGACCGAGAAGGGCCAGGCGCTGCTCCCGATCATCGAGGAGATGCGCCGCTTCGGGCACTCCTGGCTCGTGCCCGAGCACGACCACGGCCACACGACCGCAGCGGTCTAGCGGAGCTCGGCGAAAGCGAGAAAGAGCTCGCGAGCCGTCGCGACGCCGAGCGGCACGTACCGCTCGAGGAGGCGCTCGTTCGGCGAGTGGACGTTTCCTTCCGGCACGTCGAAGCCGCTCAGTACAAGCGGAATGCCTTTGTCCGCCAGGGCAGGGACGATCGGGAGAGTGCCGCCGCTCCGTAAGAGCAGCGGCCGTGTCCCGAGAACGCGCTCGAACGCATCCTGGGCGAGGCGCAGCGCCGCGGCATCCGGTGCGACGAGCCCGGCCGGAGACGAGGACCGGAGCTCGACCTCCAGATCGGCGCCTGCGGGCGCCGCATCGCGGAGGAGGCGCTCGAAGGCCGCGCCGATCTCGTCTGCGTCCTGGCCCGGCGCGAGACGGATGGAGACGTTCGCCTCGGCCAGAACCGGTAAGACAGTCTTCTGGAGATGCGGCTCGCCGCCTGCAAGGCCGTGGACGTCGACGGCAGGGCCCGCGAACGTGCGCTCGTAGAACTCGCCGGCGGCGTCCGAGTCTGCCGGACGGGCGCCTTGCGCAGCCAGCACCTCCGCACCGGGATCGAGCTCCCGCCAGGCGCCCAGTTCCTCGGAAGTCGGCGGGGCGATTCCTACACGAAGCTGGGGTGGAATCTCCGTAACGGCGGCCAAAGACTCCATGAGCGCGTGCGTCGCGTTCAGAGCCGCCCCCCCGAACACGCCCGAGTGGAGGTCGCGCTCCCCCGTGCGGACGCGAACGTGGAAATAGACGTTCCCGCGCGTTGCGAGGTAGAGGGCCGGCACGTCCTGCTTCACCATCGCCCCGTCGAAGATCACGCACGCGTCCGCCCCGCGTTCGTCCCGAGCCAGGAAGTCGACGATCGAGTGGCCGCTGACCTCCTCCTCGCCGTCGCAGGCGATTCTGATGTTGACCGGTAGCTCACCCGCCTGCGCGAGCAGCTCAGCCGCCTTGAGGAGGAGGTAGAGATTGCCCTTGTCGTCGGCCGCGCCTCGGGCATAGATCCACCCGTTCCGAACCTCCGGTTCGAACGGCGGCGACTCCCACTCCTCGAGCGGGGCCGGCGGCTGCACGTCGAAATGCCCGTAAACGAGCACCGTGGGCACATCGCCATCGTGGGAAGCGCGGATCTCGCCGACGGCTAGGGGGTTTCCCTGGGTCGGCACAAGCTCGGCGTCACCGCCGGCGGCCCGGACGAAGTCACAGACCCACTCGCCCGCCAGCCGCACGTCCGCCGCGTGCGCCGGATCGGCGCTCACACTCGGGATGCGGAGCCAGTCAAAGAGCTCCTCGAGCCAGGCTTGATCGGGCTGCGGCACGGCCCGCGAGTCTAGCTTCGACCCTGCAGACAAAGTGCGAAACTGCGCGCATGGTCCCCGAGGCGCCTCTCGAGCCGACGGAGGGCGGCCTCGTCCCGGCGGGCGAAGGCTGGTTCGTGCTCAACGCGCGCGAGGCGCTCTGGAAAGAGGGCGGCTTCGGTGCTTACACGCGCTTCGAGGGCGCTGCGCGGTTCCCGGAGCTGGGATTCAACATCGGCGTCCTCCAGCCCGGCCAACCGAGCTGCATGTACCACGGTGAGGACTCACAGGAAAACTTTCTCGTACTCAGCGGGTCTTGTCTGCTCCTCGTCGAGGGGGAGGAGCGGCTCCTGCGAGCCTGGGATTTCGTCCACTGCCCGGCCTGGACGGAGCACGTCTTCGTCGGCGCCGGCGACGGGCCGTGCGTTCTCCTCGCAGTCGGCGCGCGGCCCGACAACGAGGTGGTCTACCCGGTCGCGGAGGTTGCCCAGCGCCACGGAGCAGGCGTGGAGACGGAGACGCCTGAGCCGAAGGAGGCCTACGCCCCCTTCCGCGACGACGTTCCGACGGGCTACCGCGACGGCTGGCTGCCGGACTTCCGGGCGGGATGAATCCCGCCCCTACGCGTAGGGCGGGGCTTGCCCCGCCCGCGCCTAGGCGGCGACGTCCCGAAGGTTCTGCGTCTCGGCGAGCGCCTGGAGCTTCTTCAGGCTTTGGTTCTCGATCTGCCGCACGCGCTCGCGGGTGACGTTGAAGGTCCGCCCCACCTCGTCGAGCGTCCGCGGATGCTGCCCGTTGAGGCCGTAGCGGAGCTCGAGCACCCGCCGCTCGCGCGCCGAGAGCATGCTGAGGATGCGCCTGAGCGTCTCCTTGCGCATGGTCGTCTCAGCCGCCTCGTCCGGAGCAGCCGCCCGCTCGTCCGCGAGGAAGTGCCCGAACTCGGACTCATCGTCGTCGCCGACAGGCTTCTCGAGTGAGATCGGCGCCTGCGAGCTGCGCCGGATCTGCTCGACCTCCTCGACCTCGAACTCGAGCTCGAGAGCGATCTCCTCGGCCAGAGGCTCGCGGCCGAGCTCCGAGACGAGCTTGCGCTCGGCGCGGCCGATCTTGTTCAGCTTCTCGACGACGTGGACGGGCATGCGAATCGTCCGTGACTTGTCCGCGAGCGCCCGCGCGACCGCCTGGCGGATCCACCACGTCGCGTAGGTGGAGAACTTGAACCCCTTGCGGTGGTCGAATTTCTCCGCCGCACGCACGAGCCCGATCGTCCCCTCCTGGATGAGATCGAGGAAAGGCAGGCCCTGGTTGCGATAGTTCTTCGCGATCGAGACGACGAGGCGCAGGTTCGACTCCACCATCGTCTGCTTCGCACGGTGGTCGCCCCGCTCGATCCGCTTCGCCAGCTCGACCTCCTGGGCCGCGGTCAGCAGCGACACCTTGCCGATGTCCTTGAGGAAGAGCTGCAGTGCGTCGGTCGAGACCTCGCGCGCCTCCGGCTCGAGGTCAAGCTCGCTCTCCTCTTCCTCGACCTCGACCACCTCGATGTGGAGCTCCTCGAGAGCGTGGTAGAAGTCGTCGATCTGGCCCACGTCGAGATCGAGCTCGTCCAGTGCGAGCGCGACCTCCTCCTGCGTGAGAAACCCTGCTTCCTGTCCCTGGCGCACGAGCGCCTGGGTTGAATCGTCCCGCTCCGCCGTCCCCTCCACGGCTGTCACTCCTCTCCCCTCGCCTGCTCCCACTTCCAGACCCCCTTTTTGACCGTAGGGCGAGTTCCCTGTCTCGTCAACGGCTGCTTTGTGGAAATACGCGAACGTGACCGCAGCACCTTTCCACGCCGACCGGACGGTCCGCATAGGCCGTCCGGCCTATTTTTAAGAGTTTCGAGTCCTAATTTCCTCCACCCTGGCGAGGAGGTCCCGGGAGAGTCGTGCATAGGAGCCGGCCCCCTGACTAGCGCGGCTGAGCTGCTCCTCCGCCTCGTCGAGAGCGCGGATCCAAAGTAGCACGAGTCCGAGGTGATAGCGGACGATCTCGGCCTCGGGATGCTCCCCCGCGAGCGGGCCGAGCCTGGAGAACGCCTGCGCAGGCTCGTCCTTGTCGAAGTGCGCGACCGCAACGGCTACCTGGGCCTCCAACGAGTCCGGGTCGGCGGCCAGGGAGCGCTCGAAAGCCCGAAGAGCCGAGACCGGTCGCCCAGCCCGTTGCAGGGCAACGCCCTCAGCGAGGCGATCCGAGGCCGGGTAGAAGAATGGACGGCCTGGCGCCATCTCGGGATGCAGGAGATCCTCGGCGCGCAGTGCGGCCGGCGTATCGGGATCTCGCCGTTCCGCCTCTGCCCACTCCCGCTCGGCCTCCGCCCGCTCGCCCTGCGTGAAGAGCGCCAGGCCGAGGTGAAGGCGGACGAGGCCGCTTCCAGGATGCTCTTCGCTCAGGCCGCGTAGGCGCTCGATGGTCCCGTCCGGCCAGGACGCGACTGCCAGCCCGACCGCTGCCTCGAGGGAACCGGGGTCGCGCTCGAGGAGGGCCTCGAATCGCGCTCGGGCCCCGCGGCGGTCACCGCGCTCGAATGCCGCCTCGGCGGCCCGGAGAGCGGGTGAGGCCGCGTTCAACTCGAGCGGCGGCGGCTCCCCGGGATCGTGGTCGGCACGACCCTGGACGATGGCCGCGCCGACCGCGAGGGCGGCCGCAGCCAGGGCGACGACGGCGACCACGAAGCGGGCACGAGTGCGCGGATTCACGCTTCGAGCCTAGTGCTTACCATCGCTATACTCGTTGAAGTAAATGGTCAGTTATCGCGAGCTGTTGCAACAGGTCAAGGAAGAGATCGAGGAGATCGGCGCCCCACAGGCGCGCGAGCTTGTCGAGGAGGGCGAAATCGCCGTCGTCGACGTGCGCGAGCGCGACGAGTGGGAGGAGGGTCACCTCCCCAGGGCCGTGCACATCCCGCGCGGCAACCTCGAGTCGCGTATCGAGGGCGCAGTGCCCGACAAGTCCCGTCCCGTGCTCCTCTACTGCTCCGGTGGAAACCGCTCCGCCTTCGCGGCGAAGACGCTGGAGGAGCTCGGCTACGAGAACGTTCTCTCGCTCGCGGGGGGATTCACGGACTGGAAGCGGAACGGCCTCCCGTTCGAGCTCCCCCGTGCGCTCGACGAGTCGAAGCGTCGGCGGTACAGCCGGCATCTACTCATTCCCGAGGTCGGCGAGGAAGGCCAGCTCAAGCTGCTCGACTCGCGCATCCTCTTGATCGGAGCAGGCGGGCTCGGCTCCCCGGCCTCGCTCTACCTCGCGGCCGCGGGCGTCGGCACGCTCGGAATCGTCGACGACGACGTCGTCGACGAAACGAACCTCCAGCGGCAGATCGTCCACTCGACCGAGCGTCTGGGCGAGTCGAAGGCCGAATCGGCGAAGCGCACGATCGAGGCGCTCAACCCCGACGTGACCGTGAAGGTCTTTCAGGAGCGCCTTACCTCCGAGAACGTCGACCGCATCCTCGGCGAGGGCTGGGACGTGATCGTCGACGGCGCCGACAACTTCCCTACGCGCTACCTGCTCAACGACGCCTCCGTCTGGCACGGCATCCCTGTCGTGCACGGCTCGATCTACCGCTTCGAGGGCCAGACGACCGTCTTCAAGCCGCACGAGGGCCCCTGCTACCGCTGCCTCTTCCCGCAGCCGCCGCCGCCCGAGCTCGCGCCGAGCTGCGCTGAGGGCGGTGTGCTCGGCGTCCTCCCGGGCGTGATCGGCTCGCTCCAGGCGAACGAGGCGCTCAAGCTCTCGCTCGGGATCGGTGAGCCGCTCGTCGGGCGCCTGCTCATGTTCGACGCGCTGGCCGGCTCCTTCACCGAGATTTCCCTGCGCCGCGATCCGGACTGCCCGGTCTGCGGCGAGAACCCCACGATCACCGGCTATATCGATTACGTCGAGTTCTGCCAGGGCGGCAGGACCCAGGTCACGCAGTGAGTCGCGTCCGCATTCCCCCCACCCTGCGCGACGCCGCGGGCGGGGCCCGGGAGGTCGAGGTTTCCGGCGAGACGCTTCGCGACGTGCTCGCGGAGCTCGTCTCCCGCTTCCCCGCGCTCGGGCGCCAGGTACTCGAGAACGGCAATGGCCTCGCGCCCTTCGTCAACGTCTACGTCGACAACGAAGACATCCGCACGCTCGAGGGCCTGGACACGCCGGTCCGCGAGGGCTCGACGGTGATCCTGCTCCCGGCGATGGCCGGCGGCGAGCGGACGCTGATCCCTTCGATCCTGGGCACGATCGGCGACACGCCGCTGGTCGAGCTCCCGCGGCTCGCGCCGCACGAGGGCGTTCGGCTCTACGCGAAGCTCGAGGGGGCGAACCCGACCGGCTCCCTCAAGGACCGGATCGCACGGGCCATGGTCGAGGCGGCCGAGGCCTCCGGCGAGCTCGTTCCGGGCCGGGAGCTGCTGGAGCCGACCAGCGGGAACACCGGTATCTCCCTCGCGGTCGTGGCGAAGCTCAAGGGCTACTCGCTCACCTGCGTCCTCCCGGAGAACTCCACGCCCGAGCGGATCAAGCTCCTCGGGCTCTACGGCGCCAAGGTCGTCTTCTCCCCGGCGTCGGAGGGCTCGAACGGCGCCGTACGCAGGGCGCTCGAGCTGGCCGAGCGGGAACCGCGCTACTTCATGCTCAACCAGTACGCGAACGAGGCAAACCCGCGCGCGCACTACGAAGGGACCGGCGCGGAGATCGTCGACGCGCTGCCGCGCGTGGACGCCCTCGTCGCGGGCCTCGGCACCGGCGGGACGCTTATGGGGGCCGGCGAGCGCCTGCGGGAGTCCTTCCCCGATGTCGTCGTCGCCGCGGCCGAGCCGCTCCAGGGCGACCTCGTCTACGGCTTGCGCTCGCTGGCCGACGGCTACGTGCCGCCGATCCTCGATGTCTCGAGGCTCGACCGCAAGATCCTCGTGTCGAATGAGGAGTCGGTCGCAGGCGTTCGCCTCCTGCTCGACCGCGAGGGCATCTTCGCGGGCGTCTCGTCGGGGGCCGTCCTCCACGTCGCCCGGCTTCTCGGCGAGGAGCTCGAGGAGGGCGTCGTCGTCTGCGTACTCGCCGACGGCGGCTGGAAGTACCTTTCCGCCGACTTCTGGACCGAGGGGGCGCAGACGATGGAGGACAAGATCTGGTGGTGATTCCGCCTTCGGTGCGCTCGGCGCTGGTCGAGCACGCCGAGGCGGAGCAACCGAACGAGGCCTGCGGCCTCATCGTTCTGCGCGGCGGGGTCGCCGAGCGCTACGTTCCGGGTCGTAACCGCAACGCAAGCCCGTACCGCTTCGACCTCGAAGTCGACCCCGAGACGTGGTTCCTGGAAGACGAGGGCTATGAGCTCGCCGTCTTCCACTCCCATCTCTCGAGCCCGCCGCGGCCTTCCCGCACGGACGTCGAGCGGATCGGTCTCTGGGAGGGACGACCGTACGTGATCCTCAACCTGCGCACGGGAGAGCTCGCGGCCTGGCGCATCCAGAACGGCAGCATCGAGCCGGAGGAACTTTCGACCGCTTGAGCCAGTCGAAGGAGGCATGAGAACACTTCTCCTCCTCCCGCTCGCCGTCCTCGCCCTCGCCGCTTGCGGCGGCGGTAACGAAGAGGTCGAGCCCCAGCCTACGCAGCCTCCGGCGACGGCAGGCATTGCCATGGGTCCGGGCATCTCTATCGAGGAAGCCATCGCTTCTGACCTCGAAGGACCACTGCTCGTCAACGGCAATCTGCTCGCCGAGGGCGACGAGGTCCGCCTCTGCGACGCGCTCGCCGAGTCCTTCCCGCCGCAATGCGCAGGCCCGCAGCTTCGCGTCGAGGGGCTCAAGCTGGACGAGGTGGATGGGCTCGTGCGCGAGGGCGAGGTCGCGTGGACCGACCGCCCGATTCAGCTACTCGGAGACGTCGAGGGCGACACGCTCGTCGTCAGTACGACCTCGATGGGTTAACTAGACGCCCCTGAACGTCCGCGTCATGACATTCGCGTGCGGCTGGCACCAGTACGTGTAGGTCACTCCGGCGCGGATGCGGAGGCCGCGCCAAGTCCTCTGGCCGACGAACGAGAGCCCAGTCAACTTGTGGATCCCTCCGCCGCTGAGGTGGAAGTCATGTCTTGCGCTCCGATCCCGGATGACGAACGTGTGAAACCCGCGCGGCACCCGGCGGACAAGCGTCCCGTCGGGGCGCTTGAGCGTGATCGTCCTCGTGGGCCCCACGGTCCCGTAATAGGTCTTTGCCTGCGCCGCGGCCGGAGAGACGAGCACTGCCGCGACGGCTATGAGAAGTAGAAGACGGCGCATGTACGTCACTACGAGCTTCCCCGGTCCTCGGTTTTTCCAGGATACTCCGACGCGTGCCCGATGCCTATCCCGAGGGTTGGAACGAGGTTCGCGGAGCGCTCCAGCGCGGCTACAGGTTCAAGGACTTCCGTCAGGCAATGGCCTTTGCGAACCGCCTGGCCGAAGCCGCCGAGGAGGCGAATCACCACCCGGACATCGCGATCAGTTGGAACGCCGTGACCGTGCGCTGGTGGACCCACGTCAAGCGGGCCATCACCCAAAAGGACGTCGAGATGGCTCGAAGGACGGACGAGCTCGCCCGATAAGAGGGGCGTGACGCCTCACCGCCTCGCGGCCGCCCTCTTCCTGTCCGTCCTCGCCTTTCCCGCGGCTGCCGGCGCCTACCCGCTGCCCGCGGCTCCGAAGTGCCCGATCTTCCCGCGGACGAACGTGTGGAACAAGCCGGTCGACTCGCTTCCCGTCGCGACCAACTCGGACGCGGTCATCGCCTCGATCGGCGCCGACACCGGGCTCCACCCTGACTTCGGCTCCGGCCTGTGGCAGGGGGCCCCGATCGGGATCCCGGTCACCGTCGTCTCGCGCGCGCAGCGCAAGTCCCGCGTCCGCTTCGAGTACGCAGGCGAAAGCGACAGGGGGCCGTACCCGCTGCCGAAGGCGGTTGCGATCGAAGGCGGCCGGCAGTCGGACGGTGACCGGCACGCCATCGTCGTCGACAAGGACACCTGCGTCCTCTACGAGCTCTTCTCCCTTTACCCGCGCGCGGGGTCGCCGCCGTGGCGCGCAGGTTCGGGCGCGATCTGGTCGCTGCGGTCGAACCGGCTCCGGCCCGCCGGCTGGACCTCGGCGGACGCCGCAGGCCTCCCGATCCTCCCCGGCCTCGCGCGCTACTCGGAGGTGCGCCGAGGCGAGATCAACCACGCGCTGCGCTTCACCGTCTCCCAGACGCAGCGCGCATATCTCCACCCCGCCCGCCACTACGCGAGCAGCCTGACCGACCCGAACCTTCCCCCGATGGGCCTACGCGTCCGTCTGAAGGCGAGCTTCGACATCTCCGGCTTCCCCCGCCAAGCCCGCGTCGTCCTCCGCGCCCTCAAGCGCTACGGGATGATCGTCGCGGACAACGGCTCGGACTGGTTCATCACGGGCGCCCCGAACCGAGGCTGGTCCAACGACCAGCTGCGCACCCTTCGGCAGGTCACCGGCTCCAACTTCGAGGTGGTCGACACCTCGAGCCTGCGGAACGGCTAGCGCTCCTTTTACGACGCCCCCAGGCAAGTAGAGTTGCGCGCGCCCTCGTGAAGCGGCTCGCGCTCTTGCTCATCCTCGTCGTGCTCGCCCCCGTCGTGCCCACGGCCTGCGGCGGCGATGAAGGCGATGACGCGGCCGGGACGACAGCGCCGACAGAAGAGACGATGACCGAGACGACGACGACCGGGACCGATTCAGCTGGCGCGGACGCGGAGATGGAGCGCTACCTACGCACACATCTCAAGCGTCGCCTTGGCTCGGCTTTCAGGCACGTGACGAAGGTCACCGTCGCCGGAAATCGCGCCTGGGTGGAGACAGATCTCCCGAACCGTAGTGACGCGAGACCGAGGGCGACCGGAATCTGCCTGAGCGCTCTCGGGGTCGGCCAGGAACGAGGGATAACGCACGTCGACGTGCTCGCCGAAGACGGCGTGATCCTTCAACAGTGCTAGCTAGTCCGAGCCGGCGGAGGCAGCCGGCGCGCAGGCGCCTCGAGCGCCGCCCGGGAGGGCACTGCTAGCGGCGAGCTCCGTTTTCTCGGAGCAGCGCTGCGAGACCGTCATCGCCGACCTGCAGAGCCTCCTCTAGCGGCGTTCCGCCACCCGGTCGCTCGGCGTTCGGATCCGCCCCCGCCTCGAGCAGCGCGATCACGGTGTCGAGGCGCCGCGCGGCAACGGCGCTGTGCAACGGTCGAGCGCGCCCTGCGAAATCCTCGTTGCGGGCTGGAGTCTCGATGTCGGCCCCTCGGTTGGCGAGGACACGCACCGTCTCCGGATCTCCGAAGAAAACCGCGTAGTGGAGCGGAGTGAACCCGTCGGCCGACCAGGCGGAGACGAGGGTCGGATCCGCGTCGAGGAGAGTGCGAAGCCGCTCGACCTCTCCGAGCGCCGCCGCCTCGAACACGTCAAGCTCGGGATGGCGGATGGCTTCCGCGCGCTCGCGATCTCCCTCGTAGAGCGCCTGCATGAGCGGGGAGAGTCCAGCTATCGCAGGCCGCGATTCGTCCGAGCCCGACTACTTCTGCGCGCTCGGTTTTCCGCCGTGAGTTTCAGGCCGACCGATCCCAGGCGTCGGCGGGGGCGGGGGCGGAGGCGCCGGTCCGTTGGGCTTTTGCGATCCAGCCATCTCTAGAAAACAGTACCGCTTACGGAGGCCAGCAGCAGGACGACTTCAATCGCGAGCCCAAACGCGGCGAAACGGAACGCACGGAACAGCTTGGTCATCGTCGTGTCATTCTCATCCCAGAAGCGGTCGAGATCGTAGGCGAGCCGTCGGTAGAGCTCCGGCAAGTTGTCACTAAACTCGAAGAGCTTTTCGTACACCGCCGATCCCTGAAGGGAGAAGATGAACCGCTTGGTCTTCGGCAACAGGATGTAGATGCTCGCCCCGGTCGAGATGGCGAAAGCGACGAGCGCTAGCGCAACGATCGTGGGCCTTGCGTGCTCAAGGGCCGGCCGGCCGAGAAACGAGGCCGCCAGTGAGGAGGCCGCGAGGAGCAGGCCAGTCCGAGCTCTCACCTCGTCCAAAAGCTCCTCCTGCTTGTCAAGACTTCTAAGAGATGCTTCGTAAGCAATCTCTGCCAGGCTGTTGCCCATACTGGCAATGATAGTTGAGGGTTTGGACGAGGCCCGTCAAGCGGAGAGCGCCGCGAAGTCCTCGTCGCTCAGCTCGATGCGCTGGGCAGCGAGGTTCTCCTCCAGATGCTCGAGCGATGCCGTGCCCGGAATCGGGAGCACCACCGGTGAGCGGCGGAGCAGCCAGGCGAGCGCCACCTGCGCGGGGGTTGCCTCATGCCGGCGAGCCACGTCGTCGAGCCGACCGCCCGGGCGAGCCAAGTCGCCGACCGCGAGCGGGAACCACGGGAGGAAGGCGAGGCCATCGCGCTCGCACGCCTCGAGAACGTCCTCCGAGTGCCGGTCCGCGAGGTTGTAGCGGTTCTGCACAGAGACGACGGGCACGACCTCGCGCGCGAGCTCGAGCTCCTCGATCGACACGTTGGAGATGCCGACGTGCCGGATCTTTCCCTCCTCGCGTAGGCGGGCGAGCTCGCCGACCGACTCCTCGATCGGCACCTCTCCGTCGACCGCATGCAACTGGTAGAGGTCGAGGCGGTCGACGCGCAGCCGCCGGAGGCTCGCTTCGCAGGCCTCGCGCAGATGCTCGGGCCTACCGTCGGGGGTCCAGTCACCGGCCTCGTTCCGTAGGAGCCCGCCCTTCGTGGCAATCACGAGTCCCTCGGGATACGGGTGGAGTGCTTCGGCGAGCTGAAGCTCGTTCACCTCCGGCCCATACGCGTCCGACGTGTCGATGAAGTTGACGCCGAGCTCGAGCATGCGCCGGAGCACGGCCAGCGCGTTCTCACGGTCGTCGGGCCAGCCCATGATCCGGGGACCGCACAGGCGCATGGCGCCGAAACCGAGGCGCCGCACCTCTAGATCTCCGCCGAGAGCGAAGGTGGCGGGCACGCCGCCACAATACGTGCGTGCGAGTTACAGCCAAGGTCGACTACGCGCTCCGCGCCGCCCTGGAGCTCGCCGCAGCCGGCGAGGGGCCGGTCAAGGGCGAGCGGATCGCCCAGGCGCAGGACATCCCGC
>JBBDMP010000148.1:0-16440 GCA_040878265.1 Gaiellales bacterium | reverse complement strand
ACACCGAGTCGCTGATCAAGCCGGACGTCATCGAGCACGTCCTGCACCCGATCCTTCCGCGCGACCTGTACGACGAGCACCGCTTCGAGGAGCGCGACTTCGTGCTCGTCAATCCCACCGGGAAGTTCGTCACGGGCGGGCCGATGGGGGACACCGGCCTCACCGGGCGCAAGATCATCATCGACACGTACGGCGGTATGGCGCGGCACGGCGGCGGCGCCTTCTCGGGCAAGGATCCGACGAAGGTCGACCGCTCGGCCGCCTACGCGGCCCGTTACGTAGCGAAGAACGTCGTCGCGGCCGGGCTCGCCGACCGCTTCGAGCTCCAGGTCGCTTACGCGATCGGGGTCGCACACCCGATCTCCATCCAGGTCGACGGCTTCGGGACGGAGCGGATCCCTCTGGCGCGGCTCGAGGAGCTCGTCCGCGAGCACTTCGACCTGCGGCCGGGAGCGATCATCCGCGACCTCGACCTCATGCGGCCGATCTACACGAAGACGGCCGCCTACGGCCATTTCGGACGACCCGACCACGACTTCACCTGGGAGCGAACGGACAAAGCGGACGCGCTGCGCGCCGCTGCAGGCCTGGCGGCCGAGGTTCCAGCCGCCTCCTAGCCGGGTACTCTTAAGGCGATATGGGGGTCGTAACTCCCGAACGCGAGCGGGCGCAGCCTCAGCCGCCGCCCGCACCACCCGAGCAGCCGCCGCCGAAGCGCGACGTTCCCTGGGGCTGGATCGCCCTGCTGCTCGTCCTCGCCGGCCTCGTCTGGACGGTGGGGTGGGTCCGCGACATCCTCCCGGACTTCGCCAACCCGTTCACGGAGGAGACCGTCGACCGCTCGCAGCGCGCGGTCCTCAAGTCGATCGAGAACATCGGGGAGTACCGAGCGGCGAGCGGCCACTTCGAGGTCATCGTCGACCTGGAGAAGGACACCGCGTTCCCGTCCGCGATCTTGGCTCGAGAACGCTCTTCGTCGCGGTCGGTACGGTCGACTCCGGGGTCGATTTGAGCAACCTGGACGAGGGGAAGGTCGTCGTCTCGGACGACCGGCTCAGCGCGACGATCACGCTCCCGCCGGCCCAGCTCTTCGATGCTCAGCTGGACCTCTCCAAGAGCTATGTCTACGACCGCCAGGAGGGGGTCCTGAACGAGATCGGCGGTCTCTTCTCGGACGAGCCGAACTTCCAGCAGGAGCTCTACCGGCTGGCGGAAGCGAAGCTCGATACCGCCGCGCGCCAGAACTCCGGGCTCTTGAGCCGCGCCGAAGGGAACACGCGCGAGCTCCTCGAAGGCCTGCTCGGCGGCCTCGGCTTCACGAGCGTGACCGTCCGCTTCGCAGCGGCGGCCGGCTAGCTCGGTCGTACGAAGAGCCCCGCGGCGGCCTCGCCGCCCACTTTGCGCTCGTCGCCGTTGACGCGGACGGTCAGCTCGTCCGGTCCTTTCTCGCCGAGTTGAACTCTCGTTCCAGGCACGAGCCCGGAGTCGTAGTACCAGTGCAAGAGGTCGCCGTCGTGCTCGGCGAGCCTGACGATCTCGGCCTTCGCCCCGGGCGCGAGGTCCGAGAGGGGCTTGAGTTCGCGGTTCTCCTCCTGCTCGAAGTCTGTGTCCACCGGCCAGCCGTGCGGACAGCGGTCCGGGCGGCCCAGCTGTTCCGCTATGCGCTCCACCATGTCGTCCGTGAAGGTGTTCCCGAGAACATCCGCTTGCTCATGGGCCTCGGCCGCCGTGTAGCCCATGAAGTCGGTCAGGAGCCGCTCGATGATGCGGTGGCGCCGGACGACCCGCTCGGCCTGGCGCCGGCCCTCGGCGGTGAGGATGGCCTCCTTGTGCTCGCCCCGCTCGACTAGGCCGTCGCCCTCGAGCCGCTTGAGCATCTCGCCCGCCGAGGCGCGGGAGACGCCGAGCATGTCCGCGACGCGGACCGCAAGCGTCGGCGAGCCCTTCGTCTCGGGCCTGTACTCGCCAATGGGGAAGGCGAGGAAGTAGATCGTCTCGAGGTAGTCGTCGACCGAGTGCCCAGCCGCCATCTCGGCCATGATCTTACTCTTGTCCAAGTTCGCTTCAGTCGTGCCGCTGGTTACCGCCCGCGCGCTCTCACGGCCCTTCACGTACCTCGCCGACGGGCTGGAGAAGGGCGCCGTCGTCTCGGTTCGCTTCGGCGGGGCCAAGCGGCGCGGCGTGGTCGTCGGGCTCGAGGATGAGGCCCCGCAGGGCGTGCAGCCGGCGGCCGTCGAGGGCGTCGTCGGCGAGCTCCCGCCGGCACTCGTCGACCTCGCGCTCTGGCTCGCCGACTACTACGGCTCGACGCCGGCGCGGGCGCTCGCCCTCGTCGCCCCGGCCGAGCACAAGCGGCGCAAGGGAGCCGAGCGGCGGCGCGTCGAGCACGAGCTCCCCGGGGAGGCTCCGCCTCGGGCCCTGACTTCCACGCAGGAGCGCGCGCTCGAGCGGGTGTTGGAAGCGCTCGAGTCAGGGGGCGGCTCGTTCCTCCTCTACGGCGCGACCGGCAGCGGCAAGACCGAGGTCTACCTGCGCGCCTGCGCGGAGGCCCTGGCCCGCGGGCGAGGCGCAATCGTGCTTGTGCCCGAGATCGCGCTGACGCCGCAGGCGGCCGGGCGCTTCCGAGCGCGTTTCGGCGATCTCGTGGCCGTGCTCCACTCGGGCCTCTCGGATGCCGAGCGGCGCGACGAGCGCGAGCGCATCGCCGCCGGCGAAGCTCGGATCGTGGTCGGCGCTCGCTCGGCCGTGTTCGCGCCCGTTCGAGACCTTGGGGTCATCTGCGTGGACGAGGAGCAGGACCAATCGTTCAAGCAGGAATCCGATCCGCGCTACGACGCCCGCACCGTGGCCGCGAAGAGGGCGGCACTCGAGGGAGCGGTCGCGATCTTCGGCAGCGCCACGCCCCGGCCGGAGAGCTGGGAGCGGCTCGAGCGGCTCGAGCTCGGCGGTCGCATCGGCGGTCGGCTGCCCCCTGTTTCCGTCGTCGACCTGCGCCGCGAGGCCGGCTACCCGCTCTCGGCGCCTCTTCTGGCCGCACTCGGGGAGCTGGCGGACAAAGGCGGCAAGGCGATCCTGCTCCTCAACCGCCGCGGCATCGCGCCGGCGCTGCACTGCCGCGCGTGCGGGGCGACCCCGCGCTGTGAGCGCTGCGACGTCGCGCTGACACTTCATGCGGACGGCTTCCTCCGCTGCCACCACTGCGGGTTCGCGGAGCCGGCTCCGACGCTGTGTCCCGCTTGCGGGTCGCCGGAGCTCGCCCGTCTGGGTGCGGGAACGGAGCGGCTCGAGCAGGAGCTCGCCGCCAAGCTCCCGGAACTCGCACGCTTTCGCCTCGACGCGGACGCTGTCTCGCGCCCGGAGGAGCTGGCCGCCCGGCTCGCTGCGTTCGCCGCGGCCGACCGCGCAGTTCTGCTCGGAACGCAAATGGTGGCCAAGGGGCACCATTTCGGCGGCGTCGCGCTCGCGGCGGTGGTCAACGCGGACACGGGCATGGCCCTGCCCGACTTCCGCGCCGAGGAGCGCACGTTCCAGCTCGTCATGCAGCTCGGCGGGCGAAGCGGCCGGGATGCGCCGGGACGCGTGATCGTGCAGACGTACCAACCCGACTCGCGGCCCGTGGCGCTTGCCGCCCGAAACGCCGTCGAGGAGTTTCTCGCCGGCGAGCTCGAGCGCCGGCGCGCGCTCGGCTACCCGCCGTTCCGGCACCTCGTCCGGGTCGTGGTGGCCGGGACCTCGGCGGATGAGCCGGCGGCGCTGCTCGCAGAGCTCGCGCCGCGGCTGAAGGCGGCGGCCGGGGACGCGGAGCTGCTCGGGCCCGCCCGGCTACTGCGCCTACGCGGCCGTTACCGCGGCCAGCTGCTCGTCAAGACCGGAGACCCGCGCGCGGTTGCCGCGGAAGCGGGCCGGCTCCTCTCGGCCGCGGCCCAGGCGCTCCGCCGCGACGGCCTCACGGCATCCGTCGACGTCGATCCTCAGGGGCTCGCGTAGCCGGTTTGACCGGTAGCCAGTCCTTAAACTTCGCCCACCATGGGTGAAGTAGAGGGACAGGTCCGCAAAGAAGAGCTCGACCCCGAGCGCGAAGCTCGGCGTCGAGCTGCTCTGATCCAGATCAGGCAGTACCCGGACCCCGTCTTACGGATGCAGGCGCGTGAGGTGGGGGACTTCGACGAAGCGCTCGCCACGCTCGTAGAGCGCATGAGCCGTCTCATGGAGGAGGCGCGAGGGATGGGGCTCGCGGCTCCCCAGGTCGGCATCTCCCGGCGGGTGCTCGTGTATCAGGCCGGTGAGGAAGGGCCGATCACGGCGCTCGTAAACCCGGTTGTCGTCAAGCGTTCGGATGAGGTCGAGACGACGGAGGAGGGATGTCTCTCGCTCGGCGCGGCGACGGTCATCGTCGAGGTCGAGCGCCCGACCGCGATCACCGTCGAAGGCGCCTCGCCGATGGGCGAACCGCTTCGACTGGAGGTGGAAGGGCTCGAGGCGCGGGTCCTCCAGCACGAGATCGACCACCTCGACGGCGTGCTGACGATCGACCGGACCACCCCCGAGCAGCGGCGAGCGGCGCTGGGCCAGCTGCGCCCTCAGCCGGTTTTAGGGTGAAGCTGACCGTCGCGGCGACCGCGCCCTTCGGCGCCGCCGTCCTCGAGGGATTGGCCGCCCGGCACGACGTCGAGCGCTTGATCACGCGACCGGACCGGCGGCAGGGGCGGGGCCGCAAGCTCGCGCCGCCTCCGGCGAAAGAGATCGCAAAGGCGCTCGGCATTCCCGTGGAGCAACCGGACCGCCTCACCGCCTTTTCGGGCGATTCGCGCGTAGTCGTCGTCGCGGGCTACGGCGTCCTCGTCCCGGAGAAGCTCCTCTCCGAGCGTCTGTGGCTCAATGTCCACCCGTCACTCCTCCCCCGCTGGCGGGGAGCGGCTCCGGTGGAGCGAGCGATCATGGCCGGCGACCGCGAGACCGGGGTCACGATTCACAAGGCGACGGGCGAGCTCGATGCCGGGCCGATAGCGGCGCAGCGCCGCTTCCCGATCGGGCCGGAGGATGATGCAGGCGTCGTCTTCGAGCGGGCGGCGAACCTGGCGGTCGACCTTCTCGACGAGGTCTTCACCGAGCCGACTTTCGTACCCCAGCCTGAAGGCGCCACGTATGCGGAGAAGATCGGCGCGCCCGAACGCGAGATCGACTGGTCGCGCACCCCCGAGGAGATCATCAACCACATCCGGGCGCTGTCGCCGCACATCGGCGCCCGGGGGCTCGTCGAGGGTAGGCGCCTGCTTGTCTGGAAGGCCCGGCCGGCGCGCGAGGACTCCCTGCTCGTCGCAGGCGGCCTCGAGCTGCTCGACGTCCAGCCGGAAGGGCGCAAGCGCATGACGGCGGCGGAATACATCCGCGGCCGGCGTTGACAGCCCGTCAGGTCGCCTACGAGGTCGTGCGGCGCGTCTTCGAGGAGGACGCGTACGCGGACCGTGCCTTCCGGGCGCTCGCGGAGGGGCTTGATCCCCGCGAGCGCGCGTTCGCGATGCAGCTCGCCTACGGGACGGTGCAGCGCGTTCGCCCGCTCGACCATGCGATCGAGACGCGGGGGCGGCGGCCGATGCGGAAGCTCGATCCGCCGGTGCGGGCGGCCCTGCGGCTCGGCGCGTACCAGCTCGGCTATCTCGACGGCGTCCCGGCCCATGCGGCCGTGAACGAGTCTGTCGAGCTCGTCCGAGCGGCCGGACTCGAGCGCGCGGTCGCCTTCACGAACGCTGTCCTCCGCCGGCTTTCCGGCGGAATCCGGGAACTGCTCGACGAACTTACGGAGGACTCGCCCGCCGCCGCCGCGCTCAAGCACTCCTACCCAGACTGGGTCGCCGAGGCCTGGTGGCGCGAGCTGGGCGGGGAGGAGGCGCTCGCGCTCATGCGGGCGCAGAACGAGCCTCCCGAGACGGCCGTTCGTACGCCGGAGGGGCCGCTCGTCGTCGACGAGATTCCCGATGACTGGATCCAGGAAGGCCGCGCGTGGCCTCAGAGCCGAGGCTCGCAGCTGGCCGGGGCGGCCGTCGGCGCCGAGGAGGGTGAGCGCATCCTCGACCTCTGTGCCGCGCCCGGCGGCAAGGCGACCCAGCTCGCCGCGGCGGGGGCTTCGGTTGTCGCCGTCGAGAAGCATCCCGGCCGCGCACGGGAGCTGGAGGAGAACGCCGCTCGGCTAGGCGCCACCAACGTCGCGGTCCTCTGCGCGGATGCGCTCGCGCTTCCGGCGGACGTCTCCGGATTCGACCGGGTGCTCGTGGACGCTCCGTGCTCGGGGCTCGGGGTGCTGAACTCGCGGCCCGATCTCCGCTGGCGCGCCGAGCCACTACCGGAGCTGCAGCTGGAGCTTCTGAGGGTGGCGAAAGAGCGAGTGCGCCCCGGCGGCTCGATCACCTACGCCGTTTGCACGATCCATGTACCCGAGAACGAAGAGGTCGTCGACCAGATCGGGCTCGAGGCCGACGACCTGGGCGCCGAGTTCCCGGAGTTTCGACACCCGCGCCGGCCGGAGTTCCTGCTGACGTTGCCGCACGTGCACGGCACCTCAGGGTTCTTCATCGCGCGGCTTCGAACGTAAGCTGACGCCATGGGCTGGCGCGAATGGGTGCGCACGGTCGAGATCGAGCCGTCGCTCTACGCGGCCGACTTCGCGCATCTCGGCGAGCAGGTGACCGCGCTCGCCCGCGCCGGCGCTCGGATCTTCCATTTCGACGTGGGCGACGGGCACTTCGTCGAGCCCATCACCATCGGCCCCGTCGTCCTGCGCTCGATCGCGCCGATCATCCATGAGGCCGGCGGAGTTCTCGATTGCCACCTCATGGTGGACAACCCCGAGCGGCACTTTCCCCAGATCGCCGCGGCCGGCGGCGACAGCGTCACCTTCCACTACGAGGTCTGCGACGACATCCCGGCGGGAATCGCACTCGCGCGCGAGCACGGGCTCGGGGCCGGCGTCGCCTTCAATCCGGAGACGCCTGTAGAGCCCGTCGCCAAGGCCGCTGTGAAGGCAGACGTCATCCTCTGCATGAGCATCCATCCCGGCTACTCCGGCCAGGAGTTCCTGCCGGAGTCGCTCGACCGGCTGCGGGAGCTCCGCTGGCTCGCGCCGGAAAACATCTTCGTGCAGGTGGATGGGGGGATCGACCAAGAGAACGTGCGGGCTGCTCACGACGCCGGCGCCGACCTGCTCGTCGCCGGAAGCGCGATCTTCGGCCGCGAGGATCTCCCGCGTGCGTACAGGCGCCTGGTTCAGGCGCTGGCGTGACGGAATTCCTCGAACGTGCCCTCGAGCTCGCCGAGCGGGGGCGCGGGACGACCGCACCGAACCCGGTCGTCGGCGCGGTGGTCGTCGCCGAAGGCGAGGTGCTGGGCGAGGGGTGGCACGAGCGAGCGGGGGGTTGCCACGCCGAGATCGTCGCTCTCGAGACGGCTGGGGAGCGGGCCCGCGGCGCGACCCTCTACGTCTCGCTGGAGCCGTGCGCGCACGAAGGGCGGACGCCGCCCTGCGTGGACGCGGTCATCAGCGCGGGCATCAGCCGCGTCGTCGCGGCCGCGGGCGACCCGAACCCACGCACAGACGGGAAGGGCTTCGAGCGGCTGCGCAAGGCCGGCGTCGAAGTGCAGCTCGCCGACGGCGACCTCGCGGTGCGGGCACGACGCCAAAACGAGGCCTGGCGAACCTGGATCGCGCTCGGACGGCCGTTCGTGACCTACAAAGCCGCTATCACGCTCGACGGGCGGGTGACGGTGCCGGGCTCGCGCTGGGTGACAGGGGAGGGGAGTCGGCTCCGCGTGCACGAGCTTCGTGCCGCCTCCGACGCGGTCGCGGTCGGGATGGGCACCGTGCGCTCGGACGATCCCCTTCTGACCGCGCGCGACGTCGGTGCCGAGAGGCAGCCCCGCCGGCTCGCCTTCGGCGGCGGGCCGCTCCCGGACGGCTCCGAGCTCGAGCTCGTGTCCGGTCCCTTGGAGGAGGCGCTTGCCCGGCTGGCGGAGGAGGGCGTCCAGTCACTCCTGCTCGAAGGCGGCCCGACGCTCGCGTCGTCCTTTCTCGCCGCCGGCCTCGTGGACAAGTTGCTCCTCTTCGTCGCGCCCAGCCTCTCCGGCTCGGGCCCGCACTTCCTCGGCGACTTCGACGGCCCGCTTCAGCTCCGCTTCGCGAACGTGGAGCACATCGGCGGCGACGTGGCGCTCGCCGCGTACCTGCGCGAGGCCTAAAGTTCCTGCATGTTCACGGGAATCGTGCGGGAGCTCGGCACGGTCGAGGAGGCCGGGGAGAGGCTGCGGATCCGGGCGCCCGAAACCGCGGCCGTAACGGGAGTTGGTGACTCCGTGTCCGTGGCGGGCGTCTGCCTGACGGCAGTAGAGGCCGAGAACGGCTCCCTCGTCTTCGACGTCGTGCCCGAGACGCTCCGTCGGTCGACCCTCGGCGGCCTGGGCGAGAGCGCGCGGGTAAACGTCGAGCCCGCCCTCCGCGCAGGCGAGCCGCTCGGCGGCCACTTCGTCCAGGGCCACGTCGACGGTGTGGGGCGGGTGCGCGCTGTAACCGACGAGGGATTCGAGCTCGAAGCCCCGGCGGAGCTCCTCCGCTACTGCGTCGAGAAGGGCTCTGTGGCCGTCGAGGGCGTCAGCCTCACCATCGCTGCGCTCGGCGAGGAGTCCTTCACCGTCGCGCTCGTGCCGCACACGCGGGAGGCGACTTCACTCGGCGCGCTCTCGCCCGGGGACGAGGTGAACCTCGAGGTCGACGTCCTCGCCAAGTACGTCGAACGCCTCTTGGCCTGACTCGATCGGCTTTTGGCCTGACGCGAGTTACGATTTCTCTATGAGCGAGCGCGCCGACGTGCTAGACACGACCTCGTTTGCTTCCATCGAGGAAGCGATCGAGGACATCCGCGAGGGCAAGTTCGTCGTCGTCGTCGATGCCCCGGACCGGGAGAACGAGGGCGACCTGACGATTGCGGCCCAATTCGCGACGCCCGACGCGATCAACTTCATGGCTACTCACGCGCGCGGGCTCATCTGCCTCTGCCTGACGGAGGAGCGCTGCGACGCCCTCAACCTCAAGCCGATGACCTACAACAACGAGACCCCGTTCGAGACCGCGTTCACGATCTCGATCGAGGCAAGGGAGGGCGTGACCACCGGCATCTCGGCCGCCGACCGCTCGCGCACGATCCAGGTCGCCATCGACCCGAGCAAGGGGCCGGAGGATGTCGTCCAGCCGGGCCACGTCTTTCCGCTCCGAGCCCGCCCCGGGGGTGTCCTCCAGCGCACGGGGCAGACGGAGGCCTCCGTCGATCTCGCCCGCCTCGCCGGCCTCAACCCGGCGGGCGTCGTCTGCGAGATCATGAACGAGGACGGGACGATGGCCCGCGTGCCCGATCTCGTCGACTACTGCCGTCAGCACGAGCTCAAGATGATCACGGTCGCCGACCTTGTCGAGTACCGCCGCCGACACGAGAAGCTCGTCGAGCGGACAACGACCGTACGGCTCCCGACTACCTTCGGCGACTTCACGGCGGTCGCCTTCCGGGAGCTCCTGACGGGCAAGCACCACCTCGCCCTCGTTCGCGGCGCCGTCGAGGGGAGAGAGAACGTGCTTGTCCGCGTCCACTCCGAGTGCCTCACGGGCGACGTCTTCCACTCGCTCCGCTGTGACTGCGGCGAGCAGCTCGATCTCGCGCTCCAGCGGATCGCCGCCGAGGAGCGGGGCGTCCTCCTCTACATGGCGCAGGAGGGTCGCGGGATCGGGCTCCTGAACAAGCTCAAGGCCTACGAGCTGCAGGAAAACGGTCTCGACACGGTCGAGGCGAACGTCGAGCTCGGCTTCCCGCCGGACGCGCGCGAGTACGGCATCGGCAACCAGATCCTCGCCGACCTCGGCCTCTCGACCATCCGCATCCTCACGAACAACCCGAGGAAGATCACCGGCATCGAGGGCTTCGGCCTCACGGTCGTGGAGCAGGTGCCGATCGAGGTCTCTCCGAACTCGGAAAACCGCCTCTATCTGGAGACGAAGCGCGCCAAGCTCGGTCATCGACTCCACCACCAGGATCTCCGCTTCGACGAGGATGAGCGAGAAGGCGCCTGAAATCGCCGACCACTCGGCGGGCGAGCTGCGGCTTCCGGAGGGCGTGACCCTCTACCAGGGCACGCCGAACGGGGCGAGGCGCGCGGTCGGGATCGTCGTCGCGAGCTTCAACGGCGGCATCACGACCCGTCTGCTCGACGGAGCGCTCGCCGAGCTCGAGGAGCGCGGTGTCGCGCGCGAGAACGTCGAGATCATGCGCGTCCCCGGCGCGTTCGAGCTCCCGCTCGGCGCGATGGCGCTCGCGCGCACCCGCCGGTTTTCCTGTGTCCTCGCCCTCGGCTGCGTCATCCGCGGCGACACGCCCCACTTCGACTTCGTTGCCTCCGAGGCGGCAAGCGGGCTCCAGCTCGCGGGCCTGGAGACCGGGATCCCGGTCGCCTTCGGCCTCCTCACGTGCGACACGCTCGAGCAGGCCGAGGCCCGTGCCGGCGGCGAACACGGGAACAAGGGCGCCGAGGCGGCACGCTCAGGGCTCGAGATGGCCGATGTGTTCGCGCGTTTGCGCGCCTCGGTGACTCAATAAGCGCTGGCTATACTCGTCCGCGACATGGCCAAGGTTTGCGCAGTTTGCGGGAAGGCTCCCGGGTTCGGTAACAGCCGGAGCCACTCGATGGTGGCGACGAAGCGACGGTTCAACCCGAACCTCCAGCGCGTCCGCATCCTCGTGGACGGCGTGCCGCGCAGGAGCTACGTCTGCGCGCGGTGCCTGAAGACCGGCCGGGTCGAGAAGGCCCTCTAGCCCTAGAGCTCGCCCGGGCCGCGCTCGCCGCGCTCGAGCCGAGCCGCAGCCGGCTCGACGACCTGAACGTCTACCCGGTCCCGGACGGGGATACGGGCGTGAACATGGTCGCGACGGCGCGAGCCGTCGTCGAGGCGCTCGAGCGCGGAGAGGACCCCGTGCGGGGCGCCCTCATGGGCGCGCGAGGGAACTCGGGCGTGATCCTCTCCCAGCTTCTGCGCGGCGCCGTCGAAGGAATCGAGGGCCGCGAGAGAATCGGCACGGCCGAGCTCGCAGCGGCCCTGCGCGCCGCAAGCGACGCCGGCTACGCGGCTCTGCGCGAGCCGCAGGAGGGCACGATCCTGACCGTGGCCCGCGCGCTCGCGGAGCGCGCCGAGGAGCTGGCCAAGGAGGGAGTCCCGTTGGAGGAAGCTCTCCGCGAGCTCGTCGACCACGGGGAGGTCGCGCTCGCGCGCACGCGCGAGCAGCTCGACGTGCTCCGCCAGGCAGGAGTTGTGGATGCAGGCGCGGCTGGGCTCGTCGAGGTGATTCGAGGAATCGCCGCGGCTGTACGCGGCGAGCCGCTCCCGGAGCGGCCGGCGCAGGAGGAGGCACTCCCGCTCGAAGCCGCCCACCAGAACCTCTCCCGCTACCGCTACTGCACGTCGTTCTTCGTCGAGGGCGAGGAGGTCGATCCGGCACGACTCGAGGCGGAGCTCTCACGGCTCGGCGACTCCCTGCTCGTCGTCGGCGCACCCGGCGCCGTCAAGGTGCACGTGCACACGGACGAGCCTGGCGAGGCACTGGCCCTCGGTACGGCGGTAGGCGTCGTCGAGGAGATCGACATCAAGAACATGCACGCGCAAACGGCGGCCCGGACCGCCCGTCTGGCTACAGATTCCCCACCACCCACCCCCAAACGGGGTCACCACCGGGAGGTCGGCCTCACAGGCGCCGTCGCGGTCTGCCAGGGGGACGGTCTCAGGCGTCTGTTCGAGAGCCTCGGCGCCGTGTGTGTCGAGGGCGGCCAAACGATGAACCCCGCCACCGAGGATCTCATCAGGGCCGTCGATGCCGTCCCGGAGCCTGGTGTCGTGCTCCTGCCGAACTCGAAGAACGTGCTGCTTGCCGCCGAGCAGGCCGCAAAGGTCGGCGCGAAGGAGATGCGTGTGATCCCGACGCGGAGCATCCCGGCCGGGCTGGGCGCGATGGTTGCTTTCGATCCGAGCCGGTCGCTCGAGGAAAACGCCAAGGAGATGACCGCCGCCGCAGCCGCTGTGCGCTCGGGGGCGGTGACGCGCGCGACGCGGTCGGCCACGATCGGCCCGCTCGAGGTCGAGCAGGGTCATTTCCTCGGTCTCGTCGAAGGCGAGCCGGTGACGAGCGGGCCGACGCTCGAGCCGGTCGCCCGCGAGGTGGTCGAGCGCCTGCTCGGCGAGGCAGCGGACGTCCTCACGATCCTCGTCGGCGAGGGCGCAAGCTCGGTAGACGAGCTCGTCGAGGGCCTACGTGCGGCCCATCCCGAGCTGGAGATCGACGTGCACGAAGGTGGCCAGCTGCACTACCCGCTCCTGTTCGGCGTCGAGTGAACCGATAACTTCCGACGATGAAAGAGGTCGCGCCGATCGACGTCGCTTTGATCGAGGACAACGAGGGCTATCGGCAAGCGCTCGAGGTCATGCTCGATGTCACCCCCGACGTGCGAGTGGTCGCCTCGGTCCCCGACGGCGAATCGGCTCTGCGCGTCTGTCCGGATGTCGATCCGGACGTCGTTCTCCTCGACTACCGCCTGCCGGGATGGGACGGCGTCGAGACGACGAGCGCGATTCGGCGAGCGTGTCCGCGTGCCGCCGTGGTCGTCCTCACGGCCTCCGTGGAGAGCGGCGAGCTTGCAGCGCTCTACGACGCCGGCGCCGTCGCCTGCCTGACGAAAGACCGCGGTCTCGAGGACATTGTCGGCGCGATCCGGCAAGCTGCCGGTCGCAGTGCACCTCTCGGCTGAGAAAACCGCGGTCGTCCTCGACTCCACTGCCGATCTCCCGGACGCACAGGAGCGCCACCCGAACTGGCGCACCGTGTACCTCTACGTCCGCTTCGGGGACGAGACCTTCCGCGAATACGCCGACCTTTCGCCGGAGGATTTCTACAAGCGACTGGGCACGAGCTCAGAGCAGCCGCGCTCTTCGCAGCCGTCGCCGGCCGATTTCGAGGCGGTCTACGAGGAGCTGGCCGGATACGAACGGGTTCTCTGCCTGCTTCTCTCCGCCAAGCTCTCCGGGACTTGCGAGAGCGCACGTCTGGCCGCCGCGTCGCGCGGCGACGCCCGCGTCGTCGTCATCGACACGGGGGTCATCTCGGGCGCAACCGTGATCCTCGCCGAAGGGATCCAGCGGCTCCTCGAGCAGGGCACGACGGACGAGGAGGTAGAGGCCTATGTCGAGCGCTTCAAGCGCGAGCGTGGACTTCTCTTCACGGTCGATACGCTCGACTACCTCGTGCGCGGCGGGCGTATCGGCAAGGCCGCGGGCTTGGCGGGGCAGCTGCTATCCGTCAAGCCGATTCTCGCCATCGTCGACGGTGAGGTGGCGCCGCTCAAGCGCGTACGCGGGCGGGCGAAGGCTCTGGCCGAGATGGAGCGCATTTTCGAGGAAGCGACGACGGACTCTCCGGCGCTCCACGTCGGGATCGGCCACGCGGAGGCCGGGCGCGACGCGCAGGAGCTCGTCGGCCGTATTCAGGCCTCGCGGCCGAAAGCTTCCATCGACATTCTGACGCCGCTCGGCCCGGTGATCGGGACGCACGGCGGTCCCGGCACGATCGGATTGTTTTGGTTCCAAGATGAGGAGGCGTAGTGCAGCACGTAGCGCACTGGGACGACGTCGAGGGCTACCGGCGCGAGCAGGGACACCTGGCCGGGACCTGGTTCGATCTCGGGAGCGCCGCAGGCAGTTTTGGCGTGGGCATGAAACGGATCCAGGTCGACCCCGGGAAATGGTCGACGCCCGCCCACTCCGAGGGAGCCGAGGAAGAGATCTTCTTCGTGCTCGCCGGCGCCGGGATCTCCTGGCAGGGCGGCGAGGTCTACGAGGTGGGAGAGGGCGATTGCCTCGTCCACCTGGTCGAGGAGGAAGCGCACACCATGCGCGCCGGGCCCGAGGGCCTGGACGTGCTGGCCTTCGGCCAGCGAATCCCGCAGGGGAACACGGTCCTGCCCCGCGCCGGGGTCGCTTGGATGGGCATGAGCTGGGTGGACGTCGGCGGTGACCACCCCTGGGAGCGCGAGGCGGCCGCGGGCGAGCCGGAGGTCGGCGAGATCAAGGAGCGACCCGCGCGAATCGTCCATTTCGAGGCGGCCAAAGTGATCGAGATTCCTCCCCACGGCATCGACCGCGATTTCGGCACCCCTGCGGGCTCGGAGGCCACCGGCATGTCCCACGTGACGCTCGCCCCCGGGGGGGAGGGCTATCCGCCGCATTGTCACTCGGCCGAAGAGGAGCTCTTCGTCGTCCTCGACGGAACCGGAACCGTCCTTCTCGGACAGGAGGAGCACGAGGTGCGCCGGGGACACGTCGTCGCGCGGCCGCCGGGAACCCGCGTCGCGCATTCCTTTCGGGCCGGAGACGACGGGCTCACCTACCTGGCGTACGGCACCCGCGACCGGAACGACATCGTCTATTACCCGCGCTCGAACAAGATCAACTTTCGCGGCGTGGGCGTGATCGCGCGGCTCGAGAAGCTCGACTACTGGGACGGCGAGCCGAAGGGCTGAGCGCCGGCGCTACTTTCTAGCCGAGATCTTCGGCGGTGACGAATTCGGCCTCGTGGATGCGCTCGTAAGGGATGTGGGCGCGTTCGTTCGCCTCCCGCACGGCTTCTTCGGAATCGCTCTCGAAGAGACAAAAGCACTTCTCCTCGCCGGGGACGAACGTCGAGCGCAGATAGCGAACGGGGGTTCCTTCCTCCGTCATGTCGGCGGTCGTGCTCTTTGCGCTCCTCGCTGCCGCGACGAGTTGCTCGTTCGTGATCCCAGGGAGATGGCGCTCAACCATGTAGCGTGGCACGCGTTCCCTTTCTCGAGTTTGTTGTCTCTGGGCGCGAGTATAGGCTGATCTAGCCGTGGGCAGATACGTGGCCGTGGTGTTCTCCGACCTCGAGCGCCACTCCGATGCCTGGAGACGGGTGCCGCGAGACGAGATGGTGGCGACGATCGGCGAATACCGCTATCTGGCCGAGTCCCTCGCCGGCCAGTATGGGGCCCTCTACCGCGAATGGGCGGGCGACGGCCACATGTTCCTCTTCGAAAGCGCTGATACCGCGGTGCAGTTCGGCTTACGACTTCTCGAGCAGTGGGAGGAGCGGGCGCGGGGAACACATGAGCCCCTGGCGCTTCGGGTCGGCTGTCACTACGGCGAGTGCACGCCGATGGACGGTGTCGACGGCTGGATCGGCCGGGCGAACGCGATCGCCAAGCGAGCGGAGTGCGAGGCAAGTCCCAACAGCCTCTTCGTGACCGAAAGCGTGCTGGATCTCATCGACCTTCCTCTCTATTCGTTCGAAGACTCCGGCACCCTCGCACTCAAGGGCGACTATCTGCCGAGACGGACGCTCTACCACGTCCGAGAGCTCGACCGTCGGGCGCTCGAGGCGAAACCGGAGGGCGAGCTGACCGCGGAAGAATGGTTCCTCCGGGGCGTGGCGTTCATCGGGACGGAGCTCGAGTGGAGCGATGAGGAGGAGGAGTGCTACGGCAAGGCGCTCGAGCTGCGGCCTGAATACGCGGAAGCTCACAACAACCTCGCCATCCTTCTCCGTGCGCGCGGGCGTGCGGGGGAGGCTGCCAACCATTATCAGGAGGCTCTCCGGATCCGGCCCGACTACCCGGAAGCCCACGCGAACTACGCCTCCTTGCTCGCCGCTCGGGGAAGCCGAGGCGGCGCTGCCGAGCATTTCGAGGAAGCGCTTCGCCTTCGACCCGACTACGTCGACGCACACCATGGCTACGCCACTCTGCTCGCGGAGCAGGGCAACCATGCCGAGGCGGCCGAGCACTACCGAGCAGCGCTCCGGTTGCGCCCCGACTCTCCGGAGGTGCACTCGAACTACGCCATCGTGCTCGAGGACCTCGGCAAGCGGAAGGAGGCGGCCGAGCATTATCGCGAGGCGCTGCGACTTCGGCCGGGTAACCCGGAGGCGCATTACAACTATGCGTTGCTCTTCGAAAGCGAAGGAGACAGCTCGAGCGCGGAAGCCCACTATCGGGAGGCTGTTCGCCTCTGGCCGGAGTACGGTGAGGCCCGGAACAACCTCGCGGCCTTGCTCCACGTGCGCGGAGCGCTCGACGAGGCGGAGGAGCACTATCGCGAGGCGCTTCGCCTGCGTCCCGAGGACCCCGAGGTCCACTACAACTACGCGCTCCTGTCCCGTTCGCGCGGGGACGAGGAAAGCGCAGGCCGGCATTTCCGAATCGCGAGAGACATCGCTCCCGAGGTGGAGGTCTTTCGCTCGGCCCTGGAGCCTCCGGTCTAGCCTGTCGTCATCCGGTCCGCTATCTAGACTCGACGTGTCCTGGCCCTCTCCGTGAGTACGCGCCCAGCGCTGGCCGGCTTCGCTGGCATGG
>JBBDMP010000147.1:0-3000 GCA_040878265.1 Gaiellales bacterium | reverse complement strand
TCGTCCGGGTCGCGGTCGAAGGCGAGCTCGTCCGCGGTCGTCCCGAGCTCCTGTGCCGCGAGCTCGTAGAAAGCGCGCGCGTGGCCGATCTCCGTCTGGGCGATCGAGGAGAAGGCAACATCCTCCTCGAGGAAGGGTGCGATCCCCGTCCACTCGGAGTTGCGCCAGCCGAGGATGAGCTCGTCGTCAGCGAGCGCCAGCAGTTCCTGCGCGCTCACGCGCCTCCTTCAGCTTCACCTTGAGCGAGTAGCCGTCCACGCGGCGGTAGTCGCGGTCGAAGACGGGCGCGACATATGGTTCCCGTACGTCGTGGAGCGCGTCGCGAGGCACGATCCAGAGCGCGAACGACTCGTCTCGGCGGCCGTAGAACTCGCGCGCATAGGCCTCGGCGAAGACCAGGTCGGGCGCCTCGAGCGAGCCGCCGTGCTGGAACGGCTGCCCCTCGCGCTCCTGCCGAAACACCTCCCAGATCAAGCCGCGTTGGCGAGCATCGCCCGCCGGACCCACTCGGTCTCGTCGCGCGCGTACCGGCGCAGGCCGAGCCGCTCCTCCGTTTGCGGCCCGTGGCCGGTGACGACCGACTTGAGCTCGTCCCAGTCCGGCTCGGTGTACTCCCAGACGCCGTCCTCGCGCTTGCGGAGCTTCGGGTCCGGGACCGTGAGCCCGAGCTCCCAGATCTGCGGCACGTAGCCGTCCAGGAACTGCTGCCGCGCGTCCTCGTTGGCCTGGCTCTTGATCCGCCACTGGTACATGGGGTCTTCCTCCGCCGGGATCAGGTTCCCGTGAAACTGCATGAGCGGGCCCCACCAGCGGTCGACCGCCTCCTGCACGAGCTCGCGCTGTTCCTCGGTGCCGGTCATCATCGCCAGCACGACGTCGCGCCCGTGGAGGATGTGGAACGACTCCTCCCAGCAGATCTTCTTCATGATCCGGGCGTAGGGCGCGTAGGAGCACTTGAGTAGTGCCTTCTGGGAGATGATCGCGGCCGCGTCGACGAGCCACGCGATCACGCCGACGTCGCCCCACGTCTTCGTCGGGTAATGGAAGACGTTGTGGAACTTCGTGCGGCCGGCGAGGAGGTCGTCGAGGCACGTCTCGCGCGGCTTGCCGAGATCCTCGACGACGCGGTAGATGAGCTGGGCGTGGCCGACCTCGTCCTGCACCTTGGAGGTGAGGGCGAGCTTGCGCTGCAAGGTGGGCGCGCGCAGGATCCACTCCCGCTCGGGCAGGACGCCCATCAGCTCGGAGTTCCCGTGCATCTCGATGAACTTGACGAGGGCCTTGCGGTAGGTCTCCGGCAGCGGGTCGCCGGCCTCGACCTGGCCCCCCTCCTGAACGTATGCGCGAAGTTCGTCCTCGTTCATACCAACCAAACGATCGTTAGGGTACGAATCTAGCATGACGCGTCGGCGCGAGCTTTCCCGCCAGGCCGCCCGCCTATTCGCCGAGAAGGGCTACCACGGCACTTCGATCGGCGACCTGGCGCAGGCGCTCGGCGTCCAGAAGGGTTCGCTCTACGCCCATATCGAGGGCAAGGAGGACCTCCTCTACGAGACGATGCGCGAGGGGGCCGAGGCATTTCATGCCGGCCTCGACGCAGTTCCCGAGCAGCTTCCGGTCACGGAGCGGATCCGTCTCGCGTTGCGGGCTCACCTCCGCGTCGTCGCCGAGCAGCTCGACGTCGCCACCGTCTTCGTGCAGGAGTGGAAGTACCTCGAGGGCGAGCGGCGCGAGGAGATCGTGGTCGAGCGCCGGCGCTACGAGGAGAGGATCCGCGAGCTCTTCCGTGAGGGGCGCGAGCAGGGCGAGCTCCGGGCCGACCTGGACGAGACCGCCGCGGTGCTTCTCTTCCTCTCGGCGGCCAACTGGGCGTACACGTGGCTTCGCCCCGGGGCCGACACCGACGCTCTCGCCGACCGCTTCTACGCCGTCCTCGTCGACGGCCTGCGCGGCTACTCGACACCGGCCTAAAGGAGCTCGCAAAAAAAAGAGGAGAGGGACCTGCGGCCAGTCCCTCCCCTCGTAGGACGGGGTCGGGGGACCCCTTCGTCCGGCCGGGCCATCAGGCCCCGCCCGGCCAAGGCAATCATCCCCTGATTCGTTCCCCCTGCGGCCTCTAAGGCCCGGTTTTTTCCGATTCTTTACCTCTCGGGAGCAAGAAACGGGCTCTACAGTGGCGGCCGTGGCCGCAGCGCTCGTCGTCAACCCTTCCGCCTCCCGCGTCACGCCCGAGCTGATCCTCGCCGTCGAGCGCGAGCTGGCCGCGGGGGGCCCGATCGAGACCTTGCTCACCGAACGACCCTTGCACGCGGTCGAGCTCGTCGAGGATGCGGGCGGGCGCTTCGAGCGGATCTACGTTTACGCGGGCGACGGCGGCTTCAACGAGGCCGTGAACGGAGCCGACGGGGAGATCCCGTTCGGCTTCATCCCGGGCGGGTCGACGAGCGTCTTCCCGCGCGCCCTTGGGCTCCCCCGTGACCCGGTCGAGTGCGCCCGAGCGCTGGCCCGGTCGCAGCGGACGCGCCGGATCTCGCTCGGCCGCGTGAACGGGAGACGGTTCACCTTCAACGCGGGCTTGGGAGTGGACGCCGAGCTCGTGCGCCGCGTCGACGAGATCGGCCGCCGGGATGGGCGACGCGCGAGCGACGCCGCCTTCGCCCGCGAGCTCGTGGGGATCTTCGGGCGCCGGCGCGGACGGTTCGAGCCGGCGATGACCGTCCTCGGCCGCGAGCGAGTCGCCTTTGCGCTGGTCGCCAACTGCGACCCGTACAGCTACGTTGGACGCGTGCCGCTACACGTGGCGCCCCGGGCGCGGTTCGAGCTGGGGCTCGACCTTGTAGCTCCCAGGCGGCTGTCCGCCGCGCTCATGCCGCAGGTCGCGTACTGGGTTCTCCGGGGCTCGGGCCAGGAGCGTTCGCGCCATCTCCTCTACGTGCACGACGCCGACGAGATCCGGATCGAGTGCGACGGGCCGACGCCGCTCCAGGTGGACGGCGAGGA
>JBBDMP010000146.1:0-3010 GCA_040878265.1 Gaiellales bacterium | reverse complement strand
CCCGCCTCGCTCACGCGGTCGATCGACACGATCGGCCTGGAGCGGTCCCGCCCGATTCGCCGACGGCTGGGCCTCGCCGTCGCGTTCGCGGCCGTGCTCGCCGCCGCCGCCTTCGGGGTCGGGCGCTGGACTGCCGACGGCGGCTTCGACGCGCGTGCCGTCGTGGCGATGCAGCCGACGGACGCGGCGCCGCAGGCGGCCGCCGTCATCCAGCTCGGCGATCGAGACGACGCAACCGGCAACTGGAAGCTCCGCCTCGAGGTCGACGGGCTGCCGGAGCTGGGAGGTGACGGCTACTACGTGCTCTGGCTCGCCAAGGACGGAGAGTACGCCGCCACCTGCGGCACGTTCAGAGTCAGCGGCCCCACGACCGTCGACATGACGGCCAGCTACAAGCTCGGAGACTACGACGCGTGGGTGATCTCGGAGTCCCGAGACGACGCGCCGTGGCTCCTGCAGGCGAAGATCACCTAGGGAGAGATCCCCTAGGGAGAGATCCTGCCGGCGGCGACGAACGCGTCGTAGGTCACGGGCATCCTTTCGGCGAGGAACCGCTCGCAGGCGTCCGCGTACCGGCGAATCTCGCGCTGCGCCGTCTCGGCCGCGCGGAGCGAGACGAAGTTCATGAGGGCCCGGGCGTTCACCGTCCAGTAGAACTCGGTGTAGGCGCCCACCGGGATCGCCGCCCGGGCGAGCTCGCGCGCGACACCGAGCTCGACAAGGCGCTCGTAGGCCGCGTAGGCCGCCTCGTAGACGGCGCGGAGCTCTTCCTGGGTGGTCTCGGCGACGTCGTCGGGGACCGGCTCGAAGGAATAGGACCCTGGCTTGCCTATCTGGGTGCGCACGTCCTCGGCGGCCGGGATGTAGAAGTCGTCCGTCGCCTTCGCGTAGCGCATGCTGAACTCGTTGAACGAGCCGATTCGGTGCCTGAACCACTCACGGGCTACAAAGATCGGAGCGCGGACGTGGAAGCGGAACGAGTTGTGCTCGAACGGGGTCCCGTGACGCTCTCGCATGAGAAAGCGGATGAGCCCGGCATCGGACTCGTCCATATCCTCTTTGCGGCGCGCGAAGCTCACCCGCGCGGCGTTGACGACGGAGAGGTCGGTGGCCATCGCGTCGTCGAGTCGGACGAACCCGTGATCGAGGACGAGGACGACGTCCTGCCCGATTTCCTGCTCGACGGTGGTCACGCGAACGAGTCTAGCCGCGGCCCCGGAGGCGGTCTGACGCTCATGTACTCTCTGGCGTACGCCGATGCGCCTTTGGATGGGGTCTACTGCTGCCAACGCGGCACGGTTTCGGAGTGCCGCGCTGCCTGCGCTTGTCGCGCTTCTGGCCTTCCCCGGACCGGCCGTCGCCGCTCCGGGGAAGCCCCTCCCCCCACCCGCGCCTGCCGCAAACGACGCGCTTGCCCGCGCCGTCGACCGGGGTCAACTGAGCGAGGCGGAGTACGCGCTCGAGCGCGCCCGCTCCCTCTTCCGCCTTCGCTCCGTGCGGTCCACGTACGGCGACGTCGCCCGACCCGACCCGCATGCGGCCACCGCGATCCTGCGCGACCTCGCCCTGCGCCTGCGCCAGCTCTCGCCTTCCCAGCGCGCCCAGGCGAAGCGCCTCCTCTCCCGCCCGACCGACACGACCTTCGCGGAGGAGCACCACTACGAGGCGAACGGGCCCTACACGCTGGCGTCGACCTGCGACGTGAACCTCTGCGTCCACTGGGTGAGCACTGCCGGCCATCGAGACGCGCCACCCATGACGGACGCGAACGTGAACGGCACGCCCGACTGGGCGGAGACCACGATGGCCGTCTTCCAGAACGTCTGGACAACCGAGGTCGGGGCCTTCGGCTACCGGGCTCCCCGCTCGGACGCGAGCTCGCCGAATCCGCAGATCGACGGGCGCTTCGACGTCTACCTCGCCGACATCGGCGGCGACGACGTCCCGCTCTTCGGCTACTGCACGACGGACGACCCGAACGCCTCGAATCCCGCATACACCTTCTACGCGTTCTCCGCGTATTGCGTCGTCGACAACGACTTCGCCAACTTCGGGACGGCGCACACGCCGCAAGAGTTCCTCGAGGTCACGGCCGCCCACGAGTTCTTCCACGCCGTCCAGTTCGCCTACGACGCCGCCGAGGACATCTGGATCCTCGAAGGCACGGCGACCTGGATGGAGGACGAGGTCTACCCGGCGGTCAACGACAACCTCACCTACCTCGCGCGGAGCGCCGCGACCAGTCCGGGCACGCCGGTCGACCGGGGCGACGGCGGCTTCGAGTACGGGTCGTGGCTTTACTTCCGCTATCTCTCGGAGCGGCTCGTCGGCGACCGTGCGATCGTGAGAGACGTGTGGACGAGGGCCGACGGCAGCGAGCTTGCCGCGTTCGGGGACGACTACTCGATCCATGCCGTTCGGGCCGCCCTCGCCGGGCGCGGCAAGCCTTGGAAGAGCGGCTTCGTCCGCTTCGCGCGTGACAACCGAACCCGTCAGTACGCCGACGGGTTCGCCTATCCGGTCGCGCCGACCGCCAGGACCTGGGCGCTCCGCCCGTCGCGGCCGACGAGTCGGTGGCAGAACCCCCGTCTCTCACATCTCGCGAACCGGTTCTACTCCTTCAAGCCCGGCAAGGGTGTCCGCGGGCGGGCCTGGCTCCGGTTCATCGTCGACCTCCCCGCGTTGAAGACGGGACCGGCGGCGAACGTCCTCATCTTCTGGAGCGAAGGGACGACGAGCCTTCTGCCGATTCGGCTCAACCGCCGGGGCAACGGGACTCGCCGCGTCACGTTCCGTCGCGACCGCGTCACGCGGGTCGACCTCATCCTCACGAACACGAGCACCCGGTACGACCCGACTACTTGCTGGCAGGGATGGACCACGTACTCCTGCGGCGGCGCGTTGCCCCGCGACGACGGTCGCGTCTATCGCTTCCGCGCCGATCTGGCCCGCCCTTAGAGCTCGCTCAGCCGACGGACTCGATCGCGAGGATGTTGCCGTCGGGGTCGCG
>JBBDMP010000145.1:0-3046 GCA_040878265.1 Gaiellales bacterium | reverse complement strand
GGTCGAGGTGTTCGCCGAGTGCCGTCGAGCCGGTGACGTCGGCGAAGAGCACGGTAACGGTCTTGCGGACCTCCACGAGCCGGAGTCTACGGTTGCCGGCAGCGCCTATCCGGAGACGGCTTGTCTCTCACCCGCTCAGCGAGTAGTCGTCGGAGAAGTCCCACGCTCGGACGACCCCTGGCTCGAGCCGGACGATGACCTCGTCGAAATCCACCGAGTCCGCGTACGCGTTGCCGCGCTCCTTCCCCAGGTATCGCCTCGCGATGCGTTTCTGCGCCTCCACGACCCGTTCCTCGACGAAGCGGGCGCGGCCGCGGAGCTCGAGCCCGCGGTACGGCGGCTCTTGGTCGAAGACGACCAGCGCGGCCCGAGGGTCGCGGCGAAGGTGACAGGCCTTGGCGTCGTCGACACCGACGACGACGTTGAATCCGCCATCGCGCCACTCGTGCCACACGGGCGACAGGAGCACCTCGCCGTTCGAGCGATGGGTGGCGAGGATCGCGACGATCGGCCGCTCGAGCAGATCGCCGAGCTCCTCGATCGCCAGGTCGCGCCTCACCCGATGCTCCGCCGGAACCTCATCGAGACCTCCTCGGTGCTAGCAGTCGGTGGCGGCGCGGAGAGCCTCGCAGGGTTCGCGGCGACGGTCGGGCGAGAGCGTTCCGAGCCGGCGGACGAGCATCACTTTGCTGAGCGTCACGACGTTGTCGAGCGATGCGACGCACTCCGCCGGCAGCCCCTCCGGCGGCCCGAGCGGCACTTCCGTCGGGATCCCCCGGACGCTTCTGGTGACCGGTGCGACGAGGATCCGTCGCAGGACCGGGATCGCCTCGTCCCGTGTGAGGACCAAGTAGGGCCGCGGCTTGGCATCGAGGACCTCTCCCCACCACACTTCACCACGCATCGGCGCCGCTACCACTCGAGACCCACCTCTTTCTCTTCGGCATCCAGGCCGTGCAGCGTGTGGCTCGTCGCCTCGTCCAGGTCGATATCCTCGCCGTCCCCCTGAGGCAGCCGTCGATACCCCTCGGCGATCAGGTCGCCGAGGCGTCGCCGCCGTTCGGCATCGAGGAGCGCCTCCAAGGCGGTTCGGACGGCCTCCGCCTTCGTCTCGAACCTTCCGGAGGCGACCAGGTCTTCCAGGGATTCGGCAAGCTCGTTCGGTATGCGTACCGCAATCTGTTCTGACATGCTAAGAGCATACCAGGAGTTTCGCCACTAGCGGCGCGGCTTCGCCAGGCGGTACACGGCATCCGCGTACCTGCGGGCTTCGCGCGGGGCGAGCGCCCCACCGTCGAGCTCGACGACGAAGGCCTCGCTCCCCCGGATGATGTGCCTCTGCCAGGAGGTCGCCGTTCCGTGCAGCCGGGCCAGGCGGACGAGTGGAAGACCGACGAGATGGGCATAGCGGCGCTCGATCCGGTTGTCGCGGCCCGACGCGTCGACGAGCGCGAGCGGCTGATGGAACCAGATCGTGATGGCCGGCTCGATCCGGCGGGTGAGGCGCATCGCGATCCGCGTCTCCACCTCGGAGGCGGGCCGCGGCCCAGGGTAGTAGCGACCTCGCGGCCCGGGCTCCCATCGGTAGGGAAAGTTGCGGTTCAGATCGACGCCGCGCGCGTTCTGTCGCGTGTGCGCCGCCGCGCCATCTGGGTTCAAGCTCGGCAGGATCCACAGGTCGACGAAGTGTCGAGGCGCACCCGTTCGAAGCCGCCTTGCGATCCGGATCCCCGCGCACTCATCGCCGTGGATGCACCCGACGACGAGCACGCGGACCTCCTCGGGGTCGCCGCGGCGGAAGACGCGGATCGGCCGGCCCTCGGTGGACTCGCCGAGGAGCTCGCGCTCGTCGACCCGGGGCGCCGCGCCGGCGTCCGTGGCCGCAAGGAGGGTCGACAGGGCGAGTGCGAGGAACACAAGGGGCCTGCGCATCCGCTCAGCATGCCATCGCGCTCGGGCGACCGGGCGACCACGCCGCGTGAGGCGGCCACCCGTTGGGTACACAGGGGCGCGTAGGCGGAAAGGAGGCCGACGATGCCCCAGGAGGCCTGGAGCCCGAAGCGGGAACGGCAGTACGAGCACATCAAGCAGGGCTTGAAGAAGCGTGGGCGGAGTGAGGACACCGCCGAGGAGATCGCAGCACGCACCGTGAACAAGGAGCGCGCCCGTTCCGGCGAGGCGAAGACGGCGAACCCGACGTCTGTGAAGGACATCTCGTCCGGACGCCGCGGAGGATTGCGCGCCAACCGCAAGGGACCACGCGGCCGGACGAAGGAGCAGCTGTACCAGGAGGCCAAGCGCAAGGGCGTCGAGGGACGCTCGAAGATGACCAAGGAGCAGCTCGCTCGCGCGGTCGGCCGCTGAGGCCGTCCTCACTACCGAACGATTGACGAACCTCCCCGCGGGGTAGCCATTCCCTGGACGGGCGACGAACGCCGCTCGAATCGGAGGTGGGCTCCATGGGTCTCTTCGGAACCTTGATCTCGTTCGGCGCCGGGTACGCGGCGGGCATGAAGTTCGGCGACAAGCCGGTGAACGCGATCCGCAACGCAAAGGAGGACGCTCGCGAGAAGGCGTCGACGCTGGCGCAGACCGCGAGCGGCCTGCGCTCGAGGGCGATGGGTGACGGCGGCAGCACGATCGATGTCCGCACCGTGCGCGAGGTGATGTCCGCGACGCCTGAAACGGTTACGCCGGAGACCTCGCTCGCCGACGCCGCCAAGGTCATGGAGCGCGCCGACATCGGCGATGTCCTCATCGTCGACGGGACGGGGCAGCTGCGAGGGATCGTCACCGACCGGGACATCGCGATCCGGGCCGTCGCCGAGGGCCGCGACCCGAACACCACCACCGTGGAGGAGACCATGACGCCGACCGTGGAGACGATTTCGTCGACGGCGGTCGTGCGGGAGGCGATCGAGACCATGCGGCGGCACGACATCCGCCGGCTCCCGGTCGTGGACGGCGGAAGCCCGATCGGCGTCGTCTCGCTCGGGGACCTCGCGATGTCGCCGGGGTCGCAGTCCGTGCTCGCGGACCTCAGCAC
>JBBDMP010000144.1:0-3085 GCA_040878265.1 Gaiellales bacterium | reverse complement strand
CGTAGGTGGACTCGGGCACGGCTCGGCCGCAATCGTCCCGCACCTCGATGCCTCGGCGCTGAATCTCCTCGTAGAGGGCCTCCACGGCCTCGTCCTCGAGCTCGAGCGACTGGATGAGCTCGTCGACCTCAGAGAGCTCGAGGCAGCTCGACTCCTCGCCTCGGTCGAGAAGGGCCGCGATCTGCGGCTGCGTCAGCGCGTCGGTAGCCATCCGCTTCAGTTCTACCTCGCTCGGAGCCTAGCGAACCCTTAGCGAACCCTTACGAACATATGTTCTAGTATAGTGGATCGATGGGCCGCGCGCAGTACCTCGAGGACACCTGCAAGACGGCTCTGAACCGCGTGCCCGACGCCGCGCGCGTGCCCTTCCGCTGGACGATCAATCCGTATCGCGGCTGCACCCACAGCTGCCATTACTGCTTCGCCCGGGCCTTCCACGCCTACCTCGACCTCGGCGTCGGCGAGGACTTCTCTTCGAAGATCGTCGTGAAGACCAACGTCGTCGAGGTGCTTCGCCGGGAGCTGGCCTCGCCGAAGTGGAGCGGCGAGAGGATCGCGATGGGCACGGCGACGGACCCGTATCAGCACTGCGAGGGCCGATACAAGCTGACGCGCGGGATCGTGCAGGCGCTCACCGACTTCGCCAATCCGCTCTCGATGCTGACGAAGTCGACCATGATCCTCCGCGACCTCGACCTCTTACGTGAGCTCGACGAGGTCGCCGGGGTCACGGTCTCGATGAGCGTCGGCACGCTCGACGAGGCCGTGCGCAGGGTCGTCGAACCGGGAACCCCGCCGGGCCGGCGCCGCCTCGAGATCCTCTCCCGTTTCGCCGAGGCGGGAATCCGTACCGGCGTCCTCGTCGCCCCGATCCTGCCGGGGCTCACCGACGACGAGGAGCATCTCGAGGAGATCATCGGCGCTTGCGCAGAGGCGGGCGTCGACTACGCGACGCCGATCGTGCTGCACGTGCGCCAGGGCATTCGCGAGCACTTCATGCCGTGGATGCAGGAGACGTACCCGTGGCTCTACCCTCGCTACGTCGAGCTCTACGGCCACCGTGCTTACGCACCCAAGGCCTACCAGCAGGCGGTGGCCGAGCGCTTCGCCCGCGTGCACGCGCGACACAGGATCGGTGGGCACGGACACCGCGAGCCGCGCGCGGCGCAGCGCCCGCGCCGCGCTGAGCAGCTCGCGCTCGCCGTGTGAGCGCTCCCGTCCGGATCGGCACGTGCTCCTGGGCCGACGAGGGGCTCACGAAGTACTGGTATCCGCCCGGCGTGCGCTCCGGGGAGGAACGCCTTCGCTACTACGCCGAGCACTTCGACACCGTCGAGGCGAACACGACCTATTACCGCCTGCCGGACGAGGGGATGGTCGCCAACTGGGCCGAGCGGACGCCCGAGGGCTTCGTCATGCACGTGAAGGCTTTCGGCGTGATGACGCGCCATCCGGTCAAGGCCGAGGTCTTGCCGCCCGACCTTCGGGCCGGCGCCCCAGTCGACGACCGAGGCCGCGTCGACCGGCCGCCACGCGAATTCCGCGCCGAGGTCTTCGCGCGCTTCCACGCGGCGCTCGAGCCCCTGCGCGCGGCGCGAAAGCTCGGCGGCATCCTCATGCAGTTCCCCTCGTACGTCGTGTACAAGCCTCAGTCGCTCGAGTACCTCGAGTGGGCCAAGGAGCAGCTCCAAGGCGACGAGATGCTCGTCGAGTTCCGCCACCGCAGTTGGCTCGACGACGAGAACCGGGCCGCCACGCTCGCGTTCCTCGAGGAGCTTGGCGCGACCTACGTCGTCGTCGACGCACCGAAGACGGAGGCGAAGAACCTCGTCCCGACCGTCATCGCCCACACCAGCTCCACCGCGTACGTGCGCATGCACGGACGCAACGAGAAGACGTGGAACGTCCGCGGCGGAAGCGCGTCGGACCGCTTCGACTACCTCTACTCGGAGGAGGAGTTGGCCGAGTGGATCGATCCGCTGCGCGAGCTCGCCTCGGGCGCCGAACAGGCCTACGTCCTGTTCAACAACAACCGCTGGAGCCGCACGCCCGACGGGGTCGCGGCCCAGGCCCCGGCCAACGCGCAGACGCTTCGGCAGCTTCTCCTCGACGCGGGCGTCCCGGCCACGTAGGCTTTAAGCTCTACACCCGGGACACCGATGGGGGAACAGATGGGAAGTAGTAACCGGCGCCTGCTCGCTGCGGCCGCGCTCGTCTTGGCGATGAGCGCGATCGTCGGGCTGGTCGTCCTGTTGCCGCTCGTCTGGCGCGACGGGTCGAGCCCCGGGCCGGCTCCCGAGGCCCTGCCCGCACAGGCCGAAGTCGCCGAGGTGGTGGCGCCGAAACCCGCTCCACCTCCTGCACAAGAGCCAAACCAGCCCGTAGTCACGCAGCCCGCGGCGCCCGCGCGCGCAGCTTCCGAAGCGTCACCGGCCATCTCCGCTCGAGCGAGGCAAGACCGGCCCCTAGAGGCGTCCCCCGCGGCAGCGCCGCCGCCCGTCGACGACAAGAAGGGCAAGGCCAAGGGCCACGAGAAAAAGGGACTAGGCTCCAAGAAGGCTGGGAAGCACGGTCATCACGCACAGGGAGCGCCCGGCAAGGGCCACGGGAAGGGAAAGAGCAAAGACCGCGATCGTGCTCCTGCACGGGCGCGGGGCTGACGAGCTCGACCTTGCACCGCTTCTCGACGCGCTAGACCCGGAGGAGCGCCATCTCGGCCTCCTGCCGCGCGGGCCGCTGTCGCTTCCGCCCGGCGGGCAGCACTGGTACGTCGTGCCGCGTGTCGGCTATCCGGATCCGGACACGTTTCTGCCTACCTTCGCCGCGCTCTCGGACTGGCTGGACGCGACGCTTGCCGACCAGGGCGTGGAGCCCGGCCGCACTGTCCTCGGCGGGTTCTCGCAGGGCGCCGTGATGGCGTACTCGCTCGGACTGGCGGCCGGCCGGCCGAGTCCGGCCGGAATCCTCGCGTTCTCCGGTTTCCTGCCGCGGGTGGAAGGCTTCGAGCTCGAGCTCGAGAGCCGGCGCGGCCTCCCGGTCTCGATCGCGCACGGGAGCCTCGACCCCATCATCGGCGTCGACTTCG
>JBBDMP010000143.1:0-17143 GCA_040878265.1 Gaiellales bacterium | reverse complement strand
AAGACGGGAGCGACGGGACTCGAACCCGCGACCTCCGGCGTGACAGGCTTGTTCCGCGAGCGCGACGATTGGCGACGATTGACTCGCAATCGCTCTATTCATCGGGTCTGCGGGCCTCTGTCGCCTGATTTATGCATAATTGCGTAGGCTCGATTTCGGGCGTTTGCTGCCCTTCTGCTGCCCCAGGGCGCCGCGGCAGCAGGTGGTCGAGACCCCTTACGGGTTCAGGGATCGGTTAGGCATGCGAGAGTGCGTCGCGAAGCCACTTCTCATCCGGCTGGCCGGTGAGGCCGGCATCGGTCCGGTAGACGCGGCAGGAATAGACGAACTCGGTGCGCTCGTCGGCGCCCGGCTCGATGTCGTGGCGGTTGACTCGAATGGTCGGTGAGCCGAGGAAGCGCTCGCGCTCAGCAGCCTCTGGATCAGACACGTTGACGAGCCGAACCTCGGGCTCGAGGGCCAGTTCACGAGCAACGGACTCCACGAGCGACCGTGCCCCTTCGTGATTGGGGCAACCGTCGAAGTAGAGAATCTCGACCAGCGGGCGGTTGCTTTCGGGGATCATGCGGGCTCCTTGGTTCGATCGGGTGGAAGCCGGCAGGCGCCACGCCGGCCGCGAGCGCGCAGAGCGAGCACCGCGATGGCAGTCGCCGCCGCGACCAGGCCGGCCGTGAGCCCGGCGCCGACGCCGATCGCAGTGACGCTTAGCCCGGCGCCGACGAGGAGAGGCAAGCCCGCGCAGCAGACGACGGCGAATACAGCGACTCCGAGGGTCCCAAAGCCGGTACGGGCCCCGCGTCGCGTTTAGCCCTCCTCGATCCGGCAACAGGCAACCACGTGGTCGGCGTTGTCCTCGAGCAGCGCGCTCGCAAGGTCGAGCATCTGCTCGACCCGCTCATCGGCGATCCGGTTGTAGATCATGCGGTGCTCGCGGCGCGCCTCGATGAAGCCGCACCAGCGAAGGCAGGCGAGATGGTTCGAGACCTGGGGCTGGGCCAGAGCAAGCCGCGCAACGAGCGCGCCGACCGAGAGCTCCCCCTCAGAGCGGAGGAGTTCGAGGATGCGCAGACGGGTTGGGTCGCCGAGACCTCGGAAGTACTTGGCGATTAGGTCGCTTCTGGCGGGCGCTTCCGGGAGCTTAAATGGGGCAGTCTGACTCATGTACGCGTTCCTTCTGATATAAGGCAGATCCAATATAACGCGAGTGCGAGCTAGGTGCAAGCACCGGCCGTCCCAGTTCGTACACCGACCACCAGGAGGCCATCACGTGAGCGAGACGTTTGACGCCGTCGTCATCGGTGCCGGTCCCGCCGGCGAAGTGGCAGTGGGCGCTCTCGCGCGGGCCGGCATACACGTCGCGCTCGTGGAGCGGGAGCTCGTCGGCGGAGAGTGCGGCTACTGGGCGTGCATTCCCTCGAAGACGCTGCTTCGCCCACCGGAAGTCCGAGGAGAGAGCGAGCGCCTCGCGGGCGTCTCTCGGCCCGAGCTCGACTGGCAGAGGATCGCCGCCTACCGCGACTGGATGATCCGCGATCTGGACGACTCGAAGACGGTCGCCCGCTACGAGAGGGACGGGGTCACCGTCGTGAAGGCTCACGCCCGTCTGGCCGGGTCCGGTCGTGTCGAGGCCGGCGGTCGGGTGCTCGAGAGCGAACGGATTATCCTCGCAACCGGCTCAGACTCGTTCATCCCGCCGGTCGAGGGCTTGAGCGAAGCCGGCTACTGGACGAATCGAGAGGCAACAACGCTCCACGAGATTCCGAAGAGCGCCGTGTTCATCGGCGGCGGGCCGGTCGGGATCGAGCTCGGGCAGATGCTCGCCCGCTTCGGCTCCCGGGTGACGATCGTCCACAATCATGAGTCGCTGCTCAAGCGCGAGGACCCGGCCGTCAGCAAGCTCATTGGCAAGGAGCTCGAAGCCGACGGCGTCCGGCTCCTGCTCGGCCGGACGGCCGAGAGCGTCAAAGTGCACGAGGGCGAGCGCGTTGTTCGCCTCGACGACGGAAGCGAGGCTCGCGGCGAGGTGCTCGTGGTCTCGGCCGGGCGCGTCCCTCGCACCCAAGGGCTCGGGCTCGAGACCGCCGGTATCGAAGCCGGCACAGGTGGAGTGGCAGTCGACGAGCGCTGTCGTGCCGCCGACGGCATCTGGGCGATCGGCGACGTAACCGGCGTCTCGCTCTTCACGCACGTCGGCAAGTACCAGGCGCGCATCGCGACCGCCGACATCCTCGGCCAGGACGTCAAGGCCGACTACCGAGCCATCCCACGAGTCGTCTTCACCGACCCCGAGGTCGCGGCCGTCGGCTTGACGCTCGAGCAGGCCGGCGAGCGAGGCATCGACGTGGCCGCGGCGACCGTCGACCTCGTCGAATCGATTGCTCGCCCGTACACCTACGAGGAGCATCCGCGCGGCACACTCGGCATCGTGGTCGACCAGGCTCGCGGCGTCCTCGTCGGCGCGTGGGCCGTCGCCCCGCTCGCAGGCGAATGGATCCACCAAGCCGTCCTCGCGATCCGGGCGGAGATTCCCGTCAGCGTCCTCGAGGACACGGTCGCGCAGTTCCCGACCTTCAGCGAGGGATACCTGAGCGCCTTTCGCAAGCTTCCCGGAGGTGATCTCGCCTCCTGAGGCTCTGGCTCAGGCCGGCGGGCCTCGCCACTGCTGAAACTCCTCCCGGAGCTGCATCCGGGCGCGGTGGATTCGGCTCTTGGCCGCGGGTACGGTGAGCCCGAGGGCGTCGGCGACCTCCTGGTTCGAGAGGCCCTCGACGTCGCGGAGGACGAGCGGCGCACGGAGGTCGAAGTCGAGCGCGCGGATGCGGGCGGCGAGGAAGGCGAGCTCCTCCTGCTCCTCGGCCTGGTCGTCCGGACCGCGAGCGCCGGGCACGGGTGAGGCCGGCGCCTCCTCGACGTCCGGAAGCGGACGGGTATCGAGCCGCTTGCGCCGAACACGCTGAAGCGCCTCGTTGACGGCGATGCGGTAGAGCCAGGTGAAGGGAGCCGCGTCGCCTCGGAATCGGTCGAGGTTCCGCCACGCTTGGACGAAGGTGTCCTGCGCCGCCTCGTCGACGTCGCGCTCGTCGTCGAGCAGCCGCCCGAGGACGGCGCGGACACGGCGCTCGAACCTGCGGACGAATTCGGCGAACGCGTCGACTTCGCCGTCTCGTGCCCGTGTGAGGAGCCGGGCCTCGTCGTCGTCCACGGGACGACGCTAGCATCGCCTCGCCCTCGACGCCCCGAACAAGCCCTTTCCGGAAAAGGCCCGCGCATCGACGCAGGCGCGGGCTGCATCATACGACCGTGCGCCTCCTCACCCATCCTCTGAACGGCTCCCACGAGGAAACCGCCCGCTCGATGTCGGACTACGCCGAGGGCGATCTTCGCGGCTACCGACGCTTCCGGGTGGCGCGCCATCTCGCCCGCTGCGAGATGTGCCAGGCGGCGTTTCGCGCCTTCCTCGCCACGCTCAGCTCGCTCGCCGCACTCGGCCGCCGCGAGCCCGACCCGAAGCCTGAGCTCGTCGACGCCGTCGTTGAGCGGATCCGGGCCGAGGGCGACTCGAGTTCGGCGTGAAATCGTTCGAGGGCGATCTGCATCGAACGGCCCGAGATGAGTCGATCCTCTTCGCTCGACGGAAGAAGTGCGCTCCGTGAGCCGGCGTAGGGCCAAGCAGGCGCGTCAGACTGGGGGTGGCACCGGGCCGGGACCGCCCGGCAAGCGCGGGTCAACGACACCCACGTGGCTCTGGATCTCCGTCGCCGCCGTTGCCGTCGCCGCAGTGGTCGCCGTGGGCGTTCTCCGCGCGGGGAGCGGTGACGCCGCCGGCCCGAGCGCGAGCCCGAGCGAGTCCGGACCGGCGACCGAGCTGAGCGGCAAGGACCCGGTCACCGGCAAGGAGGTCAGCCTCGACGCCTATGCCGGCAAGCCGATCGTCCTGAACGTCTGGGCCTCCTGGTGCCCGGGCTGCAACGAGGAGGCGGTCGACCTGCGCGAGTTCGCGAAGAAGCATCCGGAAGCGCAGGTGATCGGGATCGACTACCAAGACACCGAGAGCGGCGCCGCGGCCTTCTACGACCGTTGGAGCTGGAGCCACCCGAGCATCTTCGACCCGAACGGCGAGATCGCGAACGAGCTGGGCGTGCAGGGTCTTCCCACCACGGTCTTCCTCGACGCCCAGCACCGGGTTGTGACGAGGATCGTCGGGGCGACGACTCTGTCCGGGTTCGAGGAAGGTCTGCGGGCGGCCAAGAAGGCGTGACCCGCCGCCCGGCGGTCGCGTCGCTCCTTTACAGCCTGCTGCTCGCCGCCATGGCGTCGGGCCAGATCGCCGATCGGGACGGCTTCGCGGAAGCGATCGAGGGATCTCGGCTCCTCGAAGGCACGGCTGCGGCGGGCGCCTCGTACGCACTGCCCTCGCTCGAGCTCGCCGCGGCGATCCTGCTCCTTGCGAGCAGGGCCAATCCGAGGGCGCTCGGGCGGGCCGGCGGAGCGCTTGGCCTCGCGCTCGCGGTCTTCTGGTCGACGCTCGCGGCGCAGGCCTTCGTGCGCGGCCTCGCGGTCGGCAACTGCGCCTGCTTCGGCGTCTACCTCGCTCAAGAGCTTCGCTGGTGGATCCTGCTCGAGGACGCCTACATGCTCGCGCTGGCGTGGTACGCGGCCGCGAACGCCGGACTCTCCCTGCCGCGCCCGCGACTCGCCCGGTCGGCGCGGCAAGTCGTCCATTCGTAGGCGTGCTCGCCGCCAGGCGCCTGCTCCGCGGCGATGAGGATGGTCGCGGTGGCCAGGAAGGCTGCCGGGCGCGCGAGGGAGCGGTGGGACATGCGTCGTTCGGTTCGATGCCTTCCGGCTCAGCCGGTTCGACCGTTCGGAATCGTCCTGGACCGTGTCTGCATCCGACCGGAACCCGAGGAGGAAGGGAGGGCCTGTGGCGCTGAACGCAACGAGGCAAGCGAGGGTCGACCGCGACGAGGTCTTCCTCGAGCTGACCAAGTCGATCTGCCCCGTCTGCAAGCGCGTGATCGAGGCGGAGGTGAACGTCCGCAACAACCGGGTCATCATGCGCAAGCGCTGTCCCGAGCACGGGCACTTCGAGGCGCTCGTCTACTCGGACGCTGAGCTCTACGTCGCGCAGCAGCGCTACAACAAGCCCGGGACGCTTCCGCTCGAGTTCCAGACCGAGGTGCGCGACGGCTGCCCGCTCGACTGCGGACTCTGTCCCGACCACAAGCAGCATGCCTGCCTCGGTCTGATCGAAGTGAACACCGGCTGCAACCTCGACTGCCCGATCTGTTTCGCCGACTCGGGCCACCAGCCCGACGGCTTCTCGCTGACCCGCGAGCAGGTCGCCTTCATGCTCGACACCTTCGTTGCCGCCGAAGGGGAGCCCGAGGTCGTGCAGTTCTCGGGCGGCGAGCCGAGCATCCATCCCGAGATCGTCACGTTCATGGAGATGGCGAAGGAGCGCGGGATTCGCGTCGTCATGCTGAACACGAACGGAATCCGGCTCGGGCGCGACCGGCGCTTCGCGCCCGAGCTCGCACGGGTCGGCGCGCACGTCTATCTCCAGTTCGACGGCTTCGACCTCGAGACTCACCTCGCGATCCGCGGGAAGGACCTGCGCGAGGACAAGCGGCGCGCGCTCGAAGCCTGTGCCGAGCACGGCGTTACGGTGACGCTCGTCGCGGCCGTCGAGCGCGGGGTCAACGAGCACGAGGCGGGTGCGATCGTTCGCTTCGGCGTCTCGCACCGGGCCGTGAACAGCGTCGTCTTCCAGCCGGTAACCCATTCCGGGCGTCACCGCGTCTTCGACCCGCTCGAGCGCCTGACCAACCCGGACGTGATGCGGCTCGTCGCCGAGCAGCTCCCAGACTGGTTCCGCGTCTCGGACTTCGTGCCCGTCCCCTGCTGCTTCCCGACCTGCCGCAGCATGAGCTACGCGCTCGTCGACGGCGAGAGCGTGGTTCCCTTCACCCGCATCCTCGAGATCGACGACTACCTCGACTACGTCTCGAACCGCGTCCTGCCGGACCTCGACCTGCGGCACGCGCTCGAGAAGATGTTCTCGTCGTCGGCGGCGCCGGGCGCCGAGGAGGCGCTCCTTGCCTGCGCGGACTGCGGCATCGACCTGCCGGCGGCGCTCGACGACGTCCGCTCGCACGTCTTCGTCGTCACCGTCCAGGATTTCCAGGACGCGTACACGCTGAACGTGCGCCAGCTCATGAAATGCTGCATCGAGCAGATCACGCCGGACGGCCGCCTCATCCCCTTCTGCGCCTACAACACGGTCGGCTACCGCGAGCAGGTGCGCGAGCAACTCTCGGGCACGAGCGTCGCCCCCGTCGTCCCGAACGCGCGCCAACTCCTGCCGCTTCTCGAGGAGACCCCCTATGGCTCGCGGACTGTCGCGGGGAACAGACGTGCCGGCCACGCCGCGGCGACGAATCTCGGCCGGAGGCTCGACCCGTGACGGCGGCTCCGGACGTCGTCAAGGCCTGCTGCGCAAGCGCCTACTCGAGCCCCGCTGCCCGCTGGCTCCTCGGCGACAGCTACCACCCAGGCGGGGCTGAGCTGACGGGCAGGCTCGTCCGAGCGCTCGAGGTCGGCCCGGGGGCGACCGTCCTCGACGTTGCGAGCGGCCCCGGCACGAGCGCGCTCCAGGCTGCGCGCGAGGCCGGCTGCCGGGTCGTCGGGATCGATCTGTCCGAGGAGAGCGTCGCCTCGGCGGGCCGAGCCGCCGCGGACGCAGGCCTCGACGACCGCGTGCGCTTCCTGCACGGCGACGCCGAAGCGATCCCACTTCCGGACGCGAGCGCAGTCGGCGTTCTCTGCGAGTGCTCGCTCTGCCTCTTCCCCGACAAGGAGATGGCAGCGGCGGAGTTCGCCCGGGTGCTCGTGCCCGGCGGCCGGCTCGCCCTCTCCGACGTCACGGCGGCGGCCGAGCTTCCCGCCGAGCTTCGCACCCTCACCGCCTGGACGGCCTGCCTCGCCGACGCTCGTCCGCTCGAAGGGATCGCCGAGCTCTTGGAGGAGGCGGGCTTCGCAATCGTCAGAACCGAGCGCCACGACGCCGCCCTCGACGCGCTGCTCGACCGGGTCGAGGGGCGCCTGCGGGTTGCCCGCATCGCCGGGAACCTGCTGCCGTCTGAGATCGGTCGCGGGACGGATCGCTGGCTCGGGCTCGTCGCGGCCGCGCGCGAGGCGGTTCGCGACGGCCTGCTCGGCTACGGCGTCGTCGTCGCCGCGCGCCGGTGACCAGCGGTGAGCGCTGGACCCGCGAGGCGCTCGTCGACCTGCGCGCCGCCGGCTACGCTCCTCGCGCCTGGGCCGTCTTCCTTCTTCGCTCGCGCGCGCGCGCCCGAGAGCGGCGGGCCGAGCGACCGCGCGAGCACCGGCAGGCGCTTGCTCTTGGCGCAGCAGGGCTCGCCGCCTGGGCGGGGGCGGCCGTCGCGGGATACCCGCCGCTCGCGGCTGCCGGAGCGCTCTGGTGGGTGCTCGTCGTTCTCATGGTCGACTGGCACCTCGGAATGCTCGAGCGCGCGGACGGCACGCCTGTTTGCGGGCTCGGGCTGGCGAACGTCCTGACGGTGCTGCGGGCCGGGACGGTGCCGGCGCTGCTCGCGCTCGACGGGACCGCCCTCGTCATCCTGTTCCTCCTCGCCGGATTGACGGACGGCGTTGACGGGCGACTCGCCCGCGCCCGGGGCGAGACGACTCGCCTCGGCTTCTGGCTCGACGCGACAGTGGACGGCATCTTCCTCGGCGCGGCCGCTCTCGGGCTCGCCCGCGCCGGGCTCCTTCCTGGCTGGGCGACCGCGCTCGTCGTCGTCCGCTACGCCCTTCCCTGGGTCGTCGTCTCGGTCGCCTACTTCCGCACGGCGAGGCCCCCCGATCTACGGCGGGCCGTCTCCGGGCGGCTGCCCGGACTCCTCCTCTTCTCCGGGCTCGTCCTCGCGGGCCTCGGCATGCGCGAAGGGGCGGCGCTCGCCGCATTCGGGGCGCTCGCTGGACTCGCGACGCTCGCGGCGAGCATCGCTCGTGCCTACGGGCTGGCGGACTCGGCCGCCTGAGGCGACCCGGGCGGCGTCGAATTGGCTCCTGGGCGCATCAGACCGGGGCGTGAGAACCCCTTTCCTTATCGGGGCGACCGTGCTCACCCTCCTCGGGGCGGGGTGCGCCGGGGGCTCGGACGAGGCCGCGCCTGCCGGCCAGACGGCGTCGGCCGGAGTCGGCCAGACGGACTCCCCGGGCGACGACGAGCGCGGCGTCTCGAGGGCCGGCTGGAAGACCGATTTCTCGAGGCATACGGCCCCGCTGAGCGAGTTTCAGGGCGGCGGGCCCGGCAAGGACGGCATCCCGGCGCTCGACGACCCGTCCTTCACGAGCGTCGACGCCGCCGGCGCGTGGCTCGAGGCCCGCGAGCCGGTGCTCGAGCTCGAGCTCGGGGGCGAGGCGCGGGCCTACCCGCTCCAGATCCTGATCTGGCACGAGATCGTGAACGACGAGATCACCGGGACGCCGCTCGCCGTCACGTTCTGCCCGCTCTGCAACACCGCGATCGTCTTCGACCGGCGCCTCCGCGGTCGCCTGCTCGATTTCGGAACGACCGGCAACCTCCGGTACTCCGACCTCGTCATGTACGACCGCCAGACCGAGAGCTGGTGGCAGCAGTTCGGCGGCGAGGCGGTCGTCGGTGAGCTTGCCGGCGCGAAGCTCGACAAGGTGCCCGCGCGGATCGCCGCCTGGGAGGACTTCGCTTCGGCGCATCCGGACGGCCAGGTGCTCGACCGACCGAAGGCCGCGGACGGCAGCTTCGAGCGCCCCTACGGCCAAAATCCGTACGCGGGCTACGACGACGTCGGGTCGCCGCCGTTCTTCGGGGCCGCAGGGAGCGGCGACCGCCGGCTTCTCCCCAAGGAGCGCGTCGTCTTCGTCGATCGCGGCGGAGAGGCGGTCGCGATCCCCTTCTCCGTTCTGACCCGTCGCAAGACACTCGAGGTACGGGTGGGCGGAGAGCGCCTCGAGGTCGTATGGAAGCCCGGGGTGCGCTCGGCGCTCGACGCTGGGCAGGTGGCCGGCGGCCGCGAGGTGGGGTCCGCCGAGGTTCGCACCGCCGAGGGCGGCAAACTGGTCGCCTTTGACACCCCGTTCTGGTTCGCGGTCGCGGCCTTCGAGCCCGACGTGCGGATCGTCCGCTAGATCTGCCAGCCCGTGAAGCGGGCGAGCTGCGTCGTCAGCCGGACGAGGTCGCCTGTGATGAGGAGCGCCCCGAAGGTCACGAGCAGGGCCGCCGAGCCGACGCTGACCGCCCGCCAGCGTGAGCGAAGCCAGCGGACGAGGCCGAGCGCGCGCGTGAAGAGAAGGCCGAAGAGCAGGAAGGGAACACCGAGCCCGAGCGAGTAGGCGCCGAGCAGTACGGCTCCGCTGACGGCGCTCGGACCGCCGGCCGAGAGCGTCAGGATGGCAGCGAGAGTCGGGCCGATGCAAGGCGTCCAGCCGATCGCGAAGGCGACGCCGGTCAGTCCAGAGGTGAGAAGTCCGCGGCCGCCCGTCCGCATCTCGAGGCGCCGCTCCTGGCCGAGCAGGCGCGGCAGCGGCAGGCCGAGCATCGCGACCGCGGCCAGGATGATGAAGATCCCGGCCGTGATCTCGAGCGGCCGGCGGTGCGCGATCAAGGCATTTCCGAACCAGGCGACGCCCGCGCCGAGGGCGACGAACATGGAGCCGAAGCCCGCCACGAAGGCTGCGGTCGACGCGACGACGCGTCCGGGCCGGGCTCCGAGCTCGTCGAAGCCGACACCCGAGACGAAGGAGAGGTACCCCGGTACGAGCGGCAGCACACAGGGCGACGTGAACGAGATGAAGCCGGCCGCAAATGCGATCGCAAGCCCTGCCGGACCGAGCTCGATCACGTCGCTCGCCTTGCCCCGCGTCGGCCCATGCGGCTAGGGCACCGTCACGCGCGCTCTCTCGCCTCACCGCGGTGGGCGCCACGCCCGGGCTCGGGGACGGCCGGAGCCGCTGCCGCTCTGGCGCCGATCAGGAATGGGACGAGCAGGAGCCCGAAGACCGCGTGGATGAAGACTTCGAAGCCCTGGTCGGGACCGTCCGGGTTCGTGAACCACGGGAAGAGCGTGCGCCCGAGAATCTGGAAGTTGACGACGTACAGCAGGAGCCCGTAGACGACTCCGGCCGCCAGGAGAACGCCGACGCGACGCGGGAGAACCGAAGCGAGCAGCGCGAAGACGATTCCGAAGGACGCTGCGAGCGTCAGGTGGGTCACGAGCCCGACGACGACGTTGTCGGGACTTGGGATCGGCTCGTCCTGCCCGTGGAAGATGGTCGAGATGTCGATCATCGGCGCGACGGCGGGGAGCCCCTGCGTCGTTACGTAGCCCATCGTCGCGATGAGAAAGACGAGGCCGGAGACAAGGCCCGCGGTCGCGCCGCGGCTGGTCCGCTCCCCAAGCTCGGCGAGCTCAGGGCGTCGGCCATGATCAGAGATCCAGTGCGGCATTGTCCTCCTTCGCGTGGGGATAGAACGAAAGGTTGGATGCGATATCGCTACGAGTCGATTTGTGGGCCGGAGTGCTTACGCAGAAACACCCCCTAGTTCGGTCCCCACACATGAGGCTTCAGCCCGCTTAGCAGCGAGCGGCGCATCGGCCGACAACCGCCAGCGCGGCTGGAAACCAGCCAGGCCCGCCGGGCACTACTCTGTCGCCGGTGGACGTGATCGCTATCGATGCCCGGACGTCGCGGCTTCCCGACGAGCTGCACGTCGACGTGAGGGGTTGGCGCCGGCGCAGGCCGGTCGCGTACTGGGACGGCTACGCCTGGGTGGTCTAGCCCAGTTGAGTCCTCTCGATCGCGCTCGACATCGGTGGAGATCCGGAAGTCGTTCACGATGTTTTCGAGCATCGGCGACGCGCGCTTGACCCGCCCCGTCGACCACTCGAGGACGCTCGGCCAAGGCCGGGCACACCGCGTACTCATCGCCGGTGTTGCGCTCGGAGTCGTGAAGGTCTTCGGCCTCCTAGTTCGTGGCGCGGTCACCGTCGACCTCGGTGTCGGGCGGGAAGTGAGGCGGCTAGGCCCGGTCTCATGGGACATTGCTGCGCCGCCGGAACGCGTCTTCGATGCCGTCCGGGCTCCGTACGCCGAGCGGGTACCACGGGCTCTTCGCGGGAAGGTCGAGGTCTGGGAACGCGGCGCCGACATGGTGCTTGCAGCTCACAGGACGCCCGTTGGCGAGCGCATCGCCGTGACGGTCGAGACCGTTCGCTTCGACCGGCCCCACCGCATCGACTTCCGTCTTGTCCGCGGCCCGGTCCCGCACGTTTCCGAGAGCTTCACTTTCGAGCCGATCTCCGGCGGGACGCGTCTGACCTGGGAGGGAGAGCTCGGCACCGATCTCTGGTGGCTGGGACGCCGCTGGGGCGACCGGGTAGCAGCCGTGTGGGAGCAGGCCGTCAGGGGCTCGGTCGAGCAGGTGCGCTCGGCTTGCGAGACCTAGTCGGCAAGCCGCTCAGAGTGGCCGGAGAGCCAGCAGCCCGCGTACTCCATTGGCTTGGCGAGGTTGCGGCAGCCGGCATGGATCGTGTGGGTCGGCCAGCGCCGGCGGGTGAGTTCGCCGTTGTCCTATCTGACACACACGACCGCCGGTCGTACCGGCCGGTCATACACCTTGCGGGTATTTGCCGGGTTTCGTCGGCTTTCACCGGCTCTGCCCGTGCGGGATGAGCGCGGGATAGATGCCTATTTACAGGGACTTTACGGGAGCGACGGGACTCGAACCCGCGACCTCCGGCGTGACAGGCCGACTCGGGGCCGACGACGGCCGGCGACGAGTCCCGACGAACGGCCACATTTGCAGGGGTTTTCCCGACCCGGGTTTTTCGCGAGCCGCATGGTTGCGTCGATCGTCGTTGGGACGTTCGGGCCACGAGTGGGCCACGTGTAGCATGATTCGTGCTACACTTGACACATGCCCCGTTCGCTGCATGTTCGCCTCGACGACGCCTCCGCCGCTGCGCTCGAGGTGGTGCGCGCCGGCGAGATGACGGATTCGGAGGCGGTGCGCACTGCGCTGCGCGAGGCCGCTGCCCGGCGGCGCGTCCGCTCGGCGCTTCGCGAGGAGGTGCGGCGCGTGGCGGCCGACGAGGGCGATCGCGAGGAGATGCGGATCGTTCGCGAGCAGCTGTCCGAGCTCGCGCCACGCTCGCCGGACTGAGATGGTTCGCGGCGAGGTTTTCCGCCTGCCCCCGCGCCGCGGAGCGCGCGGCCATGAGCAGCGCGGCGCCCGCTACGCGGTGATCGTGCAGGCCGACGAGTTTCTCGAGCTCAGCACCACGCTCGTCGCGCCAACCTCTGCGAGCGCACGGCCGGCGAGCTTCCGTCCCACGATCACGCTCGGCGGACGCGAGACGCGCGTACTCGTCGAGCAGACGACCGTGGTCGACCCGCAGCGCCTCGACCGGTCTGCGGGGCGTCTCGACGCGGGCGAGCTGCGCGCCGTCGACGAGGCGCTCGGTCTCATCCTCGGACTCTGAGCTATCTGAACCTGTTCTTCAACCGCTCGACGCTCGCGTCGCAGAAGCTGCTGGTTCAGATGTGTCGAGCAGCGCCGCTTCGATCCCCAGCTCGGCCGCGACCGAGCCAATGAGTAGCGTGACCCGGTTTTTGGCACCCACAGACAGCCGACGGCCAACGGATCTGGCTTGTTCCCGGCCTTGGCGGCCGGGCCGTTTGCTGCTGATAGCCGCCTGTTGCCCCGGCTCCATGAGGGCTCCATCCTCGGGGATCGATCGCGGCCCACGTTGGAGTGTGTCGCCGCACCGGCTGCCCGGCGAGACCTGCTGGGAAGGATCAGCCCGCCACCCACGAGTCGGGAACGAGCACGACGCGAAACCCGTCGGGGTCGACGAGCGTGACGCCGCGTGCCTTCCAGTACGGGTTTGCCGGCTCGACCGGCTGGGCGCCGACGCGCTCGCATGCCTCGTTGACTCCTTCCAGGCCGCCGAGGTAGAGAACGAGCAGGCTCTCCGGGTGCGGCGACGGCGCTTCGTGTTGCCCACCGCGCGTGAACTCGAGGTGCGTGTCGGTGCCAGGCAACTCCAAGAACACCCCGTCGTAGCCGTCGTGATCCTCGAAGCGTCCGATCTCGGGTAGGCCGAGCCCGTCGCGATAAAAGCGCACGACCTCGGCGAGACGGTCGGTGTGACGCGCGAACCGCACCTGCATCTGCATCACACCGACGGATCGAAGCAAACCCACTCCACGACGTTTCCTTCCGGATCGTTCACGTAGAGCGAGCGCCATTGCGTCCATTTGTGATTTGCGCTTGTCACCTGGAAACCGAGGGCCTCGAGCCGCTCCTTCTCCGCCGCCAGGTCGTCTTTCGAGATTGCGAGTGCGAGGTGGTGAAGGGTGCTCGCCTCGACTCGCGGGTCGATTCCCGCGCGGCCTTCTGCGCCGTACGGCTCGCGCCCAGGACCGAAGAGCGCAACGACCTGAGTATGCCCCGCGACGCCGTCAGCGACGCGGAAGAAGACATAGGCGTCTCCCGCGTCCATAAGCTCGAGCCCGACCACGTCGGTGTAGAAGCTCGTCATCGTTTCGAGGTCGCGAACGCGGAGGGCGATCTCGCCGAGCCCTTGAATTGGACGGTGCTTCATCCCTCCACCTCCGCCGTATCGCCGCCTGTGATCACTGCCCGGCTCGATGTCTGCATAGATTTCTCGAGGACGTTTCACTCCGGGTCCCTGAAGAACAGTGTCAAATGGCCGTAGCCGCCGTCTCGCGGCGGCTCAAGGATTTTCGACGCCTTTGGCCAGAGCTCGTCGTAGCACGTGTCGACTTCCGCCGGCGCGACGCGGAAGGCCGAGTTGCACCGCCGCGCCCTCGGCGGCGGGTCCGTCGTAGGGCCGCCCACGCCGACGGAGCGTGAGCAGGGTTTCCGACGCGAAGCTCGCACCAGCCGTCCCAGGCGCGGAAGACGGAGAATCCCAGCGTGTCGCGGTAGAACGCGCGCATCTGCTCCCAGCCCTCGCAGAGGAGGATGGCGTCGTCAAGGTTGCGGATTCGGTCGAGCATCAGGCCGCTCCTGCGATTTGGTACGGATGTTCGGCGAACTCGAGCGACCCCCGGCCGACGCCTGGTGAGCACGACCTCGAGCGGGTGATCCGCGGCTGCGTCGCCGAACAACCATGTGCGGCCGATGGGAGTGACGAGGAACGTCGCCCCTTGCTCGCCGACCGGAGTCAGCCCATCCGGCGTCACTTCGCCCCGATCCCACAACCCAATTCCGAACGTGTCGGCGAGCTGCGTAACCACGGCGCGCGGGTCGGCGACGGGCAGTCCGAGCTCCGCGAGCCCAATGAGCGAATCCGAGCTGAAGGGTCCGGCGGCCGGAGATGGCAGCCGCGGGAACGACATCAGCTCGATGATGTTCCCGACGGGGTCGTATGCGTAGACAGCACGGGCGCCCCAGAAGTCCCATTCGAACTCGTCCTGATCATCCTCGCGCACGAGCTCAGTTCGCTCGGCGAGCCACGCCTTCGCCTCGGCGAACTTGTTTCCGGGCACACGCAGGGCGAAGTGGTACGTCGGCACCGTGCCGGGCGCAGCGCGTCGGAACCGGAGGGTCGTCGCCCCTGCCCTTACAGCCACTTCCTCATCGCTCTCGGCGACGATAGTCAACTGGAGCGCGCCGCCGTAGAAGGCGCGCATCGTTGCCGTCGAAGGCGCCTCCATGACAACCTCACGAAAGAGCATCCAGACCGCCCTCCATGCCTCCCGTCCGACGCTTCGTGGCGACGGGTGCGGAGTCAACCAGTCATCGAGACGCCGTGCAACGCGCCGGGCGCGGTTGCTTCGCGCTGCACACGAACTGCCGCACCTGCACAGGCCTCCCCCGGACTGAACCGACGACCCCTCCCGTCGCGCTCAGCCGCGCTACCGCAGCAGCGCGATTGCCAGCCGCTATGTCGCAGGGACAGCGGGCGTCGCCGTTCACCGCGACTCGCCGATTCAGAACGGTTGATCTGAAGCCCTCGCCGCGGCCAGGTCGACTCCACTGCTCCGTCTTCGCCGTTGCCTCCGTTGAGGAGGCGTGAAGTCGGACGAGCCGCCGTGCGAGGCGGCTCGTACTCCGTCGAACTGCGCCTGCCGATCATGCGCGGCTATCTCTCAGGCGGCAGTTCCCGCACGGGGTGCGTTCGCGCATGACGGTGCTTCGGCCTGCCGTTCTTGTCGCCAGGCCTTCCTCGGGCGTAGTCTTACCTCTCCGGAAGGAGGAGAAATGAACGTCACGCGATCAAATGAGACGGGAGTCGTCGGCTCTGTCGCCTCGCTATGGCGCTATCCGGTCAAGTCGATGATGGGCGAGGAGCTGAATGTCTCGGTCGTCACCGATCGCGGCCTCCTCGGCGATCGTGCGTACGCCCTCATGGACCGCGAGACGGGCAAGGTCGTGAGCGCGAAGGAGCCGCGCAAGTGGGCGAAGCTGTTCGAGTTTCGCTCGGCCTACGTCGATTCTCCAGCCGGAAACGGCTTGCCGCCTGTCCGGATCACCCTTCCGGATGGAGTGACGGTCACGAGTGAGCAATCCGACCTCGAGCAAGTTCTCTCGGGCACGCTCGGGCGTGAGGTCGCCTTCGCCGAGAGTGCGCCGGAAGAGCCGAGCCTCGAGGAGTACTGGCCGGACATCGAGGGGCTCGCGTTGCGGGAGACCGTCACGGACGAGGCGATGCCGGCAGGGACGTTCTTCGATCTCGCCGTCGTCCATGTTCTCACCACGGCCACGATCGACCGCCTCCGCGAGCTCTACCCGGACGGTCGCTTCGAGGTGCGCCGGTTCCGCCCGAACGTCGTGCTCACGACCGAGCAGCGCGGGTTCGTCGAGAACGATTGGGTCGGTCGCACGCTCGCGCTTGGCGATGAGGTCCGGCTCGAGGTCACGGGTCCCTGCCCACGGTGCGTGATGACGACGCTGCCACAAGCAGATCTCCCGAAGGACCCGGGCATTCTCCGCGCGGCAGCCAAGCACAACTCGGCGAACGTGGGCGTGTACGCCGCAGTCGCCCGCGGTGGGACTGTGCGTCGCGGCGACAGCGCTCGGCTCGAGTGATCGTGGACCCGCGGCCTGGGCGCTGCTGATTGAACTTCCACGGGCTCGATAGCCGCGGCCCAACACGTAGTACTACCCGGCGCGCGGGCTAGTCCTCGCGTCGGCAACCGTTTAGGATCGTTCGTCAAGACAGAACGGAAAGGAGGTTCTGATGGCGGTTGCTGTTGAGATGAACTTCCGTGGGGCAACGCTCGATCAGTACGACCAGGTGATCGAGAAGATGGGCCTCACACCGGGCGGCTCGGGACCCCCAGGAGCGATCTCCCACTGGGTGGCCAAGACCGACGACGGGATCCGGGTCGTCGACGTCTGGGAGACGAGGGAGGTATTCGACCGGTTTGCGGAGGAGCAGATCGGCCCTTACACCCGCGAGGTCGGCTTCAACGAAGAGCCGGAGATGCGCTTCTACGACGTCCACAATCACTTGACGGCGGGCTAGACGCTTGATGTGAGGAGGCGGGTTCCTGACGGGGACCCGCCGCTTGGGCACGAAAGGAGCTTCCGGACGTGCAGCTCGCAGAGGTGTGCTCGAAATGGGGTTCGAGCTGACCGCCGATCTGGAAGCCCTTCGTTTTGCCGACGCGGGTCCCAGCTGGCGCGACGGCTTGCTCTGCTGCCGGGCGCCACCGGCGCGATGGTCATCTCGGACACAGGTCACTTACCTCACCTCGAGCCCGACACCGTCGCCGCCTCCGTCAACGTTCTTGGGCCACCCGGAGACCGCGTGAGCACTCCCGTCTGGGAACCGTCGCAGAGGAGCCATTCAGCTCCTCAGGACGCTCTCGTGGCTTCGTCCCGTCTCGCGCAAGCCACCGGACGCATTCGCAACGACGGTAATCATTGTTTGCAGGACTTTTCCAGGATCCATAGCTTTCGGCGCCTGCTGCCCGTTTGCTGCCCAGAATCGGCGCACGTGACCAGAGCAGACAACGCGTAGCGCCGATTTGCAGGGCAAACAAGAAACGGGAGCGACGGGACTCGAACCCGCGACCTCCGGCGTGACAGGCTTGTTCCACG
>JBBDMP010000142.1:0-3109 GCA_040878265.1 Gaiellales bacterium | reverse complement strand
CGCAGGTTGCCGTCTTCCTCATCCCGGCGGTGGCGCTCCTGGCGTGGGCCATCGACCCGCTCGCGCTCTCGTTCAGGCCTGTCGAGCTCGCCGCCGTCGGGGGATCAGTGGTCTTCGCAACGCTGCTCCTCTTCGACGGAAACTCGAGTCGCGTCCGCGGGATAGCGCTGATCACGGCGTATGTCGGGGTTGCGGTCGTGTTCCTCCTCGCCGGCGACAGATAGTCCTTGACTCGCGTAGGCACGGCCGGTACGTTAGTGGCTCCTAACTTTGGGAGGCGAATTCACGGTGAGCACCGAAGAGACGAAGACGACCGGGCGCCCACACGAGGACGGCAACGTCGTCTCGGCGCGAGAGATCACTCGCCGGTACGGCTCGGGCGACACGGCTGTCGACGCCCTCCGAGGCGTCTCGCTGGACGTCCACAGGAGTCAGCTGACCGGGATTATGGGTTCGTCCGGGTCCGGTAAGTCGACCCTCATGCACATCCTCGCCGGCCTCGACAAGCCGACGTCCGGCAAGGTCGAGATCGGCGGCACCGAGATCTCGAAGCTCGGCGACACCGATCTGACGAAGCTCCGCCGAACCCATATCGGGTTCGTGTTTCAGTTCTTCAACCTGCTGCCGATGCTGACCGCGGAGGAGAACATCGTCCTCCCCGTGGAGCTCGCCGGCGGCAAGCCCGACAAGGGCTGGGTTGACGAGGTCATCTCGCGCGTTGGGCTCAGCGACCGGCGTAAGCACCGGCCCTCCGAGCTTTCCGGGGGACAGCAGCAGCGGGTCGCCATCGCCCGGGCGCTCGTCTCGAAGCCGACGGTCGTCTTCGCCGACGAGCCGACGGGGAACCTCGACTCGACCACGAGCGGGGAGATCCTCACCCTCCTGCGCGAGTCCGTCGAGTCGTACGGCCAGACCATTGTCATGGTCACCCATGAGCCGAGGGGCTGCGAGATCGGCGACCGGACGCTCTTCCTCGCCGACGGGCAGATCGTGCGCGAGCTCGGCCGGGCGAACGTCCACGAGATCGTGGAAACGATGGAAGAGGTGGCGCGGCGGTGATCGCGGTCGCACTCAGGGGTCTCGCGGGCCGCAAGCTCCGTACGGCGCTCACGTCGCTCGCGATCGTCCTGGGCGTCGCGATGATGAGCGGCACCTACGTCCTCACGGACACGATCAACAAGGCCTTCTCGAACCTCTTCACGGAGACGTACGCGGAGACCGACGCTCGCATCACCGGCAAGGGACCGGACATCAGCGTCCAGGGCGAGTCCTCAGCCTCGCCGGGAATGCCCGAGGAGGTCCTCGACGACGTGCGCGCGGTCCCGAGCGTCGACGTCGCCGCCGGCGGGGTCTTCCACGAGCACACGAGGATCATCGGCCAGGACGGAGAGGCGATCGCTCCCGACGCGCCGACCTTCGCGTTCGGGATCGACGTGACGCCCGAGTTCGAGCGCTTCAATCCGACCGAGCTCGTTGCGGGCAACTGGCCGTCGGGCCCGACCGAGGTCGTGATCGACGCCGGCACGGCCGAGAACGAGGGCTACGAGGTCGGCGACACGATCGGCGTGGCCGCCGAAGGACCCGTCCAGGAGTTCGAGGTCGTCGGCATCGCGCAGTACGGCGGGGTCAGCTCGCTCGGGAACGCGACGTTCGCGGTTTTCGACATCCCGACCGCGCAGGCCCTCCTCGACAAGGAGGGCCAGCTCGACGAGGTCTTCGCTGCGGCGAAGGAGGGAGTCACCCCCGAGCAGCTCGCACAGGACCTCCGGCAGAGCCTCCCGGCCTCCGTGACGGTCCAGACGGGCACCGAGAGCGCGCAGGAGGAGACCGATGAGATCACGACGTTCACGAACATCATCGAGTACTTCCTGCTCGCATTCGCCGGGATCGCGCTCTTCGTCGGCGCCTTCGTCATCTTCAACACCTTCTCCATCACGATCGCCCAGCGCACGCGTGAGTTCGCGACGCTGAGGACGATCGGAGCTTCGAGACGACAGGTGCTCATCTCCGTCATCTTGGAGGCACTTGTGATCGGGTTCGCCGCCTCGCTCGCCGGTCTCGGTCTCGGCGTCTTGCTCGCCTTGGGCCTTAAGGCGCTCTTCGCGGCGTTCGGCGCGGAGCTACCGGAGGTCGGGCTCGTCTTCGCGGCCCGCACCGCGATCGTCTCGCTCCTCGTCGGGACCGTCGTCACGCTGCTGGCCGGGCTCGCACCCGCCGTCCGTGCGACGCGTGTGCCGCCGATCGCCGCAGTCCGCGAAGGCGCCGAGCTTCCGCCCTCCCGGATGGCGCGCTACACGCCCTACATCGGAATCGTCACGATGCTCCTGGCGGTCCTGCTGCTCGCATACGGGATGTTCGTCGACGGTCTCGGCACGATCGAGCGGCTGCTCGCCCTCGGGGTCGGCTGCCTCGCGCTCTTCACCGGCGTCGCGCTCCTGTCGTCACGCATGGTCCGCCCGCTGGCCGACCTGGTCGGCTGGCCGGCACGGCGCGTCGGCGGTGTAGCCGGCCAGCTTGCGCAGGCGAACTCGAAGCGCAATCCGGGTCGTACGGCCTCGACCGCGGCCGCGCTTATGATCGGGCTCGCGCTCGTCACCTTCGTGACCGTGCTGGCGGAGGGGCTCCGCGCCTCGAACGGCGACGCTATCGAGGAGCAGATTCAGGCCGACTACGTCGTCACCGCACAGGACGGCTACTCCCCCGTCGTTCCCGAGGCCGGCGAAGGCCTCAGATCGGCGTCGGCGGCCGAGCTCGTGACGAACGTCCGCTCCGACCTCGGCGAGGCCGCAGGCTCGGGCAAGTACGTCACCGGCATCGAGCCGGAATCGATCGCCCAGGCGTACAAGTTCGACTGGAAGGACGGATCGGACGACGTCCTGACGACGCTTGGACAAAACGGCGCCATCCTCGACGACGACTTCGCCGAGGAGAAGAAACTCACCGTCGGCGAGAAATTCACGCTCGTGAGCGTGGACAACAAGCGGATGCAGCTCGAGGTCAAGGGGATCTACAAGCCACCGCCGTTCTATCCCCTGCTCGGCAGCGTCAGCATCGCGCAGGCCACGTTCGATTCCTTGTACCTGCATCCGAGGAACCTCTTCACGTTCGT
>JBBDMP010000141.1:0-17272 GCA_040878265.1 Gaiellales bacterium | reverse complement strand
GCTCGTGTGGCTGCGGCGCAGTGCGTTTCGAGGTGACGGCGCCGTTCGTCTCCGCATCGTACTGCCATTGCACCCGCTGCCAGCGGCGGACCGGGACGGCGGCGTCGGCGAACGGCCGCGTCGACCCCGGCAGCGTCCGGGTCGTCGCCGGCGAAGAGGAGCTGCGCTTGTGGGCGCCCGAGGGGGGCTTCGAGAAGCTCTTCTGCGGTCGGTGCGGCTCGGCCCTCTTCAGCCGCGCGCCGGGTACGGACGAGTACGCAGGCGTCCGGCTCGGCGCGATCGACGGTGACCCTGGCATCCGCCCGCAATGGCACCAGTACGTGGCTTACGCCGCACCGTGGCAGGAGTTGCCTGACGATGGTCTGCCGCGCTACCCCGAAGCCCGGCCGAAGTAAATCCCTAGTCGTGGATCCAGTTGCAGGCCGTGTCCTGGAGGACGCCGTTTTCGTAGAACGACCCGCAGGCGTAGGACGGGCTCGGGAATCTTCGGTACGCCCCGAACGTCCGGACGACGCGGAAGATCTGGCACCCCTGACGCACGGACGACGTTCGGCTCCAGATGACCGAGCCGCGGTGGCGGACGACGACTTTCGCGCGGTGGTTGCAGATGTCGTTGTCCCAATCGAGCTTCCCGCGGATGACGTCGAAGGTCGAGACGTACGTGCCGCTCCCGTTGATGCTGAAGCAGACGTAGTGGGACGGGAACTTCGTGTACGTACAGCCCTGCGAGGACGCGGCGGCCTGCGGCGTGCCGAGCGCGAGCGAGCCGAAGGCTGCGACGAGCGTCGCAGCGAGGGTGACGACGAGACGTGCCATGGCTCCTCCTTGGGGGGTTGCGCGCGATCGCGCGCGCCCAGCATCCGCCCGCCGCTTTACGCCCCTGTAAGGGAAGCGCGAAAAGTGCGTAAGGAATCAGGGACGAGATGTAAAGCCCGAGGGGATCCCTCGAAGGGGCCTTCCCTTCGGGACCTGGCTCCCTATGCTGAGAAATAGCTCGGTTCCTGCGGTGCCGGGTATGCCGCCGCGAGTCGAGAGGAGCCGCAGATGGGCGAAGGAGCAGGGGGAAGCCGCACAACGCGCCTTGTCGCAGCGCTTCTCCTCGCGCTCGTCGTCGTCGGCCCCGCGACCGCGCGACCCGGGAACGAAGCCTCGCCGGGAAGGCAGCGGCCGGCCGTCCCGAGCGAGCTGCTCGTCGGCTTTCGCGCCGGGGCCAGCGCTGCCGAGCAGGGCGCGCTCCTGCGCCAGGTCGACGCCGTGTCCGAGCGGCGTTTCGGCCGGATCCGCGGCACACTCGCCTTGGCCCGCCCGGGCGCGCTTCAGGCGACGCTGGACGCTCTCCGGGCCGACCCGCGTGTTCGCTACGCGGAGCCGAACTACCCGCTGCACGCGGTTGACCACGGCGCCTCGCCCAGCGATCCTTTCCTCCACCAGCTCTGGGGCCTGCACAACGTCGGTCAGGCGGTGAGCGGCGTCACCGGCACGGCCGACGCCGACGTGGACGCTCCCGAGGCCTGGGCCTTCGGGACCGGCTCGAGCGACGTCGTCGTCGGCGTGATCGATACCGGGATCGCGCTCTCCCATCCCGATCTCGCTCCGAATCTCTGGACGAACGAGGACGAGCTTCCCGGGAACGGGCTGGACGACGACGGCAACGGCTATGTGGACGACTGGCGTGGCTGGGACTTCGTGAACGACGACAACGACCCGTCCGACGACAACGGGCACGGGACGCATGTCGCCGGCACGATCGGGGCCCGCGGGGACGACGGAGTCGGCGTCGCAGGCCTCTCCTGGCAGGTCCAGCTCATGCCGCTGAAGTTTCTCGGCGCCAACGGCTCGGGAACGACCGCCGACGCCGTCGAGGCGATCCTCTACGCCGCGGCCAACGGCGCCGACCTGACCAATAACTCCTGGAGCGGCGCCCCGTACTCACAGGCGCTGCTCGACGCGATCGCTGCGGCGGACACTGCGGACTCGCTGTTCGTCGCGGCCGCCGGAAACGACGGGTTGAACACGGACTCCTCCCCGGCGTACCCCTCCTCGTACGCCTCGTCCAACGTCGTCTCCGTGGCCGCGACGGACTCGAAAGACGCCCGACCGTTCTTCTCCAACTACGGGCGGCGGACCGTCGACCTGGGCGCCCCCGGGGCGAACATCTACTCGACCTGGCTCGGGGGCACGTACCGATTGGCGAACGGCACGTCGATGGCCGCGCCTCATGTCTCGGGGACAGCCGCACTCCTGAAGGCCAGGTTCCCAGGGGCGAGCGATCTCGGCCTGAAGGCTCTCCTCCTCGGCACGGTCGATGCCAATACCGCGCTCGCGACGCGGACCGCCACGGGCGGCCGCCTGAACGCGGGTCGCGCCGCCTCCTGCGCGGGCGAGCCGCAGCTCTGGGTGGAAGAGCCCGCTTCCGGCTTCGAGGCTGCCGTCGGCGACACCGTGTCCGTGACGGCTTTGGCGGCCGCTTGCGCCGACCCGGCCGGCGCAACGCTGAGCGCCAGCCTCAACGGCTCGCCGCTCACGCTCGGCGCCCGGGCAGATGGGCTCTACAGCGGCTCCTTCACGGTCACCGAGGGCGGGCCTCTCACACTCGAGCTGATCGCGTCTGCGAGCGACGTGACCGTCACCCGCACCGTCGCCGGTGGCGCTGCCCTCGTCTATCCGATCGAGGCCGACGGTCCCCCGGTCACCCTGAGTGCGGCCGCCGGCCAGAACCTCGAGCTCACCTTCGCCGGGCCTGCCGGGCAGCGCGTCAGCATGTCCATGACCGGGGTCACGATCGGCACGTCCTCCTGCTGTGGCTCGCTCGTCTCGATCACCCGGCCCGACGGCGGCTACCTCGCCACGCCGAGCTTCGTCGGGACGAAAGGCGGGTTCGTGGACACACGCGCGCTTCCGCAGGCAGGGACGTACACGATCCTCGTCGACCCGCAGGGGGACGCGACCGGCAGCATCACGCTCGCGCTCCACGACGTCCCTCCGGATCCGGGCGGAACGCTTCCATTCGGTGCTCCGACCTCGGTGGAGACGACCGATCCGGGGCAGAACGCTCGCCTCTCGTTCGCGGGGCTCGCCGGCGGTCGCATCAGCCTCGTTGTCGGCGACGTCACGGTCGGGACGTCGACCTGCTGCTCGCTCAAGGTCTCCGTCCTTCGCTCGAACGGCCTCTATCTCGTCGCCCCGACGTTCGTGGGCACGAAGGGTGGTTTCCTCGACACCAAGGTCCTCCCGTCTACCGGCACCTACACGGTGCTCGTCGACCCGCAGGGAAGTGACACCGGCGGCGCGAGCCTGACGCTCTACGACGTCCCGCCCGACGCGACCGGCACGCTTCCTCTGACGGTGTCGCTGGCGACCCCAGGCCAGAACGCTCGCCTCACCTTCGCCGGCGCGGCCGGCCAGTCGGCCACCCTCGCTCTTACGGATGTGACGATCGGGACGTCGGGCTGTTGCGGCGCGCAGCTCACGGTGTACAAGCCCGACGGTACGAGGCTCGCCGGGCCGACCTTCTTCGGGACAAATGGAAAGTCGCTGCCGTTGCAGCTCCCCGCCACGGGCACCTACGCCCTTGTCCTCGATCCTCAGGGCGCGGCGACGGGCAGCGTGACGGCCTCGCTCTAGGCGGCCTGGGCCGCGAGCGCCTGCTCGGCGCGAGCGGTGAGAGACGCGGGATCGTCCTCGGCGGCCAGCTCCGCCAGGCCGGCACGGAGGGGGCCGAACGATTCGAGGCGCCTGAGAACGGCTTCGGCATCCGCCAGCGCGGTTTCGGGCAGGACGAGCGCCAGCTCGTCGCCCGCCAGCCGACAGGCGATGTCGCTCGCTCGGACTGCGGCGCTCACTCGTGCGGCAGCCTCGGCGGCGCGGCCGCCGCCGTCCGGATCGAGCACGAGCAGCGTGAGGCTGTGGTTGTAGCGCCGGGCCCGCGCGAGCTCGCGATGTAGGGCGTCCTCGAAGAAACGCCGGTTCGGCAGGCCGGTCTCGTCGTCGAGCCAGGCGCCCGCCTGCGCCCCCAGGAACCGGCGTGCGTTCTCGACTGCGAGGACGAGAAAGGCGCCGAGCTCCTCGAGGAAGGCGAGATCGGCCTCCTCCACGGGGCGGTGCATGCGCCGCCAAAAGACCGTGATCGTGCCCAGGACCGTGCTGTCGGCGGCACGTACGGGTACGACGAGGCCGCGAGAGAGCCGAAACTCGTCGTTCGCGGCCTCGTCGTCGGTGTAGCGGTACTCGAGCTCGAGTGCCCGGGCCTCTGGGGCCGCGGGCGGCACGCCGAGGGGCTGGCGCGCGACCTCGTCCGGGGACAGCCCGAACGTGCGCAGGAGCGGCTCGCCGTCGCGGTCGACGACGACCATGGCGGCGCCCGCTCCGGAGAGCTCGCTCGCGGCCCGCAGGGCGCGGTCGAGCACCTCGTCGAGGTCGACCGTCTGCGAGACCTCGCTCAGCCGGCGGAGCCGCGTGTCCGGTCGCTCGAGCTCTGTGGGTCGGCGCTCTTCTGCCTGACGGGCGAGCGCCCCCTCGACGTAGCGCCGCACTTCCTCGACCGTCGCTTGAGCCAGCTCGCGTGCCGCGCGTCGCCGCGCGCGCACAACGAGCAGGAGCGTGAACACGAGCAGGGCAGCCGACGCGGAGACGCCAACGGCGACCCACGTCGCGGTGTCCGCAGATAGCTCCATTCGTCCTCTCCCCAGGCCCGTACCGCGGGCCTCTCACCTCGGACGATAGGGCTGTTTCGTGAAAAAGCTACCGAGCCGCCCGCGCGAGGTGCTCGCGCGTCACCTCGTCCGGAGCGCGGCAGCCCAGCAGGATGAGCGCGAGCAGCACTTCGTCGCGCAGGAGCTCGAGCACCCGCCGCACGCCTGCTTCACCGTCCACGGCCAGCCCCCAGATCACCGGCCGTCCGACCATGACGGCTTTCGCGCCGAGCGCGAGCGCCTTGATCACGTCGGTTCCCCGGCGCACGCCGCCGTCCATCAGCACCTCGGCCCGTCCGGCGACCGCCTCGGCGGCCTCCGGAAGGGCGTCGAGACTCGCCGCGACCCCGTCGAGCTGGCGACCCCCGTGGTTGGACACCACGATTCCGGCAGCGCCGTGCTCGCAGGCGAGGTCGGCGTCCTCGGCCGTCAGAACGCCCTTCACGATGAGCGGCAAGGAGCAGTTCGTCCGGAGCCACTCGAGGTCGGCCCAGGTAAGAGTCGGATCGACCACGTCGTCGAGGTTGACGTGGAAGGCGCCGCTTCCGACCCCGCCGGGGAGATTCGGGAACGGGTACTTTTCTGGCAGTTCGAAGCTGGTCCGCAGGTCGCGTTCCCGTCGACCGAGGCCCGAGAGATCGACGGTCAGGACGAGCGCCTCGAAGCCTGCCTCCACGACGGCCGCGAGGAGCTCTCTCGTGAAGCCGCGGTCACGCCCCCAGTAGAGCTGGAACCAGCGTCTTCCCTTCGGCGCGGCCGCGGCGAGCTCGGCAGGCGAGAAGCTGCAGATGTTGGAAACGCACAGGACGGTGCCGGCCGCCTCTGCGCCCCGGGCCGTCGCGATCTCCCCCTCCGGATGCAGGACGCGGTGCAGGGCCGTCGGAGCGACGAGGACGGGCATCGCGACGGAGCGGCCAAGGACCGTCGCCTCCGCGGTGACCGTGCCGACGTCGATGAGCATCCGCGGCCGAAGTACCCAGCGCCGGAAGGCGGCGAGGTTCTCTCGCAGCGTCCATTCGTCGCCGGCGCCGCCGGCGAAATAGCCGAACGCGCCCTCGTCGAGGCGCTCCTCGGCGAGCTGCTCGTACTCCCAGACGTTCAGCGGCTCGGCCATGCCGAGCCGAGATGCTACGTGGCATCTACGTTGGGCTGAGCCGCGTAGATAAGGTGCAACGACCGCCCAAGGAGGTTCGTATGAAACGTCGCACGCTCGCTCTCTGTCTCGCGCTCGCCGCTCTCATCCTTGCTCTGGCCGCCTGTGGCGGCGGCGACGACGGGGGTGGGGAGCCCTCCGGCAACGGCGAGGCGTTGGAGCTGACGCTGATCGCCGGTCCGGGCGGCGAGCTGAAGTTCGACAAGACCTCGCTCGAGGCTCCCGCCGGAGAGGTCACGATCACGATGACGAACGAGGGCGACCTGCCGCACGACGTAGGGATCAAGGGCAACGGCGTCGACGAGAAGGGCGAAGTCGTCACCCAAGACGGGACGTCGACCGTGACGGCCACGCTGGAGCCAGGGGAGTACGCCTTCTATTGCTCGGTGCCCGGTCACGAGGCAGGCGGCATGGAAGGGACGCTGACCGTCACCTAGGCCGCTTGGAGCTTCTCGACCTCCGCCACCTCGGCCGTCCGAAGGTCATCGCGTCGTACCTGCTCGAGGGGCCGGAGCCCATGCTCGTGGACTGCGGCCCCTCGACCTGCGTCGAGACGCTCGAGGCGGAACTCAACGAGCACGGCCTCGCGCTCGAAGACCTGCGGCATCTCGTCCTCACGCACATCCACCTGGATCACGCAGGCGCCGCCGGGACGCTCGTCCGGCGCAACCCAGCGTTGCGCGTGCACGTGAGCGCGGTGGGAGCGCCGCACGTCGTCGATCCGAGCCGGCTCGAACGGAGCGCGCGCAGGCTCTATGAGGATGAGTTCGACCGCCTCTGGGGCGAGCTCGCGCCGGTCCCGCAGGAGAATGTCGTCGTCATCGGCGAGCGAGTGCTCGGGCTCGAGGCCTGGCCGACGCCCGGCCACGCATCGCATCACGTCTCCTTCCTCGACGAGGAAGGCCGCTGCTTCTCGGGCGATGCGGCCGGGGCGCGGATCGTTCCGTCGCGCTACATCGCGCCGGTGGCCCCTCCTCCGGACATCGACCTGGAGGCCTGGGAGCGTTCGCTCGACGCGATCGAGGCGCGCAACCCTCGAGCGTTGTGCTTGCCGCACTTCGGAGTCGTCGAGGAGCCCGCCGAGCACCTGACGGACATGCGCAGGCGGCTCCGGACCTGGGCGCAGCGCGTTCGCGCGGGCGCGACCGCGGAAGAGTTCGAGCGCTCAGTCGAGGAAGAGGTCGCCGGTGAGGCCGACCCCGAGACGATCGAGACCTACCGGCGGGCCGCGCCCTTCTGGCAGTCCCACGCGGGGCTCAAGCGCTACTGGGAAAAGCAATCCGAGTCCTCACGTACCCTGTGACCCGGATGCGCCGTCTACTTGGGGTCGGTCTCGTCGTGCTCGCGCTGGCTGCGCCTGGCGCAGCGGAGGCCGCGCTAAGCCCCGTTCCCGTCGCACGGAATTTCTCCGCGCCGATCTTGGCGACCGCACCGCGGGGCTCCCAGGCGCTGTTCGTCGTCGAGCAGGACGGGCGGATCTACCGGATCGCGCGCGGGCGGCGGACGCTCTTCCTCGACATCCGCTCGATCGTGGCCTCCGGAGGGGAGCGCGGGCTCCTCGGTCTCGCGTTCCATCCCAACTACCCGAGCGACAACCGCTTCTGGGTGCACTACACGAACTTGAACGGGGATACGCGAGTGGCGCGATTCCGCGCAAACAGCGCGAAGACGCGGGCGCGCCGCAACACCCTCCGGGTGATCCTCAGGGTGACCCAGCCCTTCTCGAACCACAACGGCGGCCAGCTCGCGTTCGGCTCCGACGGGCGTCTCTACCTCGGGCTCGGAGACGGCGGCGACGGCTGCGATCCGGAGGAACGGGCACAGAGCTTGACTACGCGCCTGGGGAAGGTCCTCCGCTTCAACCTGGCCACGCGCAGCTGGACCATCTGGCTCTACGGCGTCCGCAACATGTGGCGGTTCTCGTTCGATCGCGCGAACGGCGACTTCTACGGCGGCGACGTCGGCCAGTCCGACCGGGAAGAGGTCGACTTCATCCCCGTCTCGGACCTCGATCAGCTCCTCAACCTGGGCTGGGACGTCTTCGAGGGCGAGCTGCAGGACACCTGTGAGAACACGGGCCTCGTGACGGCCGGGCGGCTCGTCGATCCGATCCTGACGTACGGCCGAAGCGACGGCGTCACCGTCATCGGCGGCTACGTCTACCGCGGCACGCGGCTGCCGGACGAGGTCGGGCGTTACTTCTACGGCGACCTGGACGGGAGCGTCTGGAGCTTCCGCGTCCAGAACGGGAACGCCGTGCAGCGCCGCGAAGAGCCCTTCACCGTCTCCTCGCTCGTCTCCCTCGGCGAGACCGGGCGCGGCGAGCTCCTGCTCGTCTCCCACGACGGCACGATTTACCGGCTGGCATCAAGCTGACCACGACCATCTCGCTCGGCGAGGGGTCGACGCCGCTCCTCCGCGCCGTGCGGGTGTCAGAGCGGACCGGGGCCGACGTGTGGCTGAAATGGGAGGGCGCCAACCCGACCGGCAGCTTCAAGGACCGAGGGATGGCCATGGCCGTCTCCAAGGCGCTCGAGGAAGGAGCCCAGGCCGTGGTATGCGCCTCGACTGGCAACACCGCGGCCTCGGCCGCCGCCTATGCCGCGCGGGCTGGCCTGGCGGCACTGGTCCTTCAGCCGGTGGGCGCCGTCGCCCTCGGGAAGCTCGCGCAGGCCCGCGCGGCGGGCGCGCGGGTCTTGGCCGTGCGCGGAAGCTTCGACCAGGCGCTTGCCGCCGCAGTCGAGCTGGCCGAGCGGGGGACGCACGTGCTCGTCAACTCGCTCAACCCCTGGCGGCTCGAGGGCCAGAAGACTGCATCCTTCGAGCTGGCGGATGAGCTGGGCGGGCCGCCCGACGTCCTCGCGCTTCCGTACGGCGGCGGCGGGAATACCTGCGCCTACGCCCTCGGTTTCGAGGAGCTCGGCGGCGGCCTGCCCAGGATCTTCGCCGCGGAGGCGGCCGACCGGGATGCGACCCTCGCGAGCGCGATCCGCATCGCCGAGCCCGCTCACCGTGAGCGCGCCGAGGAGGCGGTCGCCAACTCCGGGGGCCAGGTGGTCTCCCTCTTCGACGAGGCGATCCTCGCCGCGTGGCAGCGGCTTGCGCAGGAGGAAGGCGTCTTCTGCGAGCCGTCGTCCGCGGCCGGGGTGGCCGCGCTCGAGCAGATCGGGGTAGAAGCGGGCGCGACGGCCGTCTGCGTCATCACGGGGCACGGGCTCAAGGATCCCGAGGCGGTGGAGCGCTCGGCGCCTCCCCTAGTCGAGGTCGATTCCGACCCCGACGCAATCGCTGCGGCGGCTGATCGTTGATCCACGTGCGCGCACCGGCCTCGAGCGCGAACCTCGGCCCGGGTTTCGACTGCGTCGCCGTCGCGCTCGCCCTTTGGAACGAGCTCGAGGTCGAGGAGGACGCCGAGGAACAACCCGACTCGACGCACCTCGGCGTGCGCGCGTTCCGCTTGTTGGCTCCGACCGAAGGCCGCAGGTTCACTTTCACGGACCGGATCCCGCAAGCCCGGGGCCTCGGCTCCAGCGCCGCGACAATCGCGCTCGGTCTCGTCGCCGGGGCGAGGGCCGCCGGCCTCGAGCCGGATATAAAGGACCTCTTGGCGCGCGGGCTCAAGCTCGAGTCGCACGCAGACAACCTCGCCGCCGCGCTGGCCGGCGGAGTCTGCCTTACCTGGAGCTCGAACGGGCGCCAGCGACTCGCCCGGCTTCCAGGGGTGCTCCCGCTCGTGCCGATCGCCCTCGTGCCCGAGGCCCACGTCGAGACCGCTGCCGCGCGCGCGATCCTCCCGACCGAGGTTCCGCACGAAGACGCTGCTTTCACTGCCGGGAGAGCGGCCCTGCTCGGAGCAGGATTGGCGAGCGGAGACCCTGAGCTTCTCGCGGAGTCTTTCGTCGACCGGCTGCATGAGCCCTATCGGGCGCCGCACGCCCCGCTGCTCGAGGAGGTGCGCGATGAGCTTCCTCGGGGCGCGGTGGGGGCGACGCTCTCGGGTTCGGGGCCCACGGTGATCGTCTGGGCGCGCCCGGGCGACGCGGAGGCGTGCGAGCGGGAGCTGAACGAGCGCTTTCCCCTCGAGCAGGTGCTCAGCCTCGAAGTAGCGATGGAAGGCGCCGGATGAGGTACCAGTTCGTCGACTGCCGCTGGGAGCTCGGCAAGCCCGAACGCGGCCGGGAGCTCTACCTCCAGGGCCACACTCCGGGCGCTTCCTTCCTCGATGTGGAGCGCGATCTGTCGGCCCCGCCGGGTGGCGCGGAGGGCGGGCGGCACCCGCTGCCGGCGGCCGAGGACTTCGCCCGGGCGGCGAGCCGGGCCGGAATCGGCCCAGGGGTGTTCGTCGTCGCCTACGACCAGGGCATGAGTGGCGGGGCGGCCCGCCTCTGGTGGCTCCTGCGCCACTTCGGCCACGATGACGTCGCGGTGCTCGACGGGGGCATCGGCGCTTGGGTTGGGCCGCTGGCGAGCGGGGAGCAGGAGATCGAAGCAGCTGAGTTCTCTGCGCGTGAGCGGACGGACGACGTGGCGAGCGCCGAAGAGCTTCTGGAGCGACTCGGCGACGAACGACTCGTGCTCGTCGACGCGCGCGCCGCCGAGCGCTATCGCGGCGAGATCGAGCCGATCGACCCGGTCGCGGGCCACATCCCAGGGGCCGTGAACGTGCCGTTCACGGATTGCGGCCGCATCGGCGAGCTCGAGGGGGACGAGGTCATCGTCTATTGCGGTTCGGGCATAACCGCGGCAGTCGACCTCCTCCAGCTTCACCGGGCGGGACGGCAGGCAAGGCTCTATCCGGGGTCCTGGAGCGAGTGGTCGAGTCGCGCGCTGCCGGTCGAGCGTGGCTGACGTCGAGATCCGCGCCCTGCGTCCGGAGGACGTCGAGGCGGCATACGGCCTCCTCGCCGAGCAGCACACGGCCGATTTCGGGGAGATCGAGATGACGGCCCAGATGTACGCGAACACCGTCGCGATCGCGGATCGGGCCTACGTCGTGGAGACGGAGCGGGGCGTCGCCGGCACGGCGAAGCTGGATGGGGAAGACGTCGACGTGCTCGTGCGTCCGTCGGAACGGCGGACCGGCATCGGCACGGCGCTCCTCCGCGCGGTCGAGGCCGACGCGCGGACGCGCCGGCTGCAGCTATCGGCGCTCGCGTCGGAGCCTGCGGCGGAGCCGTTCGCGCGTGCCAACGGCTACGAGAAGGCGTGGGAGTTCTGGCTGATGGGCGTCGACCTGCGGGAGGGGCCGCACGAGCGGGCGTGGCCGGACGGCGTCGAGGTGAGGACGTTCCGGGCCGAAGACGCCGACGAGGTGAAGAACCTCCTCGACCTCGCGTACGCCGACGAGCCGGGTCACGTCCCGCTGACGCTCGAGAACTGGAAGACCTTCATGCTCACCGACCCGAGCTTCGATCCTGAGGCCTGGTTCCTCGCAGTCGCCGACGGGCGGATGGTGGGCGCAGCCCTGAACTGGAAGGAGGGCTACGTGAAGGATCTCGTCGTCCATCCCGACTGGCGCCGGCGCGGCCTCGGCCGGGCGCTCATGGAGCAGACCTTCGCCGAGTTCGTGCGGCGTGGGATCGGCCGCCTCACGCTCAAGACGGACTCCATCAACCCGACCGAGGCCTGGCGCCTCTACGAACGCCTCGGCATGCGGAAGGAGCGCACGTACGAGGTGTTCGAGAAGCGACTCAGCCGACGTCCAGCTGCGTGACGCCCTCGAAGGCCTCGGAACTCGCGCGCCATGCCTCGTAGACTGCGCGGGCCACGGCGAGGTCCTGGACGGCGAGCCCGGTGGAGTCGAACACCGTCACGTCGTGCTCGTCCGCCCGCCCGGGCTCCTGCTCGAGCAGCACGCGTCCGAGCTCGGCGACGTTCTCGCGACGCAGCTGCCGCGCCTCGACGGCCCGTGCGATGTCGCCGTTGTGGCTCGCCTGCTCCCACTCATCGACCACGACGCGGGCGCGCAGGAGCTCCTCCACGGCGATCTCCGCCTTGCCGGGCCCGTCCGCGCCCATGAGGCTGACGTGCTGGCCCGCGTGCAGCGTCCCCGGCTCGAAGAGGAGCTCGTGCCCCGGCGTGACCGTGGCGACGATGTCGGCGGAAAGCGCCTCGGCGCGATCGCGGGCTACCGTCGCCTCCTCGCCCAGCTCCGCGGCGACCAGCGCGGCCTGCTCGGGACGAGCATCCCAAAGGAGCACGGGGCGGTTGCGGGCGAGAAACGTGCGGGCGACCGCGCGCCCGTTGACGCCACAGCCCACGACCGCGGCCGCTCCCACTGTGGGCCGGGCGAGAACCTCGGCCGCCAGGACCGCCGCCGCTCCCGTCCGCAGCGCCGTGACGGCGCCCGCGTCGAGAAGCGCGCGCAGCTCGCCGGTCTCGGCGTCGGAGAGAAGCACGACGCCGCTCACCGTGGGGAGCCCGCGCTCGGGGTTCTTCGGAAACGAGGTGACCCACTTGAGGACCGCATAGCCTGCGCCCGCGGCCGGCATGGCGCGGAAGTCGCCGTCCTGTGAGGTCACATACACCTTCGACGGCATCTCCCAGTGGCCCTGAGCGTGCTGGATGAACGCGTCCCGAACGGCCTCGATAGCGTCCCCGGGGGCGAGCGCCGCATAGACGTGCCGCGCGGCGAGGAACGGTACGCTCACGGCTCGGGATCATGGCAGGGCGGATCACCATCTGCGACGTGGGCCCGCGTGACGGGCTTCAAAACGAGGAGACCGTCCTCGAGCCCCCCGTCCGTGCAGAGCTCGTCAACCGGCTGGCCGCCACCGGCTTGCCCCGCATCGAGACTGTGGGCTTCGTGCATCCCGACCGCGTGCCGCAGATGGCCGGAGCGGAAGAGGTCGTTGGGGCGATCGAAAGGCGTGAGGGAGTCGCCTACGCCGGGCTCGTCCTGAACGACAAGGGCTACGAGCGGTTCGCCGCGAGCGGCCTCGACCGGCTCCACTTCACGCTCGGCGCCACGGAGAGCTTCAACGAGCGGAACGCAGGGATGTCCGTGAGCGACTCGGTGTCGACGCTCGAGCGGATCGAGACGGACAAGCCGGTCAGCGTGTCCATCTCCGTCTCCTTCGGCTGCCCGTTCGAGGGCGCCGTCGACCCGGCTCGCGTCCTCGACCTCGCCGAGCGGTGCGTCCAGGCCGGAGCCGGAGAGGTCCTGTTCGCCGACACGATCGGCGTCGCGGTGCCGCGCCAGGTGAACGCCCTCTTCAAGCGCGCCGCGCTCGAAGTCCCGCTCGGTGGGCATTTCCACAACACCCGGAACACCGGCTTCGCGAACGCCTACGCCGCCGTCGAAGCCGGCGCCGAGGTGCTCGACGCCTCCGTCGGCGGTCTCGGGGGCTGTCCCTTCGCGCCGCGGGCAACCGGCAACATCGCGACGGAGGACCTCGTCTACCTCCTGCACGGCCAGGGTGAGGAGACCGGGGTCGACCTGGACGCGCTCATCGCGGTCTCGGAGTGGCTCGAGGACGTGCTCGACCGGCAGCTCCCGGGACAGCTCTACCGGGCGGGCTCTTTTTCCCCGGTTGCGGGCTAGGAGGGCTTGGCGGAGCGGGCCTCGTCGTCGGGGCGCGCTGGGTGGATGCGAGGCAAGGACGCAGGGAGCGCTCGTATGAAATTCATACGGGCGCGACTGAGGACGCAGCATCGCGCCACCCAGCGCGATTCCGACGGCACAGCGTCTGTTTCGCCAAGCCCTCCTATCCTCGGCCTCGCCGCCACGCTGGCCGGGGCGGGCTTCCTCCTCGCGCGCCTCGTTGGGGACGTCGAGGAGAAGCCGCTCTTCGAGGACGAGGCCGTTTCCGGGCTGATCTCGGCGCGGCCGTTCGGGGAGGTGATCGTGACCACGCTGTGGGACCGGGGCGGGGCGCCGCTCCACTTCGTCCTCGCCCACATCGCGTTCCTCGTAGACACCTCGCCGGAGACCCTCCGGGCCCTCTCCGTGGTCTTTGCGGTCGCCGCGCTGCCGCTCTGCTTCGATCTCGCCCGCAGGCTCGGTGGGCCTGTCGCCGGGGGCGCGGCGGCACTCGTTGCCGCAGGGTCGGGGATGCTCGCCGTCTACGGGAGCTTCGGGCGCATGTACGCGCTCTTCGCCTTCGCGGGCGCTCTCGCCGGCGATCTGTTCGTGCGGGCGCTGCAGCGGCCGACTGCCGGCACCGCGGCCGCGGCTGCGGCCGGCGCTTGGCTCCTGCCGGCCGTCCATCCGTACGGCGGGATCGTCGTCGCGCTCGAGGTCCTAGTCGTGCTCGCGCTCTGGCGCGGGCGGCCCATCCGGCCGGCGCTGCCGGCCGCCGCGATCGCAATCGCGATGATCCCCTTCGCCGTCGCCGACGTGCGCCTTGCGACGCGCTTCGAGGTCGGCAGCGAGGAGGGGGGCCGGCTGGCTACTCCCGGAGAGGCGTGGGAGCAGATCGAGGCGGCCGTTCGCGGTTTCGCCGGCGGAGAAGGCCTCATCCTGGCCGTCTTTCTCGGCCTCGCGCTTGCCGGCGCCATCATCCTCGCCCGGCGCGAGCCCGCCTTCGTCGCCTTCGCCGCGCTGGCGCTCGTGACGCCTCCGCTTCTCGCCCTTCTCGTCCGCACCGAGAACGCGCCCGACCTCTCACCTCGTCATCTGATCTACGCGCTCCCGTTCTGGGCGGCGTTCATCGGCGTCGCCGTGGCCCGGCTTCCGGCAAAGCCCATCGCGCTCGCCGGCGTAGGGCTGCTGGCCGCATTCGGCACCCAGGGGATCAACGACCCCCGCGACATCACGTACATCGCGCCGCTCGGGACCAAGCAGCACCTGGCCGCTCCCGCCGACTGGTTGCGGGACGAGATCGAGGAAGACGACGTCCTCTACCCGTATTCGTCCGTCTTCCTCGCGGCCTTACCGGAGGCCGGTAAGGCGTTCGGGCTCCCCAGGGCGCAGCCACAGTCCCTGATCGAAGCGGCGGAACGGGTCGACTTTCCGACGCGGGCGATCTTCGTCGCCGTTCCGACCGGAACGGCTCGAATCAATGGACCCGTTCCCGGGGAAGACTTCGGGAGCTGGCTGCTCGTCGAGGTGGAGGGTCCGTTCCCGGATGCAGCTGCGCTCCTCCGAGCTGCGTCCGGCGTTCTAGCCGAGGTCCGGCCGTCTTTGACCAACGTGCCCGAGCTTCTCGCCGATTGGTTCGAGCTGAATCGAGAGGTCCTTTGCGACGCGCTTTCCAGGCTGGGCTCTGAATGTGAGACTACGGTTTGATGCTGCGGAGGGGCCTCGTCTTCATCGGTGTGCTCGCAGCCCTAGTCGCGCTCTGGGAGGCGTTCAAGGTCAGCGCCGAAGCGGTGCACCTGACCTGGCCGTTCGAGGTCAACGACCGGACGTTCCCCCACATCCACGACATCGTCGGCCAGCTCTTCGAGCCGTCGCGGCGGAACGGGCCGATGCTCATCGAGGTTCTCTGGGACGCGGCCCTCTTCACCGCCAAGGAGGCGTTCGTCGGCTTCGTGCTCGGCGCGACGATCGGCTTCTTCATCGCCGTCGTCCTCGTGCACTCGAACCTGCTCCAGCGGGGCTTCCTGCCCTACATCGTCGCCTCCCAGACCGTGCCGATCCTGGCCATCGCGCCGATGGTCGTCGTCTGGCTCGGCGGTCGCGGGCTGCCGGGCTGGTTCTCGGTCTCCGTCATCGCCGCCTACCTGACCTTCTTCCCCGTGACGATCAGCGCGCTGCGCGGCCTCCAATCGGCCGACCCGCGCGCGCTCGAGCTCATGCGCTCCTACGCCGCCGGCCGCTGGAAGATCCTCTGGAAGCTGCGCGTGCCGGCCTCGCTCCCCTACCTCTTCGCAGCGTTCAAGATCTCGGCGACCGCGAGCGTCGTCGGCGCGATCATCGGTGAGCTTCCCGCTTCGATTCAAGATGGCCTCGGCGGCGCCATCCTCAACTTCAACCAGTACTACCTCAGCTCGCCGACGAGTCTCTGGGCGACGAATCTCGTCGCTGCCATGCTCGGCATCACCTTCTTCCTCGCCATCGTCGGCGTCGAGCGCCTCGTCGTGAGACGAGCTCCGGAGCATGTGGCGTGACTGAGAACCAGGCGGTGGTCTCGCTCAGCGGCGTCTCGAAGCGCTTTGCCACGGGCGGCCTCGAGGCGCTGCGCGCGATCGACCTCGAGGTGCAGCCCGGAGAGTTCATTTCGCTCATCGGGCCATCCGGGTGCGGCAAGTCCACGCTCCTGCGCGTCGTCGGCGACCTTGTCCCGGCGACCGAGGGCCGGGTCGTCGTCAACGGCAAGCCCGCCCACCAGGCGCGCCTCGACCGCGACTACGGCATGGTCTTCCAGGACGCCGTCCTCTACGACTGGCGCACGGTGGCGAAGAACATCTCGCTGCCGCTCGAGCTCCTGGGCTGGGACCGGAAGCGCCGCGCGGAACGGGTGCGCGAGCTGATCGAGCTCGTCGAGCTCGGCGGGTTCGAGGAGCACCATCCGTGGGAGCTCTCGGGCGGCATGCAGCAGCGGGTCGCCATCGCGCGCGCCCTCTCGTTCCGCCCGCCGCTCCTGCTCATGGACGAGCCGTTCGGCGCCCTCGACGAGATGACGCGCGAGCGGATGAACATGGAGCTTCTGCGCATCTGGCAGCAGAGCGGAGGGACGATCCTCTTCGTCACCCACTCGATCGCCGAGGCGGTCTTCCTCTCCACGCGCGTCGCGGTCATGTCGCCGCGCCCCGGGCAGATCGTCGGCGTGGTCGACATCGACCTCCCGCAGCCGCGCACGGCTGACACACGCGAGCACCCCCACTTTTTCGAGCTCGTCACGGAGGTGCGCGAGCTGCTGCGCCGGGGCGGCACCGACTTCGATGCGCCGGTCATCGAGGAGGAGCTCATCGCCGCGGAGGAGGGACTGTGACCCGGCGCCACGTGGCGGAATGGGTCCCGGCAATCCTCGTCTTCGCGCTGGGGATCGCGGCGTGGGAGGGCCTCGTACGCGGGCTCGAGATCGAGGAGTTCCTGCTGCCGCCGCTCTCGGTGATCCTCGAGACCTTCTGGGAGGATCCCGACACCTTCGTCACGGCCGGTCGCATTACCCTGATCGAGGCGGTCGGCGGCTTCGTCATCGGCTGCGCGGCCGCGATCCTGGCCGCGCTCGCCCTCGCGCGCTGGCGTCCGCTCGGGGAGGCGCTGATGCCGTACGCGATTGCGGCCAACGCAGTCCCGATCATCGCCTTCGCCCCGATCACGAACAACTGGTTCGGGGCCATCGACAAGGAATCGAAGATGGCCATCGCCGCCGTCCTTTGCTTCTTCCCGGTGTTTGTGAACACGTTGCGGGGGTTGACGTCCGTGCGGCCCGCTCAGATCGAGCTGATGCGCTCGTACGCCGCCTCCGAGCTGGAAGTCTTTCACCGCGTGCGCATACCAAATTCGCTCCCGTACGTCTTTACAGGGTTGAAGGTGGCG
>JBBDMP010000140.1:0-3159 GCA_040878265.1 Gaiellales bacterium | reverse complement strand
CGATCAAGATCGCGTTCTTCGTGGCGCGGGAGGATGTCGAGCGGACCGTGCAGGCACTGCACGAGGCCTTCGACCTCGCCTCTCCGGACGCTGAGCGCCAGCATGCCTGACATTCGCATCGGTGTCGTCGGCGCGACGGGCGCTGTCGGCAACGTCACTCTCCGGCTGCTCGCGGAACGGGGCTTCGATCGTGTCCGCCCCTTCGCCTCGTCTCGCTCTGCGGGTAATCGGCTCGGTGACTTGGTGGTCGAAGAGGCATCACCCGAAGCGCTAGCTTCGGGTGATTTGGATCTCTGCTTCTTCTCGGTCGGCACCGACGCCAGCCGCGAGCTCGTGCCCCACGCCGTCAGCGGCGGCGCGGTCTGCATCGACAAGTCGGATGCCTACCGCCTTACCGACGGGATTCCCCTCGTCGTCGCGGGGGTGAACGACGAGGCCCTCGATCACGACGAGATCGTCGCCAACCCCAACTGCTCGGCCATCGAGCTCGCCTGCGTGCTGAAGCCGCTGCACGAGGCGGCGGGCCTGGCCCGCGTCCGCCTCGCCACGTACCAGTCGATGTCCGGCGCCGGAGATGCGGGCATCGAGAAGCTCCGGGATACCGCTCCGCTCGAAGCCGACCTGGCGATGGACTGGGAGCTCGAGGGCGAGGAGTTCAGCGAGGAGTCCAAGCTGCGGGCCGAGACCCGCAAGATCCTCGACCTCCCTGACTTAGCGCTTCAGGCCACGTGCGTGCGAGTACCGGTGCTCGTCGGCCACGGGCAGGCGATCTGGGTCGAGACGGAGGGGCTGCTCTCGCCCGAGGAGGCGCGCGAGGCCCTCGCCGCCGCTCCCCACGTCCGGCTTGCCGACTTCCCTACTCCAGGGGAGGCAGCCGGCCAGGACGAAGTCCTCGTCGGGCGGGTCCGCCGCGACCCCACCGCCGAATCGGGCCTCGCGCTCTGGGCGGTCTGCGACAACCTGCGCAAGGGCGCGGCGCTCAACGCCGTCCAGATCGCCGAGCTTCTGCTCGAGCGCCGGCTGCTAGCGGCGTAGCCGGTCGACGAGTCCGGTGGCGGCGGCGCCGAAGAGCGCGCCGGTCGCGCCCAGCTCGAAGAGCCACCAATTGCCCATGTGGTGCCCGCTCGTCTGGCACGCCACGGCAATCGCCATCCCGAGAGCTCCCGCAACTGTCGCCGCTCCAAACCCGAGCCGCGGCAGCTCCCTCCCCGCGAAGGCAGCCGTGAGGAGCAGCACGAGCATCGAGCCGAAGACGAGATCCGCCCAGAGCGGAATCGCCATGTGCGGCTCGGGCGCCGGCTCGAAGCCGATCACGACGAGGAAGAAGGCGGCCCAGCCGCCGGCCACGAGCCAGCCCGGGATGAACGGCAAGCGGTCGAGTAGCGAGGGCCGCGCCGACAGCGGCTCCAGGGCGGCGGGAGCCGTCCAGAGCGCTTCGAGCTCGCGGAGCTCGCGGTCGTCGCGAACGCGTTCCCGCGTCGTGAGCATGTACTTATCTTACGGACGCTGGGGTACCGGTGCAGGTACGAACGAGTCCTTGACCTTGCGCCAAGCCTTTGCCGTCATCCCGTCCTCGACGGGTTGAAGGCCGGCGAGCTCGAGCCGTGCAAGCGCCACCCGTCCCTGCCACCGAACCGGGTAGAAGCCGAAGTCCGCGAGGAAGTCGGATGGGAAGATCGTCCGGTGAACCAGGAAGCGCTCGTAGGCGCTCTCTCCCTCCGGATAGCGGTAGCCGAACGTCTCGATCGCCTTTACGCCCCGGTCGCGCACCTCGCCGATGACCGAGAGGAAGAGGCTCTGCATGATCCAGGGCGTCGAGAGATCGACCAGGTACGCGCAGGTGACGAGCACGGCATCGGCAGAGGGCGGCCCGGCCGGGAGCTCGAACGCGCGGGGGAAGTGTCCTGAGGGCCCGTACTGAATGAAGCCGAGCAGGCGGTCGCCGTCGTCGAAGTAGAGGGTGCCCCAGGGGCCCCAGTCGTCCTCGATCCGCTCGGCCCACCGTTCTTTCGCCGCCGACCGGTTCCCGCGCGACTGCCAGAAGACGCAACCGACGCAAGGCGGCGGCGCGTGGGCGATCGACGCGGAGGTGACCGGTTGCAGGCGGGAGGGCACTTACGCGGTCCTCAAGATGAGCTTAGTGGCCTCCGGGCGCGCGAGGAAGCGAAACGGCACGAAGCTCGTCCCCAATCCTCGCGAGACGTGGAGAGTGGCCGCCGGCGTACGGTGGAGGCCTTCCCAGTAACGGGCGCGCAGGTGCTCCAAGCGGAGCTTGCCGCGTGGCGTCGGGAGACAGATCTGGCCCCCGTGGAGATGCCCCGCGAGCACGAGGTGAAAGACGCCGGGCTCGAGTCGCTGCACGACATCTGGGAAATGCGAAAGAAGGATGCGTAGGTCGGCCTTCGGGTCGGCCAGGTGCTCCGGTCGCCGCCGCTTCCAATCCCGAGGATCGACGCCGACGATCTGAACACGGCGCCCATTTGCTTCGAAGCTCGCTGTTTCGTCCTCGAGGAGAACGGCGCCCTCCTCCTCCACCGCCCAGGCGTCGGTAGGACGGCTGAAGGGGTCGCGGGTCACGGCGATGTCGTGGTTGCCGAGGATCGCGTAGATCCCGTGGCGGGCACGCAGCCGCCGGAGTGCGTCACGCAGTCTTGCCTCGCCTCGCTGGCGGGAGAGGAGGTCGCCGGTCATGGCGACGAGGTCGAGCTCGCCCTGCTCAGCCCAGGAGATGGCTCGGTCGAGCGCCTGCCCGTTCAGCGAGAGCGTGCCGAGATGGAAGTCGGACACGTGGAGAATCCGAAAGCCGTCAAGCTCGGGCGCGAGACCGCGAAGCGGCACATCGATCTCGTTCAGCTCGACCCATTGAGCCTCGAAGAGAGCCCAACCAGCTCCTACCGCTAAGGCTCCGGCAGCTAGTGCTGAGGGGAACATGCGACTTTGAAAGCATGATGCAAGTTTTTGTGCCCAGGAGCGTCTTAATAGTCGGAGGGGCATTGACGGCCCGGTGAAAGCCGGGCCGTCGCCTTATTTAGGGCGCCTCGAGCTTCGCCAACACAGGCGCGACCGACACGACGTGCCGCTTGAACTTGAGCTCCGAGTCCTCCAGGCCCGCGGCCACGCCGACCAGCTGCGAGAGGTGGAGGATCGGCAGCTGGTAGC
>JBBDMP010000139.1:0-3196 GCA_040878265.1 Gaiellales bacterium | reverse complement strand
TGGTGCGGGGCAAATCAGGGACGAAGTCCCTGCATTTAGGCGGGTGGGCGGGTGACAACCCTGCGGAGGCCTCCGCATAGGGAACCGCAGACAGGCCGCGCCGCGCGGCGAGTATCTATGTGGCGGTTACGTGTTCGCGGGTGCGCCGAATGACCAGGACGGAGCATCGAGCCCGATGAGCCATCCGCTCGCTGACGCTTCCAAGTGCGCGCACCCCATGCAGCCCGCGGCTGCCGAGGACGAGCAAGTCGGCATGGCCTGACGCATCCTCGAGCATGTTCATGGCATCCCGTGGGTCGAGGTCGACGGCGTCGCTGATCGCCTTCGCGGAATCGGGATCCGCGCCGCCTTTCCCGCCGGTCGCGGCCAGGAGGCGGAGGGAAGCGCCGAAGCGGCTGGCGAGAGCGATTGCCACCTTGGCCGCCTCGGCCGATTCGGACGAGCCGTCGACGCCAGCAGCGATCGAAGATGGAAACTCAGCCTCACCTGGCGGACGCGAGACGAGTACACCGCAAGGGGCCTCATGAAGCATCGTCGTCGTGACGCTTCCGAGGAGAATGCCCGCTCGGCGGCTCCTGCTATGTGTGCCAACTGCGATGAGGTTCGCTTGCTCGCGAGCCGCGATGGAGATTAGGACGGCGTTTGGATGGCCGGCCACGACGACCACATCAGCTTGCTCAAGGCCGGCCACGGAGTCTTCAGCCGCTCGCCTCGTCGCCTCCGCCTCGGCGCGGAGGTCATCCAGCGCCTTGGGAGCTTGCATCCCCGCGTGAACGGCCAGGTGTTCCTCGACCACTATTACGGCCACGAGACGGCCGCCGGCCGGAATTAGGGTGCGGGCCTGGCGGAGTGCTTCGTAGCCGGTCTCGGAGCCATCCACGCCGCACACGATCCGCTCAAGGATCATCGGCGACGCCCTACGCCGAGGTCACGCACGGCTGCGCCCGGCTGTGCGTCCCGCGGCCTCTCGTCCGCTGAAGACGTCAAAGACGATGCAGGCGAGCAGCGCGACGGCCCAATCGTTCCAGGAACCGAACCACTCGAGGTTCGGCGTGCCCTTTATGAGCCAGACGATGAGCCAGACAAAGCTTGCCATAGCCGAATTATCTTCCCAGCATTGTGGCCGGCGTCGGTGAGGCCGCCGATTCCGCATTGTGGTCAACTACGGAGGGATGGCATCGTTCGCCCACGGATTTGAAGTGCGCGAGGTCGCCCAGCGCCTCGCTGCGGGAAACGGAGGCTACGAGATCGTCCATTCCTCGCCGGGGCTGGAGCTCGGTGTGTACGTGCTTGTTGCCCCCGAGCCCGATCGCCAGCAGCCACATGAATGGGACGAGGTCTACATCGTCCTCGAGGGCCGGGGAACGCTGGAGGTCGAGGGCGAGGAAATCCCCGTGCAGGAGGGCGGGGCGATCTACGTCAAGGCGGGCGCCGACCATCGCTTTACCGGCTACGAGGGCCTAAGCCTCATCGTCATCTTCGACAAGTCCCAGACGGCCTGAACCGGCAAAGAAAAGGCCCGGCTCGGCCGGGCCTTTTCCCTTGGGGTGGGGAGCTTCGCTACTTGAGCACCGCCGCGACCTGGCCGGGGGCCGTCACCGGCTCCGTGCGGCGGCGAAGGGCTCCGCCCGCAGCGAGAACGATGAACCCGATCCCGCTGAGGAGCAGCGCAACTCCGACGACGATGCCGAAGAGGGCGAGCTGCTCGGCCATGTACGACATGTTCAGGGCCGTGGTCAGCGCGGTCTCGGTGACCCACAGGTTCCGCAGACCGTTCTCGACCGGGCGGCCGTCTTCCGTCTTGGCCGCTTCGGCCTCGTCGCTCGTCTGCTCTCCGCTCGGGGTCAGGAACCGGCCCATCTCGGCGTAGCGCAGGCCCTCGGTGGACTCGAGCGCATGGAACTCCATGACGTCGGCGAACGCTCGGGCGTCTGCACCGGTCTTGATCGCCTGGCCCGGCTCGAGCTTGCCGTTCGTGATCTCGGCGGCGTCGGGCGTGGCGGTGATCTTCTGCTCGGCGATCGAGTCGCGGACCACGTTGCGGCCGTTCATGCCCATCCAGATGGCAGCGACGCCGAAAGCGATCAGGACGATCCCTGCAGCGATTCCGCCCCACTCGAACATCTTGCGCTTAGTCATTTTCTTCTCCTTCCGCCTTGGTTCGTCTCTTAGATCGCACGGTCGCAGAGCATTGACACGGGCTCATCAGGGGGGACACCGAACCTCGCTGTGGCGAGTTGCTCATCTCGAATGCGGTTTCTCCGCAGCTCCCTCAGGACGCCAATGCAGCGATCCGGGCTTCCGGAGTCACGACAAGGACGCCGCAGGGCGGGTCAGCGAGCACGCGCCGGCTGACACTGCCGAGCAACACGCCTTTTAGCGGCCCGAATCCGCGGGACCCCATGACGATGAGGTCGTAGGGCGCTGCGCAGGCGACGGCGAGGATCTCCTCGGCTGGATCGCCGAAGGCGATCCGCATCTCTGCGTCGATACCGCGCTCGTGCAGGAACGCGTGCGCACGCGCGACGTCTTCGTGGGCGTGAGGTCGAAGACCGACATGACCCCCCGACTTCGAGCCCCGGGCGTCGGGCGGAACCACGCTGAGCACCGTGATCGAGCCCTGTCTCTCCGAAACCAGCGTCGCGGCCTCCTCGAGCGCACGAGCGCTCCGTTCAAAGCCATCGTATGCGAGCAGGATCTTCATTTCGTCTCCTTCCGGGCAGGCAGGGGCGGGCCCGACCGGGCCTGCCCCGGCGCGTTGAATCAGATGGTCTCTGCAGGGATGGCGGCTCCGCGGACGATCAAAACCGGCCGCTTCGCCTCCTTGAGAACCCCGCTCGAAACGCTTCCGAGCAGGGCACTGGCGAGAGCGCCTCGACCGCGTGAGCCCACCACGATGAGATCGGCCTCGACCGCGTCCGCGATTCCCACGATCGTGTCGACCGTGTCGCCCGAGATCCGCTCCACGGCGTAGGAAATTCCCGCCTCCTCGGCGGCGTCAGCGGCCGCCTTGAGCGCCGTCTCGGACTCGTCGATCTCTTCGCTGTGGGGGATCGGCTGCGCGGGTCCCAGCCGGCCGGTGTGCATGTACTCGTCCGGCGGCGTGACGTGCACGAAGGTCACGTCCGCTCCCTGCTCCTTGGCGAGCTCGAGTCCCATTTCGACGGCTTCGGCCGCGGAGGGCGAGCCGTCCGTT
>JBBDMP010000138.1:0-17688 GCA_040878265.1 Gaiellales bacterium | reverse complement strand
GACGCTGACGAGCCGGATGACGTAGCGGGACCCGTCGGTCTCGCTCACGAGGATGAAGGTCTCGCCGACGTCGATCTCGATCGTCTCCGTGCCGGTCGAGAACGAGCCGCTCACGAGCCCGATCGTCACGGTCTCGCCGTTCACCGAGATAAGACGGAAGGCGGGGTCGCTCGCGGGAAAATCGTCGTTGACCACTACGTCCTCGGAAGACCCGTTCACCTCGATGACGGCACGCGCGGCCGTGTCGGTCTCCGAGCCGTCGGACGTGGTCGTCGCCGCGTCGGAGGTCGTGGTAGTGCCGGCAGGGTCGTCGCCGAGACCTGCGAACGGATCCTTGCTCTCGAAGCTCGAGAAGGAGACAAGTTGGCCCTCGAGCGGGTCGATCACCGGGTCGGTCTCGTTTAGGCCGGAGCCCGAGGTGGGAAGCGGGGCGGCCGGAGTGGTCACCGCCGGCGTCGTCGGAGCCGGAAGTGTCGCCGCCGGCGGAGCCGAGGCGGCGTTGCCCCCCGTGAGCGCCTTGAGCGTCTTCGGGCCCTGCCAGACGGCGAGCCCGAGGAAGATCGGGACGAGCAGGAAGAGGAGCTTCTTCTGCTTGGCGGCCTTCGCCTGGCTCAGCGCCGCTTCTCGAGATACGCGTGCCATCAGGGCGTCCCTCCGAGGGCCTGGGTCGAAGGCGCGGTCGTCGTCGCAGCCGTCGTGTCGGCCGATGTCGTCGTCGCGGTGGTGGTCGTGGTGTCGGTCGGCGCGACGGGCGCGGTGACGACGCCGGTCCCCGTGCTCGCCGTGTCGAAGACGTAGGCGGAGACGACCAGGACGGCCTCGATCTCGGGGAAACCGTTGATCGGCGACTCGTGGAAGTCGATGTTGTCGAGCGTGAACAGGCGTCCCGAGGCGCGGAGCACGCCGTCGCGCACGGTGACGAGGTTCCGCATGCGGAAGAGGAAATCGGTCAGGTCGAAGTAGTTGCCGTGAAAGGTGAGCTGGATCGGCTGCACCTTGTAACCGTCGCGCGCGGCCGTCCCCTGGGGCGTGATGGCGATGAAGCGGATGCCGGTGGAGGCGGCGACCGAGTTCAGCTCGAGGATCACCCCGGCCATGTCCTCCTTGTCCGGCATCGCCTTGGAGAGGTCGAACAGGTCGGCGACCTTGATCACCGGCGCCTGGTCCAGCTGCCGCTGGGCGAGGCGAGCCTCGGTCACCTTGGCGTCGAGCTCGGTGATCTGCTCCTGCAGCCGGGCCGCCTCGCCATTCTTGGGGCGGATGAGGGCGAAGTAGCCGACCGCCCCGACGATCAGGAAGGCAACCGCGAGGACGGCGACGACCGGAATGTTCTTTTTCACGCCGGCTCTCCCTGGCGCACCGACGCCTTGATCGTGAAGTTGACGATCCCCAACCGCGGGTCCTCCGTCGAGTTGACAAGCGAGACGGCGCTCAACTCGGGAATGACCGAGAGGCGGGCGAGCGTGAGCGCGACTATCTCGTGCTGGCGCGTCGTCCCCACGATCGTGAACGACTGCACCGGGCCCGAGCCGGGCTGTGCGGTCTGTACAGCCACGGGCACGGCGCCCGTCGCGGTCGGCGACTGGGCGGAGAGCTGGATGAGGGCGACCCCGTCGGGGATGACGAGCGCGATCTCACGCAGGAGGCGGTCGAAGGCAACGCGGCCGCCCAGCGTGCCGGCGAGCGCGTTCGTGCGGGCGGTCTTCTCGGCCGAGAGGCCCGTCCGCTGCCCGGAGAGCGGATCCTTCTCGGGAACCTCGAGCGACGCGAGCTCAGTTCTGAGCTCGTCCACCTGGCTCTGCTTCGTCGTAACGTCCGAGCTCGCGCGCAGGAAGAGGGCTGCGAGCCCCGCAAACACGAGCAGGCCGAGGAGCGCAACGAGGACGTACGGCACGAGCGTCCGCGTGTCGCGGGTCTGCCGCACGACGTCCTTCGGCATGAGGTTGAAGGGCCGCATGAGCGGCACCTGGCGAAGAGGCGGAGCCGACCTGGCGAGGAAAGCCGGGGCCTCCTTCCCCTCTTTGGCCTTCTTCGGAGGCTTTTCCTTGCGGGCGCGGTTCGGAGGCTTTTCCGCCTTCGGCGGCTTCTCCGTCTCCGGCGGCTTCTCTCCAGGATCCTTCGGCTTGCGGCGGAAGAGATCGGAGAGGTGGATTTCCTGCTTCATATCCATCAGATACCGCCCATCCCCAGGCCGATGGGAACGGCGAGCGCCGGTCCCGGAAGACCGCCCTTGAGGTTCTTGAGAACGCCGACCGCAACGAGCGGGTCGCCGACCCGCACGCTGACCCCGACGAGACTCTCGAGCGTCTCGGCGATACCGCCGAGCTGAGCGGTCCCACCGGCGAGAACGACCTCGCGGATGCCAAGCGAGTCGGGCTGGCTCTGGTAGAACTGGAGCGAGGAGACGAGCTCGCGGGCGAACACCTGGATCCCCGAGCGAAGCGTCTCGCGGGCGAGTGTGGCGCGCTCGGCCGGGACGCCTTCCGGAGCCTCGTCGCCGGTGAGAGAGATGAGGCCCTTGAGACGCTCCGCCTCGGGATACTCGACGTCGAGTGCCCGCGCGAGCTCCACCGTCAGCAAGGTGCCGCCCCACTCGATGACGCGCGCGAACTCGCAGGTCGAGCCGTCGGAGACGGCCATCGTGGAGCGCTCCGCTCCGATCGAGACGGCCACGAGCGCGCTCGGGTCGTCGCCGAGCGCGTCGAGCTCGGGCGGCGTGAGCGCGCGCAGGAGGGCAAAGGCCTCGAGGTCGATTCCCACCAGCCGCACACCGGCGAGCTTGCACGCCTCCGCCAGGCCCGCGACGAGATCACGATAGGCGACGACGAGCAGCACGCGGTGCTTGGGCGGCTCGCCGTCCTCCCTCGTCTCGCCGAGCACCTGGAAGTCCAGGACGGCCTGGTCGACCGGAACGGGGAGAGCCTCCTGGGCGCGGAAGCGCACAGCGTTGGCGAGCTGCTTGGGATCATCGATCCCGGCGATCTCGATCGCGCGCACGCCGATGCGGTTGCTCGCGACGCCGACGCGCACGCTCCGGCGCGGCAGCCGGTGCTGCTTGAAAAAGGCCTTCAGCTCGTTGGCGAGCTGGGGAACATCGCGCACCTCGCCGCCGGAGACGATGCCGCGTGGAATCGGCCCGCTCGCAATCTGAAGGAGCTTGGCCGAGCCGTTCAGCTCGATGAGAGCGGCGCTCAGCTGCGAGGCCCCGATCTTGAGACCGACGACTTGCTTGGACATTGAACTACCCCCCTGCGGCCCGGAGGCCGCCGACCGCAAAACCGCTGCGCTGCAGGAGGCCGAGGAGCTGATCGGGCCGGCTCGAGCGCGAGAGGGCCATGTCCTGAGAAACGGCGCCCCGCATGACGAGCTCTGAGAGCGACTGCTCGAGCGTCTGCATCCCGCGGCTCGTGCTCGTCTGCATGACGGAGTAGATCTGCTCGACCTTCCCCTGGCGGATGAGATTCCGCACAGCGTCGTCCGGAAGCAGGATCTCGCAGGCCGGAACACGGCCCACGCCGTCGACCGTGGGCACGAGGGTCTGGGTCACGACCGCCTGGAGCGTGGCCGCGATTTGCACGCGAATCTGTTCCTGCTGTGCCGCTGGAAAGACGTCGATGAGGCGGTCGACCGTCGAGGGCGCGTCCTGTGTATGGAGGGTGGCGAAGACGAGGTGGCCCGTCTCGGCGGCCGTCAGCGCGGTCGAGATGGTCTCGAGGTCGCGCATCTCGCCGAGCAGGATCACGTCGGGGTCCTGGCGCAGGGCCCCCCGAAGCGCCTCGGCGAAGCTCGTTGCGTCGGGGCCGATTTCCCGCTGGTTCACGACGCAGCGCTTGTGGCTGTGCAGGAACTCGATCGGATCCTCGATGGTCATGATGTGCTCCGACCGGGTTTGGTTGATCTCGTCGATGACCGCCGCCAGCGTCGTCGACTTACCGGAGCCGGTCGGCCCGGTCACGAGGACGAGCCCGCGCGGCTTCTTCGCCAGGTCGTGCAGCTGCGCCGGCATGCCGAGCGACTCCAGCGACTTGATCTCCGAAGGAATCATGCGGAAAGCCGCCCCGAGGCTCTCGCGCTGGAAGTAGATGTTGACGCGGAAGCGCGCCAGGCCCGGGATCGAGTACGAGAGGTCGAGCTGACGCTTGATCTCGAGCTGCTTCTGCTGCTCGGTCGACATCATCCGGTAGAGCAGGCGGAGGCTGTCGTCGGGAGTCAGCGCCGGAAACTCCTCGAGCCGCTCGAGCTTTCCGTTCACGCGGACGACAGGCTTAGACCCGACGGCGACGTGCAGGTCCGAAGCGCCGCGCGCGACCATGCGCTCGAGCAGGTCGTCGACGGTGTTGAGCGCGCCCGCGGCAGGCTCAGGGGTGACGGCAGTGGGTTCCAAGCTCCCTCCGCGGAGCTATCGGCAGTGCGCCGGGATCCCTAAAGGGGAGCGGGAAGATCCCCCAATCGAGGGGACTGAGGCCTACCCGCTAGAGCCGATACACGCTGCTGAGCCACTGCACGCCCTAGCTCCGAGAAGGAGGAGTCCGCTAATGATAGAAAGGCTCAAGAATCGGATCACGACAAGCAAGACCGATGGGGGTTTCACCCTGATCGAGCTTCTCGTCGTGGTCATCATCATCGGGATCCTGCTGGCTATCGCGATCCCGTCCTACCTCAGCTTCCGGAGCCGCGCGGAGAACTCGGCCGCTCAGGCGAACGTCCGCGCGTCGATCCCCGGTGTCGAGGCCTACTACGCCGATCACACGGCGACCGGGTACTCGGGCATGACGGCCACGAGGCTCCGGTCGTCCTACGACGCGGGCATCAAGAACATCCGCATCGTGCGCAAGACCCCTGCCTCGTACTGCGTCGACTCCACTGTTGGACAGGCCCAGTACAAGAAGGGCGGTCCGACCGCAGACATCACGTCGGGCCTCTGCTAGACGAAGGTCCGCATCGCGAAGGGCGCGGGAAACCGCGCCCTTCGCAGTCTCACGAGAAGATCGAAAGGAGCACCTTTGCTCATGATTGACAGACTCAAGCGGCGAATCGCGGCGAGCGGGAGCGAAAGGGGCTTCACTTTGATCGAGCTTCTCGTCGTCGTGATCATCATCGGGATCCTGCTCGCGATCGCGATCCCGTCCTACCTCACCTTCCGAGGCCGCGCGGAGAACTCGGCCGCTCAGGCGAACGTCCGCGCGTCGATCCCCGGTGTCGAGGCCTACTACGCCGATCACACGGCGACCGGGTACTCCGGCATGACCGCCACGAGGCTCCGGTCGTCCTACGACGCCGGCATCAAGAACATCCGCATCGTGCGCAAGACCCCTGCCTCGTACTGCGTCGATTCCACGGTTGGACAGGCCCAGTACAAGAAGGGCGGCCCCACGGCCGACATCACGAGCGGGCTCTGCTAAGAAAACGGGCTCAACGGCTCAGCGAAAGGGCGCGGGAACGCGCCCTTTCTCGTTTAAAGCCCCGGCCGCCCACCTCCGACGGGCTTAGGCGCAGGGGCGGATTTGCCGATAGGAAAAGGTATGGCGTCCCAGTTGCGGCTTCAGGTCGTGCTCCCTATCGCCGTGCTCGGTTTGCTCGGGCTCGGCGTCGGCGCGTTTGCCTTCGGTAAGCCGCCCACTGCGGCGGATCCCGACGCGGTCGCCGCAAACATCGCCAACCGCACTGCGACCACGACCGAGGCCGCGCAGCCGGTGCAGCCGGTGCAGCCGAAGCCCAAGACGCCCCTCGAGCGCGCGCTGGCCAAGGACAAGGCCGTCGTCGTCCTCTTCTACACGCCCGCCGCCTCCTACGACACTCTCCAGACCCGAGAGGCAAGAGCGGGCGCTCAGGCCGGCGGAGCCGGTTTCCTCGCCCTCGACGTGACCAGAGACAGAAAGACCGCTGCGCTCGCGACGAGCTACGACGTGCGCGACGCGCCCGCCATCCTCGTCTTCGCGCGCGGCCCAAGGGTGGCCGTCCGTCTCGACGGCTACGCCGATCGCGACACGATCGAAGAAGCGGCCCTCATCGCCCGGTGAGCACCGCGTCTGAGCCTGCGCTCGGCGCAGAGGGGTCGGAGGTCCACACCGCGCGTAAGGAAGGCCGCGAGGTCGTCACGATGCGGTGCTTCGCCGAGGGCGGCGCCTGGATCATCGAGTGCGACGTCTACCCCGTTGACGGCATGCGCGTCGATCCGCTGCGCCCCGGGCCCTACCGTTTCCACTCGCGCGAGCAAGCCGACGTCTTCATGGGGGAAGCCACCAAGGCTCTCTCCGAACTCGGCTGCGAGCTCGACTAGACGAGGACCCGGGCGAGCTCCTCGAGCGACGTAAGGCCCGAGGTCACCTTGGCCAAACCGTCGTCCCAGAGACTCCCCATGCCGGCCTCCATCGCGGACCGCTCGAGCTCCTCTCGGCTCGCGTGCTGGGCGGCGAGGCGGGACAGCTCCTCGCTCATCACCATCAGCTGATAGATGCCGATGCGGCCCTTGTAGCCGGTCTGGTTGCAGCGCGGGCAGCCGCGCTTGCGATAGAGGCCAACGCCGTCCGCTGCGGCCGCCTGCTCGGCCGAGAAGTGCGCCTCACGCATCTCCTCCGGAGAGGCCATGTACATCTCGCAGCAGTGCGTGCAGAGCTTCCGGACGAGGCGCTGGGCGAGCACGGCGGTCACCGCCGAGCCGGTCAGGAAGGGCTCGACACCCATCTCGTTCAGGCGCGTGAGCGCGCTCGGAGCATCGTTCGTGTGCAGGGAGGAGAGGACGAAGTGGCCGGTGAGGGCGGCCTCGACGGAGATCTTCGCCGTCTCGGCGTCGCGGATCTCGCCGACCATGATGATGTCCGGGTCGGAGCGGAGGATCGAGCGCAGCGACACCGCAAACGTGAGACCGGCCTTGGGGTTCATCTGCACCTGGTTGACGCCGACGAGCCGGTACTCGACGGGGTCCTCGACCGTGATGATGTTCACCTCGGGCCGATTGATCTCGCTCAGGGACGCATAGAGCGTCGTCGACTTACCGGAGCCGGTCGGCCCGGTGACGAGCACCGCTCCCGTCGGCTTGCGGATGAGCTCCTCCATCTGCAGCCGCATCGCGTCCGACATGCCGAGGTCGGAGAGCGTCGGAACCTTCTTCGACTTGTCGAGGAGGCGCATGACGATGGACTCGCCCTCGACCGTGGGCAGGACCGCCAGGCGGATATCGAGCATGCGGCCGGCCGACTTCGCGTTCAGCGAGATGCGCCCGTCCTGCGGCTTGCGGCGCTCCGCGATGTCGAGCTTCGCGAGCACCTTCAGGCGGGTCGTCACTCCGGCCGCGAGGCGCTTGGGGATGCGCTGCACTTCGTGGAGGACGCCGTCGACACGCAGGCGAACGACGAGGGCGTCCTCTTGCGGGTCGAAGTGCAGGTCGGAAGCTCCGTCCTCTGCCGCCTGGAGGATGATCGAGTTGACGAGGCGGACGAGCGGGGCGTCCGAGACGCCGTCGTCGGCCTCGAGGTCGTCGCTTTCGGAGTAATCCTCCTCGAGCTCGTCCTCGACGAGGGCGGCCCGCTCCCAGGCCTCTGTCGCCCGCTGGAGCTTGCGGAGCTCGACGTCGATGTCCTCCTCCGGGGCAATCCCGATCTCGAGCGTGTAACGCGTCGCGATGCGCAGCTCGTCGAGCGCATGGACGTTCGTCGGGTCGGCGACGGCGACGTAGAGGCGATCATCCTCCAGCTTGTACGGGACCGCCCGGGCGCGCTCGAGCACGTGGCTCGGGATCGACTCGGCCGCGGCTTTCTGCACGCCCTCCGAGGCGAGGTCGATTGCTGGAAGGTGCGAGTGGGAGAGCCGCAGCCCGGCCGCCGCCTCTACAGGCGGTGGAGCGCCCAGGCTCTCGTCGCGGAGCGCGTCCGCCAGAGAGCCCGCGGCCCCGGCGCGCGAGCGGGCCGATGCGAGCCGGTCCGGGGCGACGAGGCCGGTCGTCTCGAGGAGGTCGGCTACGAGCTCCGCGACGACGTTGGGCGCGATGCCGGCGCCCGGTGGGTTCTCGGGGGTCGGTTCTGACCCCTGGTCGGAGTCCGCGCCGGCGCGCCGCAGGTTGGGGAGATCGTCGAATTCCACCAAAAAGGGTTATCGACAGAGAACGCCCAGTCCCTTACCGGGACAGGGAGCTAAAAGAGGCCCAAATACGCGTCCAACAGGGGCTCGCCGCCGAAGAGCGCGACGATCGAGCCGAAGGCGAGGAAGGGGCCGAACGGGATCGCCATCTTGCGTGCCCGCATCCCGTGCCGGGCGAACAGGGCGAATGCCGCCACCATGGCAGCCAGCATCCCGAGCATCATTCCGACGGCGACGGCCGTGCCGAGCGCAGCGCCGAGCAGGAGCGCGAGCTTGACGTCCCCCATCCCCATTCCCTGGGGGTAGGCAAGGAGGGCGGCGAAGAGGAAGAGCGAGGCGAAGAGGGCCGCGAGCACCCATTCGAGCGCGCGGTCGGGGAAGAGGGCGATCTGGGCCGCGAGGATGATCGCCGTCGCGGGCAGGACGATCAGGTCGGGAAGGATCTTCCGCTCGACGTCAATGACTGAGAGGACGACGAGCACGGCACAGAAGAGGCCCGCGACGACGGCGCGACCGCTGGCGCCGAAGCGAAGGAAGCACGCCGCGACGAGGACCCCCGTGGCCAGCTCCACAGCCGGATAGCGGAGGCCGATCGCTGCGCCGCAGTCGCGGCAGCGGCCCCGGAGGACGGCGTAGGAGACCAGTGGGATGTTGTCGTACCAGCGAATCTCGTGGCCGCAGGAAGCGCAGGCAGACCGCGGACGAACGAGCGAACGCCGCTCCGGCAGCCGCGCTGCGACGACGTTCAGGAAGCTCCCGAGCGCCAGCGCAGGAGCAAAGACGACGGCGGCCAGGGCAGTGTTCATGACCCCTCAGCTATCGGTCGAAAGGGCTAGCCGCTGTAGAGCTGGGGCGGGTTCGGCTGCGCGTAGACAGCCGGGTTGCCCGGCATCCCGGCCGGCACCGTGGTGATCGTCGGGAAATCGTCAGTGTCGATCGACTGGCCGAGGACGATGGTCTGGCCCACCATCGGCCCGTCCACCTTCGAGGTGGTGTCGAGTTGGATCTTGTACGTTGCGTACAAAGCGCCCTGGAACTGGCTGGACTTGATCTCGATACCGACGCCGCTGGGGACATCGGCCTGACCGTTTTGCCCATTCGTAACGAAGGTGAGCAATTCCGTGTTCGGATCCCAGCTCGCGAAGTCGCAGTTGTCGCTCACAACCCCTCCGCAAAGCTTCGAGTTCTTGACCAGAAGGGTGCCGGAAAGGTAGATCGAAGCCTGGCCGCTGTAGAGGTTCGTCACGCCGTTGTCGATCTTGGCACTCCCGTCGATGAAGATCGTTCCGCTCACCGTGAGCACCTTGGTCGACGCGTTCCAGGAAAGCTGCCCGGACGCGGTCGTGCATGAGTACGAGGTAGCGGGAGTAAGGTTGAACGTTCCCGCCACGCTGTTGTTCCGCTTCGTCACGTCCGGGGACTGCGCCGAGCCCTGATCATTGTCGAAGGTCGGCGGTGTGCCGCTCTGCGTCACGCAAGGGTAGTACGGTCCGGGACTGCCGTTCAGGTACCAGTCGTCCCAGCTGGCGACGGGCTGGGGCAGCGGCTGGGGCGTCGAGCTGATGAGATTCGCCCAGAGGTTGTCGAACCCGGAGCTGCCGGCTCCGTTCAGGCAGGGATCGTGCCAGGCGTTGTTGAACCACTTGCAGCCGTCGTCGATGTGCGCCTCGGCGACCGGATCCGTGGAGGAACCCATCTGGTTCTGGCTGCTGAACATCTTCGTGTACCCGTGGACAACGACGGAGACGTTCGGGCTCCCGAGCACCTTCGCCGAGTTCTTGAGGCAGAGGTTGCCCGCCACATAAAGACGCGTCTTCACCTCGACGGTGTTCTCGAGCGTGAGATCACACTCACCGCCGCTCACCTGCGTGGCGTAGAGGTAGTTCCAAGCCGGGTTGTTGAGCGGCTGCGTCGTCGTCGGCGTGACCGGGACCTTCGCCGACAGCGTGCGCGTCACGTCCCCGATCGCCCCCGTCGGATTCTTGATCGTGCCGACGGAATTGAGCGTCCACGTCGCAGTCGTCTCGTCGAGGATGCCCCACCAGGTGACGGCGCCGCTGTTGTAATCGTGCACTGTTTTCTCGACCGTGCCCCCGTCCTCGTAGCCCAGCAGGTACTTGTTCAGCGCGTTGTTCTGCGGCTTCGAGAGGACGGCCATCATCTCGTTGATGCCGGCCTCGGCCAGGTCGTAGGCGCTCGCGTTGTCGGTCGAGAATTCGGCCGAGCGCACGTTCGTGCTCGAGTAGTAGACGAGCGTCCCGCCCGTAAGCGTGAGCACCCCGAGGATGCCCACGGCCATCACGAGGGTCATGCCGTCCTGCCTACGAAGGAAGCGCCGCAATCGCATGTTGCCGTCCCCTACTCTCGAAGGGTGTTCCGTAGGACGATGTCGTCAACGAGGCGCCATGTCCTCCATCCCTCGTTCGAGTTGCGGTTGACCGGGAGGTCAACGTGGAGGAGCGCGCGGCTCGCCGCCGACTCCGCCGTGTACGTGAAGACATCGTCGTTCGTCATGTAGTCGGCGATCACGACGCCGGCGCGGCGGACCTGGAAACGCACGCTCGTGACCTGGGCGGTGTCGTAGACGATGTTGGTCGTGGCACCCCCGGCGGTCGGGCAGTGCGAGGGCAGCGTCACGCGGATCGCCGTGACAGGGCTCGTCGGCAGGGCGGAGCCGTCCGTCGCAGTGATCCCGCTGGAGCAGTGGAGCTCGCGGCGCAGCTTGTCCATCGCCATCCGGGCATGTTGCTGCGCCTCGAAGCGGCGGTTCATGTCAACCTCGGCCCGCGCGCCCGAAGTGAACAGCGTCGTCAGGCCTCCGACGATCATGAGGAAGATGGCCATCACGGCGACGAGCTCGATGAGCGAGTAGCCGCCTTGGCCGCGGAGGCGACTGAGGACTCGTGCCGTCATTTGAGGTTCCGCTTGACCTCCGCGAGCGCGCGTCGAGCTTTCGCCTCGCTGCGGGCGCCGATGTCCCAGCGCCGCTGCAGGCTCTCGTCCACGCGGATGAGGATGCGGAGCGCCTGGGCTCCGTCCTGCCAGCCGAAGAGCGCGCCCGTGGCGATCCACGAATGCTGATAGAGCCAGTGGTTGACGACTTCGTCCGTCGGCTGCTTCCCCTTCATGTAGGCCTCCAGCTGCCGCGCCCGGGCGGGCAGCGTCATCTCGTCGGCGGGCTCGGCCGGTGCGCCGGGAACGACGAAGTCGGGCTTTCGCGACTCGGCCTGCTCAGGCTCTGGAACGGGCGGGGTCGCGGGAGCGGTTGTCGTGGGCTGCTCGGGCTCCTGCGGCTCGTTCTTCTTGTCCGCCGCCTGCTGCTTCCAGTATTCGCTCGCGAGCACGATCTTCTCGCCGCCGTAAGGGGACTCGTTCTCGGGCAGCCCGCGCTCGCCGTATTTCGAATTCCGCTGGAGTACGAGCGCGACCTCGGGCTCGCCGTTGTCGAGCACGCGGGTACCGGGAGCCGGTTTCTGGCCGACGACCTCGTTCGCGGCGTAGCCCTGGACGCTGCCGTCGATCTGCCAGGCAAAACCCGCGTCCTGCAGGATGCCCTTCGCAAACACGTAGGCCTTGTCGCGGGTGTCGGGAACGGTGAGGAACCTGGGCGGCTCGACAGGCTTGGCGGGCGCGGTGGCCGTCTGCGACTCGGGCGCGGGTGTACCCGCCGCGAGTGTGTACGTGGACCAGCCCAGCAACCAGATGACGACGAGCGCCAAAAGGCGAGGCAAGAGCACGGTGAGACGGGCCGCCATGCTGTTCCCATCGGCACTTCTCAGGGGCAAGTCAAGTCCCTTAGGGGGTGAAAGCGACCACCTGAACCGACGACGCCTCGGCGGGAGCTTCGATCACGGTGAATACTGGCCCAGCGGCGCGCGCGCCGGCCGCGCGCGCGTGGAACGATGTGGGGGCGTCCTGCCAGCTGAACGCTCGACCTGCGAAGCTCTGGAACCAGGCCTCGTCCTGCGGGTACGCGACCGAGGGGACGAGTCCCAGGTGCAGGTGAGGGCCGGTGGAGTTCCCGGTCGAGCCGACGAGGCCGACGTGTGCCCCGGCCGACAGCGCGACACCCGGCGTGACCGCCGGCTCGAGGTAGGAGAGGTGGCAGTAGACGTAGGTGGGGCCGCTGTCCAGCCGTAGCTTGAAGCCAATTCCGCAACGCCCCTGAGGCGTGGGATAGGTCTCCACGACCGTCCCGGCGGCCAGGGCGTAGAGCGGCGAGCCCTCGGGCGCCGCGATGTCCGCGGCGGGATAGTCGTGGTGTTCGTGGCCGACCGAGACGAGCTTCGGCCCGCCGCCGACCGGGAACACGTAGCCGTCGAGGCTTTCCGGCGAGCTGAAAGCCGAGCTCGCTTCAGCCTGAACCGCTTCGAGGCCCGCGACTGCCTCGGCAAGCTCCTGTCGCCGTCGTTCGAACTTTGCGTACACCGACTCGCGCTCACCCTCGAGCACGGCGATGCGCTCTTCGAGATCGTGAAAGCGCTCGTTGGAAAGATCTGGATCGCCGGCCTTCTGTTCGAGCTCGAGCTCGTCCCAGTCGAGCTCCTCCAGGCGCCGCTCGAGCTCGGGCAATGCGCTCTGAGCGCGAGTAACCGCTCCGCGGGCCTCTTCCAGGCGCTGCTGGAGGTCGTCGACGCCGAAGGCGAGGCCGGCTCCTATCCGTCCGAAGATCCCGGGCGTCGAGTCGCCGCCGAAAAGGCTTGCGAGCTCGAGCACGTCCTCGACGTACCAGTCGGCGTGGTTGTAGGCGAAGATCGCGCGCTCGAGGTCTTCGTGCGCGCCGGCGGCGGCGAGATAGCGCGCGGCGGCGTACACGGCGTCCTGAGGGTCCCAGGGATTAGCGAGGCCGTCGCCGTCTGCATCCATCCCCCAGCGCATCCAGCTGGAGGGGATGAACTGCATCCAGCCGAGTGCCCCGGCCGAGCTCGGACCCATGTTGCCCCCGAAGTTCGACTCGATCTTGTTGATAGCGCCTAGGATCTGCCACGGCACTCCGTAGGCAGACCCCGCCTCGCGCCAGAGCTCGAGAAGCTCGGAATACGAGAGGACTGCGGGATGGGCTGGAGCCGTGGAGAGCGGGTTGGGCACCCGGATCGAGCCTGGAGAGTTCGGCTCCACGTAGCTCGGGACGTGCACCGGGCCTGTAGGCACCACCACAAAGGTCTGGGCCCGCGCAGCTCCCGCGCAGGCGATAGCGAGGCCGAGCGCGGCCACGAACACGAGTGGAGCGCGGCTCATTTGCCAGGCGAAGCGACCCGCAGTCCGAGCCCCTCACCGCTCCCGGGGCCGGACGTCTCGTTCGTGCCGCTGTCCTCGTTTCCCGCCAGCTCCTCCTGGCGCTTCTCCGCGTCCTTGCGCTTCAGAGCCTGCTGGACCGCGAGCTCGAAGTCGTGCCGGTTCGTCGCCGCCGCAGCGGCCGTCTCGAGCTCGACGAGCTCTTCGAGCACGAGCTGGACGAGGTGCTGGGAGAAGCTCTGCATCTGGTGGAACGAGCCCTCTTCGAGCGCCTCGGTAATGCCGTCGGTCTTCTCCGGCTCGCGGATCAGATCCGCGATGCGTGCGGTGTTCACGAGCACCTCGACCGCGGCCACGCGCCCGCCCCCGATCTTGGGCAAGAGGCGCTGGCTGATGACGCCCGCGAGGACGCCCGCAAGCACCTGCCGGATCATCAGCTGCTTCTGCGCGGGAAAGAACTCGATGAGACGGGCGACTGTCTCGGCGGCATCGAGGGTGTGCAGCGTCGAGAAGACGAGGTGGCCGGACTCGGCCGCCTGGAGCGCGGAATGCGCCGACTCCTCGTCGCGGAGCTCGCCGATAAGGATCACGTCCGGGTCCTGGCGCAGGACGCGCCGAAGTCCCTCGGTGTACGACTCGGTGTCGAGGCTGATCTCGCGCTGGCTGACGATGCAGCCCCAGTCGTCGTGCACGAACTCGATCGGGTCCTCGAGCGTGATGATGTGATGCTTGCGCGAGCGGTTGATCGAGTTGATCATCGATGCGAGCGTCGTCGACTTCCCGGACCCGGTCGCCCCGGTGACGAGCACGAGGCCCCGGTGCACGTCGGCCAGGTGGTGGACGCCTGGCGGAAGGCCGAGCTGCTCGAAGCTCGGGATCTCGCGCGGAATGAAGCGGAAGGCGAAGGCGATCGAGCCGCGCTGGCGATACGCGTTCACACGGAAGCGCCCAAGACCCTCGGCCAGGTAGGCCGTGTCGAGGTCCCCGGCCGCGAAGAAGTGCTCCCTCTTGGCGGGGATGCGCTCGGTAATGCGCGTGAGCACAGCCTCGAGGTCGCCTTCCGTGAGCAGGCGTTCGTCAAGGGGCACGAGCTCGCCGTCCACCCGTCCCATCGGTGGTGAGCTCACCTTCAGATGGACGTCGCTTCCGCCGAGCTCGATCAGCTTTGCCAGGGTGCCGTCGAGATCCATGCGCGTTCCGGGCTCATCGGCGGGCTTCAGAAGGCGCTTGAAACCGAACGAGGGATGCGGTTTCGCTCGCTACAATGGCTTGCCCGGCGGGGGAGTTCCCGAGTGGCCAAAGGGGACGGGCTGTAAACCCGTTGGCTCAGCCTTCAGAGGTTCGAATCCTCTCTCCCCCACTGAACGTCTGGGCGGCGGCGGCTCAGGCCGGGCGGAGCCCGGCTCCGCCCTCCGCCTAACGCCGCTGATGCCCGAAGCGTTTTCCTAGCTACGGCTCCGTGTGCACGACGACGTCCGCGATCTCGGGGAACTCGCGCCGGAGCCGCTCCTCCACCTTGCTCGCGAGCGCGTGCACATCTGTCAGCGAACGGTCTGGGTAAAGGCCGAGGACGAGGAAGGCGACGACGCCGTCCTTCTTCTCGACGAGACGAAGCTCCCTCGGCTCCGATCCCGTTAGCTCGCGGACGATGCGCCGTATGTCCTCTTCCGCTGAGCCTGCGCGGAGCGGCCGCGCGGCCGCCGCTTCCTCGAGCGGCTCGAGGTGAGTCCGGACCGCAGCCACCTCGGGGACCGACGCGAGGATCTCGGCCTCGACCTCGTTCGCAACATCGTGCGCTTCCGCGAGCGACAGGTTGCCCGGAAGCTTGAGGTGCAGGGAGACCTCGATGCGGTCGCCGACCTCGAGCACGACGACGTTGTGGATCTCGCGGACGCGCGGAATGCGCAGGGCGGCCGCGTGCGCCCGCTCGCCGATCGCGCTCGCCTCCTCCGGCTCGACGTGAACGACGACGTCGCTTCCGGGGAGCGCTCGCTCGACGGCGGCCTCGACCGCGCTGGCTGCAGCATGCCCCTGCTCGATCCCGGCCGCGGGCGGTACCCCTATGACGACGTCCGCGAAGTGGCGTCCGGCCGCGGTGCGCATCCGCAGTCGCCGCAGGTCGACCCGCGGCTCGAGCTTCTCGATCGCCTCGCGGGCGGCCTCGTGCGCACGCGCGGGCGTGCGGTCCATGAGGACGTCGACGTTCTGGCGCATGAGGCGGCCCGCAGCCGTGAGGACGAGGACGCTGACAAAAAGCGCGGCCAAGGCGTCGGCCTCGGGGTAGCCGCCGCGCGCAAGGACGAGCCCCGTGAGTACCGCGGTCGTGCCGGCGAAATCGCTGGCGAAGTGGAGTGCGTTCGTCGCGAACGCGGGGCTCCGGAACCGCCGAGCGGCGCGCAGGGAGACGAGCGTCCTGCTTGCGTCGATCACCAGCACGATGCCCACGGCCGCGAACGCGAAGGCTGTCGCCTCGACGTCGCCGCCACCCTCCGCGAGCCGGATGACGGCCAGCACGGCGATGAAGAGGGAAAGCGCGACGAGGATTGCGGCCTCGGCGAGGGCGGCGAGGTGCTCAGCCTTGCCGTGCCCGTAGGGATGGCCCGGGTCGGCAGGGCGCCCCGCGACGCCCACCGCAAAGAACGTGAGCAGCGCGGCCACGAGGTCCGTGCCCGAGTGCGCCGCCTCGGAGAGAAGCCCGAGGCTGCCCGCCTCGAGGCCCGCCGCGACCTTGAGCCCGATCAGGGCCAGCGCCGCGAACACCGAGACGAGCGCAGTGCGTCTTTGGACGGTCACAGCGAAACGGTAGAGGAGGAGCCCGCCGCTATCCTTGCGGCGATGCCTCAGGCCAACGATTCGGAGGCGTCCTACGAGGTCGCCTGCCCGCACTGCGAGAAGACGTTCGAGGCCCCGCTCCTGAGCGGGTCGGCCGACCGCTACCAGGGCTTCAAGTGCCCGCACTGCCGGCTCTTCGTCGCATTCAAGCGCGCCGACGAGCAGGATCGCGTCGAACCTCAGGGTTAGAGCTCGCTCCAGGATGGGGCTCGTCGCCGGGGTGCGATGGGCGGATGCGAGGCCAGGACGCAGGGAGCGCTCGTATCGAATGAGATACGGGCGCGACTGAGGACGCCGGCTCGAGCCGCTCAGCGCGATTCCGGCGACACAGCTCTCATTTTGGAGCGAGCTCTTTAGCCCTCCGACTGCAGGCCGATAGTTGGGGCGTGGAGGATGCTGCCCGCACCGCGCGCGTCGCCCGCGCGCCCGCGCTCGCATTCGCACGCCTCGAGGCCGGAGCAGGAGCCGTGCTTGGAGGAATCGTCGCCGCAAGCTTTCTCCTCCGCACGGCCGCCGGCTGGCTGCGGGCGACCCCGGTCTACTTCCCGGACGAGTACATCTACGCGGAGCTTGGGCGCTCGATCGCCGAGTCCGGGCGACCGCTCGTGCGCGGAGTCGGGGCGAGCTTCCCGGCGCTCCTCCAGCCGATCGTCACAGCTCCGGCCTGGCTCTTCGACGACATCGAGGTCTCTTACCGGCTCGTCCAGGCGACCGGCGCGCTACTCATGTCGCTGGCCGCGGTGCCAGTCTTCTTCCTCGCGCGGCGGCTCGGGCTCGGGGCTGGGCTCGCGCTCGGTCTCGCCGCTGTCGCCGTCGCCGTCCCCGATCTCTTCTACGCTTCCTGGCTGATCGCCGAGCCGGTCGCGTACCCGCTCGCCGTCACGGCGATCGCGGTTGGGACGCTGGCCCTCGCCCAGCCGACACCGAAGCGCCAGCTCGGGTTCGTCGTCTTCGCGGGCCTCGCGACGTTCGCGCGCGTTCAGTTCGTGGTCCTCCCCGTCTGCTTCGTCGCCGCGCTCGTCGTCGTCGGCCTGCGGGAGCGGCGCTTGCGCGCGGCTGTGCGCGAGCAGCTGCTTCCCCTCGGTCTCTTTCTCATCCCGCTTGTCGGCCTCCTGGCCGCCGGCCCCGGGCGGGCCCTGGGGTACTACGAGGGCGTCCTCGACCTCGACGTCGGCGCGTTGTCGGTGACGCGCTGGTTCGGTTCCGACCTCATGCTGCTCGCGTACGTGTCGGGCTGGGTGCTCGTTCCGGGCGCGCTGCTCGGGCTCGTGCTCGCGTTCTGGCGGCCGCGCTCGCCAGAGGAGCTTTCGTTTGCAGCGCTCGCGTCGTTCTTCTCGCTCGCGGTCCTGTTCGAGGCCGCCGTCTACGCCGCGAGCGGAGCCAACCGGGTGCAGGAGCGCTACTTCTTCTACGCGGTGCCGTTGGTCGCGCTCGCCTTCGGGCTCTACGCGCGCCGCGGCTGGCCGCACCGAGTTGCGTTTGCACTTCTTGCCGGGACGCTCGTCGCGCTCTCCGCGCGCGTGCCGCTCGCCGGCTACTCGGCCG
>JBBDMP010000137.1:0-17894 GCA_040878265.1 Gaiellales bacterium | reverse complement strand
GACGGCCAGACCTTCATGAACTGGAATCCGTACGCCAACGAGCCGATGAACCTCAGCGTCGCTCTGGCGAACTCGTGCGACACGTACTTCTACCAGCTTGCTCTGAAGTTCTACGAGCGGCAGGACTCGCCCCTGCAGAAGTGGTCGAAGAACATGGGCTTCGGACGCAAGACCGGCATCGACCTCGGTCCGGAAGAGCGTGGGCTGGTGCCGACGCCGGCCTGGCGGCGGCGTCACTTCAGTCTCCCAATCGACAAGATCTGGACGAGCGGCGACTCGGTCCAGCTCTCCATCGGCCAGGGCGATCTGCTCGTCACGCCGCTCCAGATGACTCGTTTCTACGCGATGCTCGCCAACGGCGGCGAGCTCGTCGAGCCGCACATCGTCAAGGCGGTGGAGGAGCCGCAGAACGAGGGCGAGCCGCCCGTCGTCCTCCGGCCGTATCAACCGAAGCCCGCCAAGGAGGTGGGCCTCACCCCCACGAATCTCCGCGTCGTCCAGGAAGCCCTCTACGACGCGGCGCACGAGCCCTACGGCACCTCGACCGGCGTGTTCGGAAGCTTCCCCATTCCGATCGCGGGTAAGACCGGGACCGCGGAGAAGTTCGTGCGCCTGCCCGGCTATACCGGGCTGCGCGACCAGGCCTGGTGGTGCGGCTGGGGCCCGTACGCGAAGGCGAAGCTCGCCGTCTGCGCTCTCATCGAGAACGGCGGCCACGGCGGCACGGCCGCGGCACCCGCCGCGCTCAGGGTGTTCGAGGAGTACTTCGGGGTGGAGCCGGGCTCCTACGTGACGAGCTGGAGGGAGTCGGACTGATGGCGACCCGAGCCGTTCCGGCCGCCGCCAGGGCGAACCTCGGCTCCGAGGTCGGCGCCTTTGTACGCCACCTTGACTACTTGCTGCTCATAAGCCTCGGCGCCGTCGTCGCCTACGGTCTCTGGGTGCTCGAGGCGGTGACGCGAACGGATATCCCGGGCGACCCGGGCTACTTCGTGTTCCGCCAGGAGATCTATGTCGGTGTCGGGGCGATCGCGCTCGCCCTGGTGACCGCGATCGACCCGGAGGCGTACCGGCGCTTCGGACGCGTCTTCTACGGCCTCGCCCTCGTTCTGCTCGTCGTCGTGCTCGCGGTCGGGAACGACGTGCGCGGCACGAAGCGGTGGATCGAGTTCGGCTCGTTCCGCTTCCAGCCCTCCGAGCTGAGCAAGGTGCTCGTCATCCTCTTCATCGCCGGGTTCGTCGCCTCGCGGGCCCGCAGGCTCGGAGAGTGGCGGACGACCTTCGCGACTGTTGGGCTCGCGCTGCCGCCGATTCTGCTCGTCTTCCGGGAGCCGGACTTCGGCACCGCGCTCATCTACTGCGGCGCGGTCGCGGCGATCCTCTTCTTCACCGGGACCCCCTGGCTCCACCTCGGCCTGCTCACGGCCGTAACCGGGCTCGTCGCCGGCTCGATCCTCTGGTTCCTTCCCGCCGCAGGGCTTGATGTGCTCGAGCCTTACCAGCGAGACCGCCTGATCGGCTTCGTCAACCCGGACATCGATCCGAGCGGCTCCACCTACAACGTGAACCAGTCGATCACCGCAGTCGGATCCGGCGGGCTCGACGGACGCGGTGTCGCAGGCGCTTCGCAGACGAACCTCAACTACCTTCCCGAGCACTCGACCGACTTCATCTTCTCCTCGCTCGCCGAGCAGCGGGGATTCCTCGGCGCCTCCATCCTCCTCCTGCTCTACGCGCTAATCGCCTGGCGGGGGATCAAGATCGTCGCGCTTGCGCCCACCCTCTATACCGCGGCCGTGGCGGGAGCGATCGTCTTCGCCTTCCTCTTCCAGGTGTTCATCAACGTCGGCATGACGATCGGGATCGCTCCGATCACCGGCATCCCGCTGCCGTTCGTCTCCTTCGGCGGTAGCTCGCTCATCACGTCGATGATCCTGATCGGGTTGCTGCAGGCGATTCACGTGCGCGGCCGGCTCGCGGGCCGGCACTAGCCTTGCCGCGTCTCCCTCTCCACCCAGGGGCGGTCTGGGGGATCGTCAAGGAAGTCAAGGCTGCGGCGGAGGATTTCCGCCCGCTCCTCATCGGCGGTGCCCCCGAGCCGGCCCGGAAGCTCCGGGAAGCGCTGGTCGCGGACGGGGACGAGCAGGCAGTCCGAGACGTGTCGGGACGAGATGTGAGCCCGTACGACCTCGAGGGCGCCGCGCTTCTCCTCTGGTGCGTCGAGGGCGAGCGCCCGAGCGAGGAGGACGAGCACGTCTTCCGGCTCGCAGACCGCAAGGACGTCGCCGCCATCTGCATCCTCGTCGGCGCCGGTGCAGGGGCGGTCGCAGACATTCCCTACGTGCTCGCCACAGACGTCATCCGAGTACCTTCCGGCGCAGAGATCCCCCTCGATATCGTCGCCGAGCGAATCGCCGAACGGGCGGACGAGAAGGGCTACTCGCTCGCGGCGAAGCTTCCGGTCCTGAGGCCGGCCGTCTGCGAGTCGATCGTGCGTCGTTTCTCGCGCCAGAACGGGATCCTCGGCGCCGCCATCTTCATCCCGGGGGCCGATTTCCCGGTGCTGACACTGAATCAGGTGCGCATGGTCTTCCGCATCGCGGCCGCCTACGGGGAGGAGATCGACCGCGAGCGGGCGGTCGAGCTCCTCGGCGTCGTCGGTGCCGGGCTCGGTTTCCGCGCGGTTGCCCGGCAGGCGCTCGGAGTCGTGCCCGTCGCGGGCTGGGCGGTCAAGGGTGGCATCGCTTACGCGGCCACACGCGCCCTCGGCGAAGCGGCGATTGCTTACTTTGAGCACGGTGGGACACGCGGTCTCGTCGAAAGGGTCGGGTCCGTCCGGTCCGGGTCCTAGCCTTCCGCCGCATGAGCGAGCTAGAGCTCTCGCCGGACGAGGCGCTCGCAATCGAGGAGGCCGACGCGTGGTTCGAGTATCTGGAAGCCACCCGGGCGGAGATTGGAACGGGGCGCTATCCGGAGATCGAGCCGTGGGCGTGGGCGCGCCTCTCGCAGCGCCTGCGGGCCGTCGCGCGCAAGAAAGCTGATCTTCCGGCCGCCGCCTGAGCGGTCGCGACTGCGCCGACTGCTACTCTGAGAACGTACGCGCAGGGAGAACCGAGCCCGGATCGGGCAAGCGGGATCCTCGCGCCCAGAAGACATATGAGTTTTGAACTGGCCTACGCCGCCTCACAACCGCGCCCGAATCCGGGCTCGGAGGCGTGCGTACCGAAAGGAGAACTGAATAGTGCGTTGGTTTCGCAAGGAGCAGCGCTCGGAGGAGGCGCCCGTAAAGACGGCCGCTCCCGAGGCGCCGAAGAAAGTCGTACCCGAGCTCGAGTCTGAAACGCGTCCGCGTTCAGGCACTCGTCGCCGGGGAACCCGGGGCGGTCGCGGACGAAAGAAAAAGGTCGAGACGGCTGCGAAGCCGTCGGAGGCGAAGAAGGAGGCGCCGAAGAAGGCGGCCTCGAAGCCGCGGCAGCGAAGGGCGCCGGCGGCTGCGAAGAAGCCGGCCCTTCCCGACGTCCGCAAGGAGATCATGGTCTCGGTCGACGTCGGTGAGCAGCGTGTCGCCGTCCTCGAGGACGGCCAGGTCGTCGAGGTCTACCTCGAGCGGCCGGGTCGCCGCTCGATCGCCGGCAACATCTACAAGGGTGTCGTCGACAACGTCCTCCCGGGCATGGAGGCGTCGTTCGTCGAGATCGGCCTCGAGAAGAACGGGTTCCTCTACGTCGACGAGATCGTCGTTCCCGAGCTCGAGGGCAAGCGGCAGCACCGCCGCATCCAGGAGCTGATCGAGCGCGGGCAGGAGGTGCTCGTCCAGGCGGTCAAGGATCCGATGGGGACGAAAGGCGCGCGCCTCACGACCGAGATCTCGCTCCCCGGCCGCTTTCTCGTCTTCGTCCCATTCGGCGACGGGATCGGTGTCTCGCGCCGACTCGACGACGCCGAACGCGAACGGCTGAAGGCCATCTGCAAGGAGCTCGAGCTCATAGAGGGCGGGCTCATCGTGCGTACCGCGGCCGAGGGCGCGACGAAGAAGGAGCTCGAGGGCGATCTCGCACTGCTCCAGAAGCTCTGGTCGACGATTCGCGGCCGTGGCGCCCGTGCTGAGGCGCCCGCGCTCGTCTACCAGGAGAGCGAGCTGCCGCTTCGAATCGTGCGCGATCTCTTCATCCGCGACTTCGAGCGCGTGATCATCGATCACGAGCGCACGTTTCGCCGGATCGTCGGCTACCTGAAACGGACGTCGCCCGAGCTCGCCGCGAAGGTCGAGCTCTACGACGGTGGAGAGCCGCTGATGATCCGCTCCGGTGTCGACGAGGCCGTCCGCTCCACGCTCAATCGCCGCGTCGATCTGCCCTCGGGCGGCTCCCTCATCTTCGACTACGCCGAGGCCTTCACGGTCATCGACGTCAACACGGGCCGCTTCGTGGGCGCGCGCGGGAGGTCGAGCGGCGCCAGGCTCGAGGACACGATCACGAAGAACAACCTCGAGGCGGTGAAGGAGGTGGTCCGCCAGCTCCGCCTCCGCGACATCGGGGGGATCATCGTCATCGACTTCATCGACATGGCGAATCCGAAGAACCGACAGCTCGTGGAGGACGCGCTCAACACCGAGCTCGAGCGCGACCGGACGAAGACGTACGTCGTCGAGATCTCGCCGCTCGGCCTCGTCGAGATGACGCGGCAGAACGTCACCGACGGCCCGCGCGAGATCCTCACCGACCGCTGCCCCACATGCGAAGGCGACGGCGTCGTCATCTCGCGCGAGACGTACGCGATCGACGCCGAGCGCAAGTTGCGCCGGCTGGTCGCCGATTCGAAGAGCGAGGCGTTCCTCGTCGAGCTCAACGCCGAGGTCGCCGGAATCCTGATCGGCCCGGGGGCATCTCGCCTCGAGGAGCTCGAGCGCGAGACCCGCCGCCACTTCGCCTTCAAGACGCGCCCGCGCGTCACTCCCTCGCACTTCGTCGTTCTGAAGGAGGGCAAGGCCTCGGCCATCGATCCAGACGCCTTCCCGGTCTCGGCCGGCCAGGAGCTCGAGGTCCAGCTCCTGGAGGCCCACAAGCACGAGGAGCGCGACGCGATCGCGCGCCTGAACGGCTATGTCGTCACGGTCACAGGCGGCGGCAGTCGCGTCGGCGAGAAGGTGAAAGTCAGGATCGAGCGGGCGACCCGCACGGCCGCCTACGCCGTTCTCGCCGACGGCTCGGCCCCGACCCCGACCCCGACCCCGAGCCCGACCCAGGCGCCGGCCGTCGACGGCGCGACCGAGGAGCCGAAGCCCAGGAAGCGCACACGCCGCGGTAGCCGCGGGGGCCGCGGGCGCAAGAAGAAGACGGAGACCGCCACAACCGCCACGGCTACGGCGGAGGTGAAGGAGGAGACGCCCGCGGAGGCTCCTTCCGAGGAGAAGGCGAAGCCGAAGCGGAAGACGCGCCGCGGCTCGCGGGGCGGACGCGGACGCAAGAAGAAGACGGTAGAATCGGCCCCAGAAGCGGGCCAGAAGCCCGCTCCTTTAGCGGAATGACCAGCTACGCGATCATCAAGGTGGGGGGCAAGCAGTACCGCGTCCGCGAGGGCGAGTGGCTGCTCGTCGACCGCCTCCCGTACGACGAGGGCAACACCTTCCATCCGGACCTCCTCCTGCTCGGAGGCGACGGGGAGCCGAAGTTCGGCGAAAGTGGGCTGAAAGGCGAGGAGGTCACGGCCAAGGTGACAGCCCACCTGCTCGGCAAGAAGGTGATCGTCGGGAAGCACAAGCGCCGGACCGGCTATCGCCTGCGCAAGGGCCACCGCAGCAGGCTCTCGCGGATCGAGATCCAGTCGATAGGCAAGGCGCCTCGCACGACCGCGGCGAAGAAGCCCGCAGCGAAGCAGACGACAACGAAGGAGACCAAGGCTTAATGGCCCACAAGAAGGGTCTGGGCTCGTCGAAGAACGGCCGTGACTCCGAATCCAAGCGACTCGGCGTCAAGATCTTCGACGGCCAGGAGATCAAGGCCGGCATGATCGTCGTGCGCCAGCGCGGAACGCGCTTCCGCTCGGGCCCGGGCACCGGGCTCGGCCGCGACCACACGATCTTCGCCACGCGGGACGGCAAGGTCTCGTTCCGGACGAGCGGCGACAGCCGCCTCATCACCATCGTTTAGCCCTGTTTCACGACAGGGCCCGCATCACGGTCAAGGGCGGTCGCGGCGGCGACGGCTCGATCAGCTTTCGCCGCGAGAAGTACGTCCCCAAGGGCGGGCCTGACGGCGGCGACGGCGGGGAGGGCGGCGACGTCGTCCTCATGGCAGACGCCGACCTGCGCGATCTCGCCTTCTTTCAGCGGAAGCGTCACTTCAGCGGCGAGCGTGGCCGCCACGGCGAGGGCTCGAACCGTCACGGCGCCAGCGGCGCCTCCGTCGAGCTTCGAGTTCCCGTCGGGACTCAGGTGTTCGACGAGGACGGACGCTTGCTCGCGGACCTCGCGCACGCGGGCGCGCGGGCACCTCTGGCGCACGGCGGCCAGGGGGGCTCCGGCAACCGCCGCTTTGCAACGGCGGTCCAGCAGGCGCCTCGAGTCGCCGAGGTGGGAGCTCCCGGCGAGGAGCGTGCTGTCGAGCTGCGCCTCAAGCTGCTCGCGGACGCGGCTCTTCTCGGCTTCCCAAACGCGGGCAAGTCGTCGCTCCTGCGGCGGCTCTCGAACGCGAAGCCGAAGGTGGCGGAGTATCCGTTCACGACGATCGCACCCGTCCTCGGAACCGTAGAGAGCGCGGATGGGCGCCAGCTCACCGTCGCCGACGTGCCGGGGCTGCTCGAGGGCGCAAGCGAGGGGGTCGGGCTCGGCGACGAGTTCCTCGCCCACCTCGAGCGTGCTCGGCTCCTCCTGCACGTGATCGAGGCGCACGAGGACGTCGAGGAGCGCTTCCGCGCGATCGACCGCGAGCTCGCCGCGTATGGGGCAGGGCTCGCCGAGCGACCGCAGATCGTCATCCTCAACAAGATCGACCTCCTGACCGAACCGCCGAGCGTGCAGCTGGACGATCCACGGGTTTTGGCGGTCATCGCTACTTCCGCGGTGACCGGTGCCGGGATCGACGAGCTCAAGCGGGTGCTCTTCGAGCGGATGCCCGAGCGCGCGCCGGATGAAGCTCCTGCTCCGGGCGAGTTGGCCGACTTCCTCGTCTACCGCCCGCGACCGCGAGTGGGCCGGCGGCCGTTTCGCATCCTCCGCACCGACGAGGGTTACCGGGTCTCGGGAGCCGCCTCGGAGGAGGAGGCACGTGAAGCTCTTCGGGCCGCCGGTCTCCCACCCCAGGAGCTCGTCGCCGAGTGACCGGCCTTTTCGGCGGCGCGTTCGATCCTCCGCACAATGGGCACGTGGAGCTCGCCCGCGCGGCGATGCACCGGTTCAAGCTCGACCCGTTGCTCGTCCTCGTCGCGGCCGCGCCTGGGCACAAGCCGGTCGAGACGGATGTCGAGGCCAGGCTCGAGCTCGCCCGCGCCGCCTTTGCCGACTTGCCGGGGACGGAAGTTCGGCGGGAGGACCACGCCTTCACGATCGACTCGGTCCGCGACGGCGCCTACGACGATGCCCTCTTCCTGGTCGGAGCGGACGAGTTCGCCGACTTCCTCTCCTGGAAAGAGCCGCGCGAGGTTCTCCAGCATGTCCGGCTGGCTGTCGCCACCCGGCCCGGCTTTCCGCGTGAACGGCTCGAGCCGGTGCTGGCCGAGCTCGGGCTATCGGACCGGGTCGAGCTCTTCGAGATCGCGGCGGTTCCGGTGTCTTCGACGCAAGTCCGCAACCGGGTTCGGAACGGGCAACCGATCGATGAGCTCGTCCCTCCCGCGGTGGCCGCGGCCATCGACCGCCTCGGCCTCTACCGCTGATACCCTGATTTCACGGAGCGAACGAGGAGAAACGACCAGCTGACGCCACTCGAACAAGCCCGCCGCATCGCGGATCTCGCGCAGGAGAAACTTGCCCGGGACATTGTGATTCTCGACATGCGGCCGGCATGCTCCTACACCGATTACTTCGTCATCTGCACGGGAGCGAACCCCCGGCAGGCGAAGGCCATCTACGACGAGGTGCGCGAGCGCCTCAAGCATGAGGAACGGCTCATTCCGCAGCACGCGCAAGGGAATGGGCAGGCCAGCTGGATCCTGGCCGACTACCTCGACGTCGTCTTCCACGTCTTCACACCGGAGGCGCGTGCGTATTACCGGCTCGAGGATCTGTGGGGAGACGTGCCGTTGGTCGAAGTCGCGGCCGCGCGCTAGGCGAAGCAGTACGAGCTCGCGGCTACACTGGGAGCCGGCAAGGGGCCATAGCTCAGTTGGGAGAGCGCCAGAGTGGCACTCTGGAGGTCACGGGTTCGAGCCCCGTTGGCTCCACTAGCTCGCGTCGTCAGCTCACCTTCCGTTCACGAGCTGAATCTCAGTCCTGAAGCGCGTTCGGTTCCCACGGGTATCGGAGGCTGCAACCTCGAGCAGGTAGCGCCCGTCGGGGAGTGCCGCGCTGTTCCAGCCGCGCGCAAGGAAGATGCGGTACCGGCCGGGCCGGTTGGGCCGGTTCTGGTCGGTGCCGGGAGCGTAGACGCTCGAGAACGTGGACGGTGGCGGGATTGTCCAGCGGAAATCCACGACCTTTCGCCACGGCATGGTTGACCCGTTGGGGCGGACGAGCCGCCAACGCACGACGACGGGCATGACAGGCTTGTCGTTCCAAGGTTCCGCGATGGGAAGAGGAGTCTCGTCGTAAGGCTCGGCGATGAGATCGACCGTTCCCCTCAGCGTGTCGAGACGCACGGGCCGGTCGTTCCGGTCGGCGGTCACGAGGCGGACCCAGGGCCGAGTTCGGTCGACGAACGGACCCATCGCGCCCGGCCGAAGCGGGTTCACGTAGCGGCCACCGCGCCGCTCGGAGAAGTGGACATGGCCCCAGCCGCGCGCGATGCGGCCGATTCGGGTCACGTAGGCACGCACTACCTGTCCGCTTCGGACAGATGGAACGAGGTGCCAGTAGCTGAACTGAACGCCGGAACCCATCGTGATGACGACTGCGTCCGGATGACGGGGCTGGAACGAGACGACGCCGGAGGCGGTTGCGAAGACCGGTGTGCCGTCAGGCGCCGAGACATCGACGCCGAAGTGGAACTGACGGGCGGAGCCGAACGGATTGCCGCCGATACGTGGGTCGCCGAAGAAGCCGCGGACGGGGTGCTGCACATTGAAAGGCTTGACCGGCCAGCCGTAGGTGTGTCCAGCGGCCGTAGCCGGCCGCGTATTGATTCCCGCGATTGCGACGGCAAGCGCAAAGACGAGAAGGGGGGCGGAGAGCCCGCCCCGTGCCGATATGTGGGTGACGGTAGCCATGCGGCTACCGTCGTTCCGGGTACTAACGAGCCTCTCAGCGCCCGCCAACGGGGCGCTAAGGCGGCTGTCGGGCTAGTTGAGAATCGCGACCTCGACCGCCTCGGTCGTCCGGTTTCCGACGATGTCGGCGGCCGTTACGGCGAGCCGGTAGCGGCCGTTACGGAAGGCCCGGGTGTCCCAGGTGAAGCCGGACCTATTAGCGAACAGACGGAGCCAGTACTGCCCTGTGCAGTCAGGCGGCTTCTCGAAAACACAGACCGCGGCCCGAAGGTTGGCGTACGTCGTCGGCGCGTAGTGGTGGCGGTACGGCACAGGGGTCCCGAGCGCCGGCACTCCGGCGCTGAGCGTGGCGTCGGCGCGAAAGACTCGCCTCAGCCATGTCCGTCCGTCGGCGAGCCGGGTTATCCGCACGGACAGGGCATAGGGGTGGTGGTCCGCATAGAGCGGCGCGAGGGAGCCAGTCATCCACCCGCGGAAGGACTGCGGATCGCTGATCCGTGCGCGAACGTCGACCCGCCCGCGCAAACGATCCCCGGTGACCTGGGCCGGACCCGCAAAGAAACGCACCTCGTGGACGACGGGCGCAGCCTGATCGACATAGGGACGCAGCTTCCCGCCCTGATGGAGCGGATTGACCCACACGAGCCGCCCGCCTATTCGAGTCCATTCGGAAAGGTGGACGTGCCAGGCATGCCGGCACGTCCAGCCGACCACCTGACCCGGGCGGATCCGCTGACCGGGAGCGACAACCGGGTCGACGTGCCAATACGCAAAGTGACCGACGGTAAGCCGGCGCCCCATGCACCGGCGTGGAGCGTCAAGGACGAATGACGCGGTGCCACCCTCGACGGCGTACACGCGATGGGTACGCCCTGGCGGAGCGCCTTGTTCGGGCGCCGAGTCGTCGACGCTGATGTCGATGCCGAAGTGGTAGCCCCCACGCGGGTCGAGAAAGGATCCGCGTACTGGGTGCTGCTTGTGGAGTGGCGCGACGGGCCAGCCCGTCCACGAATCGGCATACGCGTACGGGAAGCGAACGAGCGAGCCGGGCGTAGGCGTTCCGGCAGCGGTCGTCGACGGTGCGAGGAGCGCCAGGATGAGCGCCAGAGTGAGGACGGGGGCGGGGAGCCCGCCCCGAGCTGATATGCGGGTGACGGTAGCCATGCGGCGACCGTCCGCCCGGCCCACAACGAGGCCCTCACGCCGCGCCAATCGCGCGCTAACGCGGGCTATTCAGAAGCGGCTCGGGGTGGTAGAACACGAGGCCGTGCATGAGTTCCGGATCCTCGGCCCCCTCGAGGTATCCCACGAAGACGGAGTCGTTCCCCTTGGGGGCCCCAAGCAGCGGGCCCTCCTCGCGCTCCTCCTCCTCTACGCCGGCGAGGTGGTCTCTACCGACCGCCTGATCGACGCGTTGTGGGGCGAGCGCCCGCCGCGCACCGCCGCGACGTCTCTCCAGAACTTCGTGTCTCAGCTTCGGAAGCTCTTCGGCGCGGACGTCGTCCTCACCCGCGCGCCGGGCTATGGAATTCGACTCGAGCCCGATCAGCTCGATGTCGACCTGTTCAGACGTTTGGTGGGTGAGGCCCGGAGCGCCGAGCCCGGCGAACGGGCGCGAATGCTTCGGGAAGCACTCGCTCTCTGGCGTGGGCCCGCGCTTGCCGATCTCGCGTACGAGGCGTTCGCCGCCTCAGAAATCGAGCGGCTCGAGGAGCTGCGCCTCGGAACGGTGGAGGAGCTCATGGATGCCGATCTCGAGCTCGGCAGCCACAACGACGTTGTCGGCGAGCTAGAGGCTCTGGTCCGCGCTCACCCCACCCGAGAGCGACTCCGCGGCCAGCTCATGCTCGCGCTCTACCGCTCCGGGCGCCAGGCCGAGGCACTGGAGACCTACCATGCCGCCAGGCGCGCGCTCGCGGACGAGCTCGGTATCTCACCCGGTCCCGCCCTTCAGCAGCTCTATCGCTCGATTCTGCGCCAGGAGGCGAACCTCGCTCCCGGGGCTCCGGGCCCGCCCGTGAGCGACCACTACGACGAGGTCTTGAGCGTGTTCTTGGCCGGGCGGCTCGTCCCTGTCCTCGGCGGCGTCGCGAACCGCTGCGGTCGGCCGGACGAGCGCGCCTGGGACGAAGCGGCCTATCTCCCGGACGACAACGAGGTCGCTGCTCATCTGGCCCGCCGGTTCGGCTATCCGGCCGACAATCCGATCGAGCTCCCACGGGTGGCGCAGTTCGCCGCGGCAACAAAGGGTGTGGGGCCGCTCTACGACGAGCTCCACGAGTTATTCGACCGGGACTACGAGCCCGGCCCCGTCCACCGCTCTCTCGCCGCCTTGGTCGGTCTCGCGCGCGAGCGGGACGGTCCCTTCCCTGTCGTCGTCACGTCCGGCTACGACTGCGCCCTCGAGAGAGTGCTCGCGGATGAGGGCCACGAGTACGACGTCGTTTCGTACATCGCCTTCGGCCGCGAGCGGGGAAAATTTCTGCATTCGACTTCCAACGGGTCGTCGACCGTGATCGATGTCCCGAATGCCTATACCGATGTGATCCCTGACCGTCGGACGGTCATTCTCAAGATCCACGGGCATGTGGACCGCAGTCACGCTCGCGAGCGGGACAGTTTCGCGGCGATGGAAGACGATTACATTGACTACCTCGCTGCGACCGACGTCTCGAGTGTGCTGCCGGTCACGCTCGCGGCTCGGCTGCATCGAAGCCACTTCCTCTTCCTTGGCTATCGCTTCACGGACTGGTACTTGAGGGTTTTCCTCCATCGCGTGTGGCGGCACGAGAAGGTGGCATATCGATCCTGGGCGGTGGCACCCCACCCGGACGCGATCGAGCGCGAGCTTTGGAGGCAGTCCGGCATCGACATCTTCGAGCTTCCACTGGAGGAATACGTCGAACGACTCAGGGCGCGCGCAGTCGAGCTTGCGCTCGAGGGGCCGCTATGAAGGCCAGATCTACCTTTCCGAGCGAGGAGCTCGCGGCCGGGCCCTACAAGGGCCTCGCCCCTTTCGATGACACCGACCTCGATGCTTTTTTCTTCTTCGGGCGAGAGCGAGAGCGAGACTTGATCATCGCCAACCTGGCGGCCGCGCCTCTGACAGTGCTCTACGGAGTCAGTGGGGTTGGAAAGAGCTCGGTGCTGAGCGCCGGCGTCGCCCATCACATTCGCGCGGGCGTGCGGGGAGACGCTGATCCCGAGGTCGCCGTGATCGTCTTCGGCTCGTGGGGCGGGGATCCCGTCGCAGACCTGCGCCTGGCCGTGGCGAGCGAAGCGCGTCGGCTGGTCGGCGAAACGCCTTTCGAGTCTGCCGAGAGCACCTCGCTGGCCGACTTCCTCTCGGACGTAACCGAGGCGATCGACGGCGAGCTCTACCTGATCCTCGACCAGCTCGAGGAGTACTTCCTCTATCACGGCGAGACGACCGAGCCCGGCACGCTCGCCGATGAGCTGGCGGAGATCGTCGGAAACGGAGCGCTGAGGGTTAGCGTTCTCCTTTCCGTCCGCGAGGACGAGCTGGCGAAGTTGGACGTCCTCAAGCGTCGTCTTCCGAACCTGTTTGGGAACTCGCTTCGGCTCCAGCATCTCGACCGCCGCTCCGGCCGAGCGGCCATTCTGGGGCCCCTAGAGCGGTGGAACGAGCTTGGCGACGACGACGTTCCTTTCGCGGCGGAGGCGGAATTCGTCGAGGCGGTCCTGGACCAGGTCACCGCGGGAAGGATCGAGCCGGGACTCGCCGGGCGCGGAGCCGTAGAAGCGCGCGAGAAGCTGGGACGGGTCGAGGCGCCTTATCTCCAGCTCGTACTGCAGCGTGTCTTCGAGGTGGAACAGAACGCCGGGTCACGGACGCTGCGCCTGGCGACTCTGGAGGAGCTCGGCGGGGCCCAGCAAGTCATCGAAGAGCACCTCGACCAGGCTATGCGCGCGCTTAGTCCCGGCGAACAAGAACTCGCGGCTTCGATGTTCGACCACCTCGTGACACCTTCAGGAATGAAGATCGCCCACGATCTCGGTGATCTCGCGACATACGCGGCTGCGGGAGAGGACGATGTCGAGCGCGTTGTCCGATCGCTCGCGGGCGACCGCATCCTGCGACCGCTCGGCAACGGCCGTGACGGGGGACGATATGAGATCTACCACGACGTGCTTGCCGAGGCCGTCCTTGCCTGGCGCACGAGGCACGAGGCTAGGCGCCAGCTCGTGCTGGAGCGACTTGCTGCTCGAGCGCGGCATCGCCGGCTCGTCGCAATCGCGACTGCGTCCCTCGTCGCGCTTCTGGCGCTGACGGTCGTCACCGTGTTCGCCCTGAGAGAACGAGCGCGAGCGGACGAACGGGCTGTAGCTGCGCAGGCCCGTGAGCTCGCGGCGACGGCCTTCTCGCAACTCACCGTCGATCCTGAGCTCAGCCTCACGCTGGCACTCGAGGCTGCCCGCCTCGAGCCATCTCCGCGAGTCGAGGACGCTCTCCGACGCGCGTTGATCGAATCGCGCGTGCGCTCGGTCCTGCGACCGTCGGGCTCTGCGGATCTCCTGGGCGCGACGCTCCTGCCCGATGGCTCCAGCGTCGTCGCACTAGGCGAGGACGGCGCCCTCACGACGATGAATCGTCGAACGCGAGACGTGATTCGCTCGTCCACGCTCGGTGGTCCGGTCCGAACTGCATCGTTCACACCGGACGGTGACCTGGTTCTAACCGTGGGCCCGCGAGGTTCCGTGCGTCTCATCCGCACGGATACGGGCAGAAATGTCGCCACGTTCATCCACCCGCAACGTGCCTCTTCGACAGGGCTCGGCCCAAACGGCCGGTTTCTTGTCACCGCAGCAACCGATGCCCGCGTCCGCATCTTTGAGCTGCCGGTGGGACGGCTCGCCGGATCCTTTGCGCTAGACAGAGTCCCAAGGAGCGTCGCCGTCAACGCCGATGGCTCGGTCGTCGCAACCGGCGATCGCGAGGCGGACGGCGAGGGCCAGAGGATGATCCGGATTTGGACCGTCGGCGGCCGGTTGATTCGAAGGGTCCCGTCTGCCATCGGAAGCATCCGGACACTCGCTTTCAGCGCCGCGAGCGACCGCGTTGCCGCGGGCACGGGTGGTGGGGTAGCCCAAGTCTGGGACGCACACAGCGGCCGAGTCGTCTCCCGCATGATCGGCCATGCGAACTTCGTGACCTCGGTGGCGTTCTCGCAGGACGGGGACTTGCTCGTGACGGCTGGCCCTGACCGGACCGCTCGGATCTGGGACGCAGCCACCGGCCGCCCACTCGCGGTCCTGCGGGGCCATCAGGGCACGGTGGAAAGCGTCTTTCCCGCCGCAGCCGGAGACGTCGTGGTGACGGCGAGCCAGGACGGGACCGCCCGACTCTGGGACGCCCGTGGCGAGCCACGGCTGAGCCTCGTCCGCCGTTTCGCGGAGCCCATCGGCGATGCGGCCGCCGGTCGAGACGGACATTTCGCTGCGGCCGTCGGGAATCGCATCCTCTTCTTACGCCGGGACGGCAGCCAGCAAGGCTCACTCCGGCGGCGCGAGGATGTCGAGACCGTCGCTTTCGGGCGCGATGAGCGAGTCGTCGCCGGCGTGGGGCGGCGCGTGCTCATGTGGCGGCCCCCCTCCGGGAGCGTCCAGACGCTCCTCCAGCCGGCCCACGTCTCGGCTGCCACTCTGGCACCTTCAGGGCGTTCCGTCCTCGCTGGCGCGGTGGACGGTCTGGCGCGGATATGGCGGTTGGACGGAACACTGGTTCGCACGCTCGGCCCGCACGGGGACGCTGTGCTCGATGCCGAGTTCGACCGGAGCGGCGGGCGCGTCGTGACGGCTTCGGCCGACCGGATCGCTCGGATCTGGAGTGTTGGCGGTCAGCTCCTGCGGGAACTCGAAGGCCACCGAAGCTCGGTCACTGCTGCGTCCTTCAGCCCGAACGGGCGCTTCGTCCTGACGGCGAGCGCCGACCACGACGCGCGAATCTGGGATGCGTCCAGCGGGCGGCCCCTCCGCGTGCTGCGGGGTCACTTTGGGCCCGTGAACGATGCCTCCTTCAGCGACGACGGCCGCTGGGTCGTGACGGCTGGGCCGGTCAGCGCCGCTCTGTGGGAGGTTGCCAGCGGCGAGCTCGTCTTTTACCTCCGCGGGCACGAAGGACGAGTCCGGAGCGCCTTCTTTACCCCGGGCGGACATCGCGTCGTGACCGCGGCGGACGACCGCACTCTGAGGACCTACCGGTGCGACATCTGCGGGCGGCTCGACGCCCTCGTCGCGCTCGCTGAGCGCCGTCTCGCCCGCAGCGGCCGCACGCTCACGTCTGCGGAGCGCCGGCGATTCCTCCCGGAAGAGGGCACGGCCGCGTCTCCTGTCGGCTGGCGCGCCGCTGCATAATCCGCTAGATGGCCGTCGACCAGGAAACCCGGCGCTGGGAGAGGTACTTTGCCCAGCGCACGCGCGCTGGGGCGGGGGAGGGGCTCATCGCCATCCTCGCGCTCGCGGGCGCGAAGGACGTCATCTCGTTCGCCGGCGGACTGCCCGACCCAGCCACGTTCCCCGGTCGGGCTGTGGCCGACATCCTCAGAGAGCTCGTCGAGACTGGCGACCCGTCGCCGTTCCAGTACTCGCCCACGGCAGGCCTACCGGGGCCGCGTGACTTCGTCGCCGGGCGGCTCGAGCGGCTCGAGGGGCGCCGGCCGGCCGAGGACGAGCTCCTCCTCACGAGCGGCGCGATCGAGGCGCTCGAGCTCGTCGGCAAGGTCTTCGTCGACCGCGGCGACACGGTCGCGGTGGAGGCGCCGACCTACCTCGGCGCCGTGATGGCCTTCCAGAGCTTCGAGGCCGAGGTCGTGGGCATCCCGCTCGACGACGACGGGCTCCGCGTCGACGAGCTCGAGCGAGCTCTCGCGGGCGGCCTGTCGCCGAAGCTCCTGTACACGATTCCGGACCACCAGAATCCGGCGGGAGTCAGCCTCTCGCCCGAGCGCAGGGAGGCCCTTGTCCAGCTCGCGCGGCGCCACGGCTTCCTCGTTGTCGAGGATGTCGCCTATCGCGAGCTCTCCTTTCGCGAGGACCGGCCGCCGAGCTTGTGGTCGCTCGCTCCCGACGTCGTCCTCCAGGCGGGCACTTTCTCGAAGACTCTCTTCCCAGGAGTGCGCCTCGGCTGGGCGGTGGGCCCGGCCGAGATCGTCCCCAAGCTCGTCTGGGCGAAGCAGAACACCGACCAGTGCGCCGGCGCGCTCGGGCAGCGCCTGCTCGAGGAGTACGGCCGGCGCGGGCACCTTGACGAGCAGCTGGCGCGGTCCCGGGAGCTCTACCGCTCCCGCTGCGAGACGCTGCTCGCGGCGCTCGAGCGCCACCTGGCGGGGAAGGCCACCTGGACGAAGCCGCAGGGCGGCTTTTTCACCTGGCTCACCGTGAAAGCTGACACCGTGGAGCTCGCGGAGCGGGCGCTCGCGGCCGGCGTTGCCGTCGTTCCCGGGCCGCCCTTCTTCCCCGACGGTTCCGGCTCGCAGCACCTGCGCCTTTCCTTCTCGAGCGCGCAGAAGGACGAGATCGACGAGGGCATCAGGCGGCTCGGGGAGCTCCTGTAAGGCTGACCTTCCTTCGGCGGCGCCGGGTTCTGATTGCGCTGCAGCTTGTGCTCCTCGCCGCCGTCGTCGGCTTCCTCGTCTACGCGGTGCGGGACTCCTGGGGGGACGCCTGGCCGCGTCTGCGCGAGGCCGACCTCGGCGACCTCGGGCTCTCGCTGGCTGCGCTCACGGCCTACTACCTGCTGTTCGTCGTCGGGTGGCAATGGATCCTCGCCGCGATGGGGATCCGGATCGGCTACGGGATCGCGCTCCAGGCCGAGATGGCCTCGATGCTGGCGAAGTACGTCCCGGGGACCGTGTGGACGCCTCTTGCCCGCATCCTGTGGCTCCGGCGCGTCGGCGGCGTGGTCAACACCTCGGTCGTCCTCTCCTCGATCCTACTCGAAGCCGGCCTCTCGGCCGTCGCCGGCGTGCTCGTCTTCGTCGTCGGGCTGGCCTGGGTGGAGTCGGTGGACGCACCGCTGCTCCCGCTCATTGCGTTTGCCGTGACCGTCGCTCTCCTCATACACCCGCGGATCTTCGGGGCGCTTGCGCGGATCGTCTTTCGCCGGTTCGGCGGGGCGGAGCCCCCGCCCTTGGGCTGGGCGACCTTGTTCGGGCTGCTTATCTTCTACGCGGGGACCTGGCTGGTCGGCGGCGCCGCGCTGTTCTTTCTCCTCCGCGCGGTCGGCGCCTCGCCAGACCTCGAGACCATTCCCTTCCTGGGCGGGACTGCCGCGGTGGGAGCCATCGTCGCGGTGCTGTCCATCATCGCGCCCTCCGGCCTGGGCGTCCGCGAGGCCTCGATGTACGGGCTCCTTCTTGCCGTCACGGTCGAGGGCGCGGCGCTGGGGGTCACCCTGCTGAACCGGATCGCCATCACGCTCGTGGAGGCACTGCTCCTCCTGGCGGGCCTCGCTATCTGGGGCCGCGGCCGCTCCTCTAAGGCCAGTTTGGAGACGGGCTGAGGTCGAGCGCGCC
>JBBDMP010000136.1:0-3322 GCA_040878265.1 Gaiellales bacterium | reverse complement strand
GACGCCGCGCGGGTCTTCGCGGGGCAGAAGGGCGCCACGCCCGATCAGGTGGGGGAGCTCGAGCGCCGCCTGGCTGGGATAGACGAGCTGGGGCCGTACGCGGAGCTACCGGGGGCCGGTGCAGCCGGCGGGCTCGGTGCAGCACTCGCTGCTCTCGGAGCCGAGCTCGTTCCGGGCGCCGAGTTCGTCCTCACCGCGGTAGGCCTGCGGGAGCGCCTGCGTGGCGCCGCCCTCGCGGTCACGGGCGAGGGGACAGTCGACCACACCTCGGCTGAGGGGAAGGTGGCCGGCGCGGTCGTTCGGCTTTGCGCGGAGGAAGGCGTTCGCTGCGCGGTCTTCGGCGGGCGGGTGGAGGAGCCGCTTCCGGGCGCGGAGAGCTACGAGCTCAGCGGCGACCCTGAGCGCGCGCGCGAGGATCTCGTTGCGCTCGGCGAGGAACTCGGCCGCTCGATCGCGGGTTAACCCGTTCCGGGGGGCCTGCGGGCCTCGCGCAGAACCTCCTCGGTGCGGATCTCGTGCGCCCGCTCCTCGAGGATGTCTGCCTCGGCCTTCTTCTTCTTGCGCTCTTCGTCCTCGGCCCGCACGTCCGCGGTGTCACGCGGGGTCTCGGTCGTGCGGCCCTGGCGCCGGCGCCAGAGGTTGTCGAGCCAACCCATGACGAACCTCCTTCCTCTTTGGGAGGTACTTACCCGCCCTGAGCTGTTCGAAGCAGCCCGGCGAGCGTCTTCAGGAGCTTCCACGCGACCTGCGGGTGCTCCTCGACGAAGGGCCGGAACTCCCAGGGCGTGAGCCCGTAGCAGCGGAGGTCGGTCGCGGCCGTGATCGACGCCGAGCGGACGCCCTCGTCGATGAGGGCGATCTCGCCGAAGTAGTCGCCCGGCCCGAGGGTCGTCTTCGGCTCACCGCCGACGCTTACGGTCGCGTTTCCCTCGGCGATGACGAAGAACCCTGCGCCCGTGTCGCCCTCGGTCGTGACGGCCGCGCCCTCGGGGAAGGTGCGCTCCTTCATCTGGCGTGAGAGGCGCTCGAGGTCGTCGTCGTCGAGCTCCTGGAAGAGTGGGACCTTCCTGAGCGCTTCGAGCGGCGCGGTCGGCATCGCGCGGGATGATAACCGGAGGACCGAATCGCTCACTAGCCCGGCCGCGGCCTCCTTGCAGTGACATAGGAGTGGACATAGAGTCCCGCTTGAGACAGCTGCTGCAAAGCTGCGCCAACGATTGGAGCCCATTGGCCGACTGCATCGTTCCGGGTTGTGCAAGAGATGCGAGGAACAATCTTGGTGTTCGTCTGCGGAGGCCCAACACAAGTGCCATCTGGGCGCCGAACACTCAGGCCTTCGTGTGTGATCACCATGCGACTAGCGGTGCTCACATCGCGGTCTTTTACGAGGCCAACGAAACCGGCGACGTGCAGGTCGATGTACACGGTGCCGTACCGGCCCTGACACGGGTAACCGAGATCGCCCAGCCGGAGGGTGACCTCGCCGAGGCTCTTCGCCCGGACTTAGAAACGTAACCGGGCGACCGGGAAGGGACCTCCCTGCCCTGGCGAAAACCTCGGCGCGGGCGAAGGGACCTCATCTTGAGCGTCGAAACCCGCTCTCCGTGGCACGCACCCAAGAGCAACTCTACGAGGAGATCGACCTCGAGCTCTCCTGGTCCGAAGAGGCCCTTCCGGAGCGGGAGCGCACCAAGCATGTCCATCGTCTCCATCCGTATCTGGGCAAGTTCGTGCCCCAGCTCGTCGAGGTGTTCCTCGGGCGGTACGGAACGCCTGGGTGCTCCGTGTGGGACCCGTTCGCCGGCTCCGGCACGACTCTCGTGGAGGCAAACGCCTTCGGCGCGGTCGCGGCCGGCTGTGACGTCTCGGCGTTCAACTGCCTCCTCATGCGGGCCAAGACCGCGCAGTACGAGCCACACCTCCTGCTCGGCGACGTCGTGCACCTGTCGACGCGCTCGAGCGGCGAGTCGTCGGCGGACGGGTCGGAGTTTCTCCGCCGCTGGTTTGCGCCCCGGTCGCTGGCGGAGCTGCTGGCCTTCCGGGAGCGGATTTCGGAAACGGCCTACCCGGAGCTTTGGCGCGTCGTCGTCTCGCGCGCGGCCCGCTCTGCCCGACTGACCCGGCACGACGATCTGGACTTTCCAGCGGAGCCCGTCGTGGGCGAGTACTTCTGCCACAAGCATCGTCGCGTCTGCCGGCCCGTCGGCGAGGCGGAGAAGTTCCTGCGCCGCTATGTGCGCGACGCCGTCTCGCGGGTGCATGAGTTCGCCGATGCGCGAACCGACGTGCCTGTGACCGTCCTCCACGGTGACTCACGCGAGCTCGATCCTCCCGAGCCCGCCGACCTCGTGATCACGTCGCCGCCCTATCCGGGGCTGATCGACTACCACGAGCAGCACGCCTACGCGTACGAGCTCCTGGGACTGGAGCGCCGGGACGCGGACGAGATCGGCCGGGGCGTGAAGGGTTACTGCGAGGACGTGGCCGCGGTGCTTGCGCGCGCGGCCGCGGGGCTGCGGCCCGGCGGGCGGATCGTGGTCGTCGTGAACGACCGTCGCGGGCTCTTCGACGGAATCCTTGCGGAGGCCGGCCTTCGGCTAGAACAGCGACTGGTACGCCACGTCAACCGGCGGACGGGCCGGCGAAACGGCGAGTTCTACGAGGAAGTGCTCGTCGTCAGGCCCCGTCGGGCCTGACTGCCTCGGCGCCGCGGCCGAGCTCCTCGATCTTTCCCTGCGCCGAGTCGAGCTTCGCGAGGCAGATGCGGTAGAGCTCCTCGCCCCGTTGCCAGAGCGCCTCGGCTTGCTCTAGGTCGGCGCGGCCGCTCTCGAGCTGGGCGACGATGCGCTCGAGCTCTTTGCGCGCCTCCTCGAAGGTCGGCTCGGCGCTCATTCGCCGATCTCTTCGACGCGTGCGCCGAAGGCGCCCTCGGCCAGCTCGACGTTGACCCGCTTGTCCCGTTCCAATGTAGACGCCGAGCGGACGATGCCGTTGTCCGTCCGGACAATGGCATATCCTCGCCGGAGTGTTGCTTTTGGAGACAACGCACGGAGTCGTCCGGCTATTCCCTCGAGGCCCGCCCGCTTGCGCTCGACAAGAAGCAGCGGCGCTCGGGCCAGTGCAGCCTTGAGGCTCTGCAGGCGCTCTCGGAGCTCCGCTTCGTCGGGCACAACTAGGCGGGCCGCGGCGGTCGGGGTCGAGGCGCGCGCGTCGGCGGCAAGGTCGCAGAGCGGAGTGTCCTGCTCGTGGCCCACCGCGGAGACCACAGGAACCGGGCATGTCGCCACGGCGCGGACGACACGCTCGTCGGAGAAGGGAAGGA
>JBBDMP010000135.1:0-18626 GCA_040878265.1 Gaiellales bacterium | reverse complement strand
AGCTCGTCCAGCTCGGCGGGTTCGAACGACGCAAGCCGCAGCAGCTCTCGGGGGGGCAGCAGCAGCGGGTGGCGCTTGCCCGCGCCCTCGTCAACAGCCCGCAGGTACTCCTGCTCGACGAGCCGCTCGGGGCGCTCGACCTGAAGCTCCGCAAGGAGATGCAGCTCTTCATCAAAGGCCTGCAGCATGACCTCGGCATCACCTTTGTCCACGTCACGCACGACCAGGAAGAGGCGATGACGATGGCGGACACGATCGCGGTGATGAACGCCGGACACATCGAGCAGCTGGGGACGCCGACGGACCTCTACGAGCACCCTCGCACGGCCTTCGTCGCCCGCTTCCTCGGCGTCTCGAACATGCTCGAGGGCACCGCCGACGGGGACGGCGTGGTGAGGCTGAAGGATGGGACTGTCGTCCGCGCGCCCACAGCTTCCGGCCGGAAAGGTCGCGTTGCCATCGGCATCCGCCCGGAAAAGATCCGTCTCGGAGCAAGCGAGGGGAATTCGCTCGCCGGCGAGATCGCCGAACGAAGCTACATCGGCGTCTCGACCCAATACGTGGTCAAGACGAAGGCAGGCTCGCTCACCGTCTACGTGCAGAACGCCGACCCGGGGGCCGGCGGCTACAAGCCAGGGGACCAGGTGGCCCTCTCCTGGAGCCCCGAAGCCACATTCGTCGTCGAGTACGAGGAAGAGGAGGAAGAGAAGCAATGACCCACTCGATCACCCGTCGCGAGCTACTCCGCCGAGCCGCCGTCGGCGGCGCCGCCGTCTCTCTCCCGTCCATCCTGGCCGCCTGCGGCGGCGAGGGCATCGAGGGCCAGACCGGAGCTCAGCCAGGCACGACGAGCGTGACGAAGGAGCTCGCCGACGAGCTCGTCTTCGCCAACTGGCCCTTCTACATCGACGTTTCCGACGACGAGAAGACCCGGCCGAGCCTAGACCAGTTCACGGCGGAGACCGGTGTCAAGGTCCGCTACCTCGAGGAGGTCAACGACAACGAGGAGTGGTTCGGCAAGTACCAGGCCCAGCTCGCGCAGGGCGACGACATCGGCCGCGACATTGTCGTCCTCACGGACTGGATGGCGGCGCGCATGATCCGCCTCGGCTACGTCCAGAAGAAGGACAAGAGCGCCATTCCGAACGAGGAGAACCTCGTCGCGAACCTCACGAGCCCGGGTTGGGACCCCCAGCGGGAGTTCAGCCTCCCCTGGCAGTCGGGCATCACCGGAATCGCCTACAACGAGAAGCGGACGGGCGGCCCGGTGACCACGATCGAGCAGCTGCTCACCGATCCGAAGCTCAAGGGCCGGGTGACGATGCTGACGGAGATGCCGGACACGATGGGAATCACGATGGCGGCGACCGGCGGCGACCCCGAGAAGGTCACCGCAGACGCCTTCGACACCGCTATCGACATGATCCAGCAGGCCGTCGACTCCGGGCAGATCCGCCGCTTCACCGGGAACGACTACGTCGAGGACATGCTTCAGGAGAACGTGTGGGCCGGCCTTGCTTGGTCGGGCGACGTCGTCGCCTCGATCCAGCCCGAGAACCCCGACATCAAGTTCACGGTGGTCGACACCGGTAGCCACATCTGGACGGACAACATGCTCATCCCGCTCGGCGGCGACGTCTTCACCGCCTCGACCTACATGAATTACGTCTACGACCCGGCCGTGCAGGCGCAGATCGAGGCGTGGGTGAACTACATCTGCCCGGTGGAGGGCACGCAGGAGGAGATCGCCAAGATCGACGAGTCGCTGGCCGAGAACGAGCTCATCTTCCCGACTGACGAGATGCGCTCGAAGACCTTTATCTTCGACGCCGAGGCGGCGGACGACCCGGACTACAAGGAGCAGTTCCAGGCAGTAATCGGCGCATAGGAGCCGGGTGGATTTCCTTCACCGTCACCGCTGGCTGACGCCCTACCTGCTGCTGGGCCCCGGCCTCGCCTGGCTGGCGGTGTTCTTCGTCGTGCCGCTCTTCTATCTCGGCTACACGTCGCTCCAGGCCGGCGACATCCTCACGGGCTACACGTTCAAGTGGGCCTGGGAGAACTACTCGGACGCCTTCACACTCTATCGACCCCACTTCCTGCGGTCGCTGCAGTACGCAGGCGTGGCCACGGCGATCGCGTTCCTCATCAGTTACCCGCTCTCGTACTGGATCGCCTTCAGGGCCGGGCGCTGGAAGAACCTCTTCCTTCTCCTCGTGATCGCGCCGTTCTTCGTCACGTACCTGATCCGGACGATTGCCTGGAAGACGATCCTGGCCGACCAGGGCCCGGTCGTGGACTTTCTCCGCACCGTCCAGCTCGTGAGCGACGACGGACGGTTGCTCGCGACGACGACCGCCGTCGTGGCCGGGATCACCTACAACTACCTCCCCTTCATGGCGCTCCCGCTCTACGTGAGCCTGGAGCAGATCGACCACCGCTTGATCGAGGCCGCGCAGGATCTGTATGCGAGCCGCGTGCAGGCGTTCTTCCGCGTCACCTTCCCGCTCTCCCTGCCGGGCGTCTTCGCGGGCACGCTGCTCACGTTCATCCCCGCGGCGGGGGACTTCATCAACGCCGAGCTCCTCGGCACGCCGCGGCAGCAGATGATCGGCAACGTCATCCAGTCGAAGTTCAAGGAGATCGCCGACTATCCGCAGGCCGCGGCGCTCTCCTTCGTCCTCATGGCGACGATCCTCGTCGCGATCGTCGTCTACACGCGGGTCATCGGCACGGAGCGGGCGACGGCGGGATGACGGCGGCCGCCTCGACGATTCGAGCTAGAGCAAGGCCGGGCCCCGGAAGCCGGGTCTGGGCAGGCGTTCGCCGCTACGCCCTGACGGTCTTCGCGGGGCTCGCCTTCGCCTACCTCCTCGTCCCGATCGGGGTCGTCGTCCTCTTCTCCTTCAACGACCCGGCCGGCCGTCGCAACCTGACCTGGCAGGGCTTCACCCTCGACAACTGGATGAACCCGTTCGCCTATCCGGGCCTCCGAGAGGCCGTCGAGCTCTCCCTCAAGATCGCGGCCCTGTCGACCATCTTCGCGACCGTGTTCGGGACTCTGATCGCGCTGGCGCTCGTCCGGTATCGCTTCCGCGGGCGCAGCGCCACGAGCCTGCTCATCTTTCTCCCGATGGCGACCCCGGAGATCGTCATGGGCTCGTCTCTCCTGACGCTCTTTCTCAACTACAGCTTCCCGCTCGGCTTCACCACGATCCTGATCGCGCACATCCTGTTCAACATCTCCTACGTCGTCATCACCGTGCGCGCCCGGTTGATCGGCTTCGACCGGCATCTCGAGGAGGCGGCGATGGATCTGTTCGCGAACCCGTGGACGACCTTCTTCCGTGTCACGCTCCCTCTCATCGCGCCGGGGGTGATCGCCGCCGGCCTGCTCGGCTTCGCGCTGTCGGTCGACGACTTCGTCATCACCTACCTCGTCTCCGGGAGCGAGACGACCTTCCCGCTCTTCGTCTGGGGCGCCGCCCGGGTGGCGGTGCCGCCGCAGATCAACGTCATCGGCTCGGCCATCTTCCTTGTCGCCCTCGCCCTTATGCTCGCCAACGTACTCTGGCAACGCCGCCGCAGTCTGAAAGGAGCCTGATCTTGAGCGCCCCCGCCACCGGCCTTTCCCCCGCCGAGCTGCAGAAGGCGGCCCGCGATCACCTCTGGATGCACTTCACGCGGATGTCGAGCTACCTCGACGGTGAGATTCCCATCATCGTGCGCGGTGACGGCTGCTACCTCGAGGACATCAACGGGAAGCGCTACCTCGACGCGCTCGCGGGGCTCTTCGCCGTCAACATCGGCTACGGCTTCGGCGAGGAGATGGGGGAGGCGGCGGCTGCGCAGATGCGCGAGCTGCCGTTCTACACGAACTGGAGCTATGCGCATCCGCGCGCGATCGAGCTCGCCGCCGAGGTCGCGTCCGTCGCTCCCGGCGATCTGAACCGCGTCTTCTTTGTCTCCGGCGGGTCGGAGGCGGTCGAGTCGGCGTGGAAGCTCGCGCGGCAGTTTTACGCGGCCCGCGGCGAGCGGCGGTGGAAGGCGGTCTCCCGCCGCATTGCCTATCACGGGACGACGATGGGCGCGCTCTCGATCAACGGCATCGCCTCGTTACGCGTTCCCTTCGAACCCCTGGTCCCCGACGTCATCCACGTGCGCAACACGAATCGCTACCACCGCCCGCCCGAGGAGACGGAGGAGGAGTTCACCGCATTGCTCCTCGAAGAGCTCGACGAGGCCATCATCCAGGCCGGTGCCGAGACCGTGGCGATGGTGATCATGGAGCCGGTCCAGAACGCGGGCGGCTCCTTCACGGCGCCCGAAGGCTACTGGCGCGGCGTCCGGGAGATCTGCGACCGCTACGGGATCCTCCTCTGCGCCGACGAGGTCATCACCGCCTTCGGTCGGATCGGAGCGTGGTTCGGGTCCGAGCGCTACGACATCAGGCCGGACCTGGTCACGAGCGCGAAGGGCCTGTCGTCGGCTCACGCCGCGATCGGTGCGGTCATCGCGCGCGACGCGGTGATGGAGCCGTTCCTCCAGGGCGATTCGATGTTCTCGCACGGAATCACGTTCGGCGGGCATCCCGTGCAGGCCGCGATCGCGCTCAAGAACATCGAGATCATGAAGCGCGAGCGGATCGTCGAGCACGTCGCCGAGAAACAGGACGGATTCCGGGACACGCTCGCCCAGCTCCTCGACCTTCCGATCGTCGGCGACCTGCGCGGGACTGGCTTCTTCTACGCGCTCGAGCTCGTCAAGGACAAGGAGACTCGCGAGACGTTCTCGGAAGATGAGTGCGAGTCGCTGCTGCGCGGCTTCCTCTCGCCACGGCTCTTCGAGGCCGGCCTCATCTGCCGGGCGGACGATCGCGGCGACCCGGTCGTTCAGATCTCGCCGCCGCTCGTCGCCGACCAGGCCGAGTTCGACGAGATCGTCTCGATCCTCGGCGACGTGCTGACCGAGGCCTGGGACCGGGTCGGCCGCTAGTGCCCCTCCAGGCAATACGCCCATCGCCTCCCGCGGCCGCTGAGCGGCGCCATGCGGTGTCCTCGGTCGCCCCCGCTACGCGGCAATGTTTGACGCGGGCTCTCCTGTGTAGCCGAACGCGGATGCGTATTGCTCATCGACCGCGGGAGACGGGGGAGCATCACCTGAAGAGGCACTAGACGAAGCGCCAGAGCACGTTCACGATCTTCCAACCTTCGCGTGTCCGCGCGAGATGCAAGTACTCCCGGTACACGTTCGAATGAACGACGACGGTCGCGATCTCTTCGTAGACCTCCACGACGCGGACCTCGATCTCCCGCTTCCCGGGGTCGCGCCGCTTCCCTCGTCCTTCCGCCGTCGCCTCGATCATCTCCGGCGCGCTGTCGGAGTCCAGGCTGAAGGCGTCGTCCCCGAGCGACCGCTTGGCCAGCCCGGGATGCAGCGCCCGCTCCATGCGGGTGGCGTCGCCGTCGAACCACCCCTCGAAGTAGTCGAGGACCGCGCTCTTGATCTGCGCTTCATCTTCCATCAGAGGACCTCCGCAATCTGGGCCGCGGCGCGCGCGGCGCCGTTGGTTTCAACCGGTAGATAGTCGACCTCGCGGCCGATCTCATCGGCAATCGCCTCGGCGATCACGTCCGGCGTGGACTCTTCGAAGTCCATGCGGCGCCCTGCGCCGTAGCGCTCGAGCCGATGGCGAACGTGGAAGTTCTGCTCGAAGTGGTGCCGCAGCGGGAAGTAGAGGAACGGCCGCCGGTTGGCGGTCAACTCCATCGCCGTCGTCAGCCCGCCCTGGACGACAGCCAGGTCGCAGGCGGCGAGGTGGCGGTAGAGGTTGTGGACGTACGCCCTGACCTCGAGCCCCTCCGCTTCCGGCAGCGTCGCCGGGTCGATCCGCGGGCCGGCGACGACCACCATGCGGAGCTCGGGGACGAGCCCCTTCGCCTGCGGGAAGGCGGCGATGACGCGCCGCAGGAGATGGCCGCCGACCCCGGAGCCGCCGACCGTGACGATGCAGACCTGCTCGTTCGGGGCGTAGCCGAGCTCGGCGCGAAGCTTCTCTCTGTCGCCCAAGGCGGCGGGATCGAAGCCGGAGACGTAGCCGGCGAAGTCGTAGTGCTCCTCCGTCCACGCCCGGATGCGCGGAAGCTCGGGCCCAAAGGCCTCGGCCACGACGTCGTCGGGATTGCCGACGAAGATCGCCCGGTCGCGGATGCGCGGGAAGCGGGCAATGTGCTCGATCATCTCGCCGTTGTAGTCGGCCGTCAGATAGGCCTCGTGCTCGCTCCCGTCGGGCATCGGCAGCCAGCCGACAAAATCCGTCAGCCAGACGTAGGCCGCGCGCTTCTGCTCGGGATTCTCGTGCAGGTAGTAGTCGAGCTCCCAGGCCTCGTCCCCGATCCAGACGTCGTACTGCTCCTCGCGAACGAGGTCGTGGAAGACCATGAAGTTCGCGAGCAGGACCTCGTCCATCCGCCGGATCGCCTGGAAAGCGTGCAGGTCGTGCTCGGCCGACTCGCTCTCGATGTGTCCCGATTCGTTGGCCAGCTCGGCGCTCGCGGGGTGGATGCGCTCGCCCTCGCCCTCGAGCACCCTCGTCACCGGATGCTGGGCGAGCCAGTCGATCTCGAGGTTCGGAACAAGCTTGCGGAGCTCCTTGGCGATCGCGACGTCGCGCTGCGCGTGCCCGAGGCCGATCGGCGAGGAGATGTAAAGGGCCCGCTTCCGTCTCGCCTTGCCGCGCGGCCAGCGCGGGACCGGCGAAGCGGGCGCCACGAAGTCGCGCACGAGCAGGTTGACCTTGACCGGATCGCGGACGTGCGGCCCGTGCCCGGAGCCCTCGAGCAGGACGAGCGTCCCTCCGGTCTCCTCCGCGAGCGCGATGCCGCGGGACGGCCCCGTGATGGCGTCGTCCTCGCCCTGGATGACCAGGATGGGACACTGGATCCGCCGGCAGAGAGCGCGGGCCGTGTCCTTGTCGAGACCCTCCGCCACCTGGGTGGCGATCAGCGTTTCCGGCGTGGTCTCGAGTCCCCAGCCGACGCAGTCCTCGAATTGCTTCGTCGAGTGGGGCTCTGTGAAGAAGCGGGAGAAGAAGAACTCGAGATAGCCGCGGTAGTCGCGCAGCCAGTAGTGCCGGTTGTCTTTCGCCCAGCCCTCGTCGGTGTCGAGGACGTCCTCGAAGGAGTAGACGGTGCGCTCCGGCAGCGGCTGGCCAAGGGGGACCGACGGGCCGATGAAGGCTGCGCCGCCAACCCGCTCCGGATGCTCGGCGGCCAGAATGAGCGCGCGCTGGGCCCCGAGCGAGAGGGAGACGAGCACGGCCCGCTCCGTTTCCGTCGCATCCATCACGGCGAGCGCGTCGGCGACGTACTCCGTCTCGGCATAGTCGGCGGGGTCCGGCGGCCGGTCGGACTTCCCGTTGCCGCGCCCGTCGAAGGTGAGGACGCGGAAGTGGCGGGCGAAGTAGGGGATCTGCATCTTCCAGTGGCGCGAGTGGACGATCGACCAGGTCGGCAGGAAGAAGACGGTCGGCTCCCCTTCGCCGTAGACCTCGTAGTGGAGCCGAACGCCGTCGCGCTCGACGTAGCCCTCGCGGTCGGGATAGCGGGCCCGCGTCTGTTCGCTCACAGCGCCTATCGCTTGGGTCGTCGCCACTGTCCGTCCTTTCCCTCGAGCCACCCATCGATCCAGGCGAGCAGCTCCCGATGGCCCGTCGTGATGCCCTGGGCCCGCTCGAGGAAGACGCCTTCGTTGAACGTCATCACGAGGGAGACCAGCGCGTCGAGGGGCAAGTCGATCCCGTAGTGCCGCCGGGGCTCGTCGAAAGCCTCGGTCAAGACGGCCCGCCACTCCTCGTGCACACGTGCCACGCGCTCCCTGAGCTCGGGGTTGTTCCAGGCGAGCGCCTGGAGCTCCAGCCAGATCTTCTCGTACCCCACGTCATTACCCACGAGGTAGCGCATCGCCTGTCTCCACTTCTCGATGAAAGGAGCATCCGCTGCGTACAGGGCGCGCTGGCGCGCCGTCAGCCGCTCCGTGAACCGCTCGAGCACGCGCACGAGCAGGTTCTCCATCGAGCCGAAGTAGTAGTGGACAAGCCCGTGGTTGACACCGGCTTCCTCCGCCAGCCGACGCGTGGTGATCCCGGCATAACCGACCTCCACCAACAGCCGCTCCGCCGCATCGAGAAGAGCGTCCTCGGCGCTCGCGCGCGGGGCGGGCGCGGGAGACTCCTGTACAGTCGCCGTGATCAGCCTCCTAGGCATACGACTAAGTCATTTGACTAAATCTTCTCGAGTTTGTCAAGGACCGTGATCGTCGCCTGGCATGTCGCGAGCGGCGCGGCCGTCGGCGCCGCAGCGGGGTCGCGCGGCCGGGCGGTCGCGCTCGGCGCCCTGCTCCACGTGCTGAGCGACGCCGTGCCCCACTGGGACATTGCGTCGCGGCGGTTCGAGTTTCGTTCCGGCCTGCTGATGCTGGCCGCCTTGGCCGCGCTGCGCGGTCCGCTCGACCCGGCGGTTCTCGGCGCCGCGGCTTCGTCGGCGCCGGACGTTGAACACGTCTTGCGGTTGCCCCGTCCAGGCGGCCGCAAGCTCTTCCCGAGCCACCGCTGGCACGGCTGGCACAAGCCCGGAGGTGTACCGGCCGGGCTGCAGCTGCTGGCGGCGGGCTTCCTCTTCGGTCGCGTCGCCGCGTCTCGACCGCGCGTTCGTTAGCCTCCCGCTTCCTAATGAGCCAAAGGGGGTAGACGGTGAGACGCAAGTGGACGTGGCGGCTCGGTCTCGTCCTCGCGGTGGCGCTGCTCGCGGCGGGGTGCATCCACTCGGACGACGAAGAGCAGACTGCCGGCGGAACGCAGACCGGGGCGGCGGGCGGCGAAGGGGAGAGCCTTCTCCAGCAGGTCCAGAGCCGAGGGACGCTCAACTGCGGCGTCAACGACGCCGTTCCGGGCTTCGGCTTCACGACCGAGGGAGGCGAGTTCCAAGGCTTCGACATCGACTTCTGCCGGGTCGTGGCGGCGGCCGTGCTCGGAGACCCGGATGCGGTGGAGTACCGGCCACTCACCGCGGAGCAGCGCTTCACCGCGCTCCAGGGGGGCGAGATCGACGTCCTCATCCGCAACACGACCTACACGTCGTCGCGTGACGGGACGGAAGGGGCCCGCTTCCTGCACACGACCTTCTACGACGGTCAGGGGATGATGGTGCGGGCTGAGGCCGGGCTCGACAGCCTCGAGGGTCTCGAGGGGACGACCATCTGCGTGCTCTCGGGGACGACGACCGAGCTCAACCTCGAGTCCGTCTTCAGCGCCCGCGGGATCAACTACGAGCCGCTCGCCTTCGAGGACAACGAGCCGCTCCAGGAGGCCTTCATCCAGGAGCGCTGCGACGCCTGGACGTCGGACAAGTCGCAGCTCGCCGGCATCCGCTCGAGCTGGCCCGAAGGGCAAGGCGGTCCGGAGGCGCTCGTGATCCTCGAGGACACCATGTCGAAGGAGCCGCTCGGCCCCGTCGTGGGCGACGGCGACGACGACTGGGCGGACGCGGTCAACTGGGCGGTCATGGCGACGATCCAGGCCGAAGAGTTCGGCATCACGTCTGAGAACCTCGACGAGATGCTCGCGAGCGAGGACCCGGAGATCCAGCGCTTCCTCGGGCAGCCGGTCGAGGGCGAGCCGTTCGATGCCGGTCTTGGCCTCTCGGCCGATTACGCAGTCAACGTGATCCGTGGAGTCGGGAACTACGCGGAGATCTACGACCGCAACGTCGGGCCCGAGTCACCGCTCGAGCTGCCCCGCGACATCAACGCGCTCTGGACCGACGGCGGCCTGCAGTACGTCCCGCCGTACCGGTAGTCGAGTCTGAGGGGCGGCGGCCCGCCGCCGCCCCTCGCCTCTTCCCGTGAGCGCAGCCCCTCCGCACCGGACGCGCCGGCCGCCTCCTTGGCGGAACGTCCGGGTGCGGCGCTGGGCCTTCCAGGTGGCCTTCCTCTTCGCCGTCGTCGTCGTCCTGCTCTACCTCTACGAGAACGTCACCGACAACCTGCGCCGGCTCGGGATCACGACCGACTTCCGCTACTTGCGCCAACCGGCGGGGTTCGCGATCCCGGACTCGGACTTTCGCTCCTCCCAGACCCTCTTCGACGCTGTCCTCGTCGGGGTCCAGAACACCGCCAAGGTCTCGCTTCTCGGAATTCTCCTCGCCTCGATCCTCGGGGTGGTCGTCGGGGTGGCGCGGCTCTCGACGAACTGGCTGGTGCGGCGGGCCGCAGCCGCTTACGTCGAGACGTTCCGGAACATCCCCGTGCTCATCATCATCCTCTTCTGGTACCTCGGTGTCGTCCTCCGCCTGCCGCCGATCGGCGAGGCGTTCGAGGTGCTCGACCTCGTCGTCGTCTCCAACCGGGGGCTCGTCGTCCCCTGGTTCGATCGGGTCGGAGCCGCCGGTCTCTTCCTCGTCTTCGTGGTGCTCGGCGTCGTGGCGGCGACCGTAGTCGGCGTCTGGCGCAGGCGCCGCCTCGAGCGCAAGGGGGAGCCCGCCCGGGTGCTGCTCTGGAGCGGCGGTGCGCTGCTCCTCGCGCTGGCGGTCGGCTACTTCGCCGCGGGACGGCCCTGGGTCTTCGAGACACCTGAGCGGGGGGAGCTCGCGACGAGCGGCGGTCTCCGGCTCAGCCCGGAGTACGCCGCGCTCCTGATCGGGCTGACGCTCTACACGGCGAGCCACATCGCGGAGATCGTACGCGGCGCGATCCTCGCCGTTCCGCGCGGACAGACGGAGGCGGCGAACGCACTCGGGCTCTCCGGCTTCCAACGCCTGCGCAACGTGGTCCTGCCGCAAGCCCTCCGCATCGCGATCCCGCCGGTGGCGAACCAGTACCTGAACCTGGTGAAGAACTCGTCGCTCGGCGTCGCGATCAGCTACTACGAGGTGACGAAGATCACCCGGGTCTCCATTGCCCAGGCGGCGCCCGCGGTGCAGGCCATCCTCCTGCTCATGGCGGCCTACCTCGTCTTTTCGCTGGCGATCGCGGCGATCACGAACTTCGCCAACCGGCGGCTGGCGCTGAAAGGACGTTGAGTTAATGGCCACCCGCGTCGACACGCTCGAGCCGCTGCCCTCCCCGGAGCCGGAGCGGCCGTCCGCGCGCCGACTCTCCCCGTCGGAATGGGCCCGCGAGAACCTCTTCGGCAGCAAGCTCGATGCGGTGTTGACCGTGGCGTTCGCGCTCCTGCTCGCGTGGGCGCTCTACCGCGTCGGGAGGTTCGTTTTCGCCGACGCCCGCTGGGAGGTGATCGACCGCAACATCACGAATCTCATGGTTGCGCGGTTCCCGCGCGACGAGCTGTGGCGGATCTGGGCGGCGCTCTTCGTCCTCGCCGCCTCCCTCGGGTTCGGCGCCGGCGCGGCCGCGACCTCGCGGCGCCGCGACCTGGAGGAAGGCCGCGCGGCTCCACCTGGACGCACCGAGGTTCTGCGCCGGGCCGGGCCCGTCGTCGCCCTCGTCGCGGTGCTTCTCTGGTTCGCGGGCTCGCTCGAGGCGACGATCCTCACGCTTGGAGTGGCGGCGGTCGCGGCGGGCGCCTACCTCGGCGGGCGGCGCGTCCGGTGGCGCGCGGCACGCTTCGCTCCCATCGTCCTCGGCGGGATCGTGATCGCTTTCCTGATCGTCGCTGCCTTCGGCGGCGTCGGGTGGGACAACTGGGGCGGGCTTCTCCTCACGCTCTTCCTCGCCGTCGCCGGCATCCTGATCTCCTTCCCTCTCGGTGTCCTGCTCGCCCTCGGCCGTCGCTCGAGCCTGCCTGCCGTGCGGGTGGTCTGCGTCGCCTACATCGAGCTCGTGCGCGGTGTACCGCTGATCGCGCTCCTCTTCATGGGCGCCTTCATGATCGGCTTCTTCCTCCCTCCGGGAGTCGACCGGCCGAGTCTCGTGACCCGCGCCCTCATCGCCCTTGTTCTCTTCACCGCCGCCTACGTCGCCGAGATCGTGCGCGGCGGGCTTCAGTCGGTTCCGCGCGCCCAGATCGAAGCGGCGCAGGCTCTCGGACTCTCGCCCCTGCGCGTCACCGGCCTGATCGTCCTCCCCCAGGCGCTGCGGAACGTCATCCCTGGGCTCGTGGGCCAGTTCATCAGCCTCTACAAGGACACGTCGCTCGTCTTCATCGTCGGGCTCACCGACCTCCTGGGCGTCGCGGAGAACATCACCAAGCAGCCCGACTTCCTCGCCCAGGGCCTGATCGTGGAAACCCTCCTGTTTGCGTCCGTCATCTACTGGACGGGGTCATACTGGATGTCGCGCGAGAGCCAGCGGCTCGAGCGGCGGCTCGGACTGGGGGAGCGATGAGCGAGAACGGCGGCCCGATGATCGTCCTCGAGGACGTCTCGAAGTGGTTCGGCGACTTCCAGGCGCTCAAGGGGGTCGACCTTTCAGTCGACCGGCAGGAGGTGGTCGTCGTCTGCGGCCCTTCCGGCTCGGGCAAGTCGACGATGATCCGGTGCATCAACCGGCTCGAGAAGCACGACCGAGGCCGGATCGTCGTCGACGGGATCGAGCTCTCCGACGATCTCCGCGACATCCAGGAGGTCCGTCGCGAGGTCGGGATGGTCTTCCAGCAGTTCAACCTCTTCCCGCACATGACCGTGCTCGAGAACGTCACCCTCGCTCCGCGCCAAGTGCGGCGCTCGCCGAAGCAGCAGGCGCGCGAGAAGGCGATGGAGCTCCTCGAGCGGGTGCGCATCCCCGAGCAGGCGAACAAGTACCCCGGTCAGCTCTCCGGCGGACAGCAGCAGCGCGCTGCCATCGCCCGCGCGCTTGCGATGGGCCCGAAGATCATGCTCTTCGACGAGCCGACCTCAGCCCTGGACCCCGAGATGATCAAGGAGGTCCTCGAGGTCATGGAGGAGCTGGCCAAGTCGGGCATGACGATGATCGTCGTCTCGCACGAGATGGGGTTCGCCCGTGCGGTCGCCGACCGGATGGCCTTCATGGCCGAGGGCGAGATCGTCGAGGTCGGCCCGCCCGAGCACTTCTTCACCAATCCCCAGGAGGAACGGACGAAGCAGTTCCTCGCGCAGATCCTCTAGCGGGCGGGAGCGGCGTAGAGCACGACGCCCCTGAGTGGCTTCGAGCGCGTGAGCTCGTAAGCGGCGAGATGGGGCGTGCCGCCGTCGTCCAGCGCGAGCGAGACGCGGCGCCCGAGCGGCCGCCTTCCGGCGGTTGCAACGTCCTCGACCTGCCAGCCGTCACCGGCCCGGACTGCATACCGCAGCGTCCCCCGGTCGGCGAATGCGACGTGCGGCACGTCGCCGCGGCCGATTGCGAGCGCGACCGCCGTGGGGCCGTCGCCGCTGGCGAGCTCCTCGACATGCCAGGCGCCGTCGAATCGAGCGGCGTAGCCCACGCCGCCCCGCTCGTCTGAGAAGGCGACGTGCGGAGTTCCCTGCGAGTCGAATGCGAGCGAGGAGGACTCGCCGGCCTCGCCTGAGACGATCCGCTCGAGCGTCCACGAGCCCCCCTCCTCCTCGGCATAGACGAGCGCGCCGGCCCGGTCGTCGAAGTAGGTGAGCGCCGGAAGCCCGTCGCCGGTCAGGGCCAGGCTGACGTCGTATTCGTACTCGAGCGCTCCCGTCCCGATCGAGCCAACGGACCAGGCGCCGTCTGCGAGGACGTAGTGCTCTACCCCCTGATCGGTCTGGTACTGGACGGGCTCGATCCCGGCGGCGTGCACGAGCCCGCCGCCGACCGCGATCGATGTCTGGAAGCCGTCGTGACCCTGGTCCCGCGTCGTCGCGACCTCCCAGGCCCCGCCCTCGCGCACCGCGTGGACGAGGTTCCCGTTCCGCGAGCTCACCTCGGCGTTCTCGTGGTCGTGCCAGGCGACGTTGGCGCGTCCTCGCTCGTCGAACTCGAGGTCGGCCGGCCCGGCGAAGTTGCCCTCGGCGATCCGCGTCGGCTTCCAATCATCCTCTGCCGACGCGAACTCGACCCAGCCGCCGACGCCCTGGCGGACATAGCTCACGGCGGGGTTGCCGGCGGTGTCGAGAGCGAGCGAGGGCTTCGCGCCGGGGGCGATCGAGGTCAGCGCCCATCCTTCTGCGGCGCTTGACGTAAGCGCCGGCCCTCGGGCCGGCTCCTCGCCACCCGAGCAGGCGGCGAGGAGCGTCAGGAACGCTAGTAGCTGAAGACCGTGGCCTCTTCGCCGATCCACTCCCAGAGCGGCGTCGCGCCGCCGAGCGTGGCGTTGCCGACTAGCTGGCCTTCGTCGAGCTTGCGCGCCTGGAAGCAGATCGGGCAGACGAGCAGCTCGCCGCCGCCGTCGGCGTACTGCTTGAATAGCCGGGACAGCGGCGGGCACCCTTCACAGGCTACGCCCTCGGCGAAGCCGGGGATTGCGAGCCGCACGGCCTCCTTCGTGAGGAACATCGTGACGGGCTTGCCCTTCTCCAGGGCGGCGCCTCCGACGAGGAAGGCGACGGTAACGCGCTCACCGTCCTCGAGGCCGGTGACGAGGTTGATGACGACCTTGTTGCTGTCAGCCACGTTCTCTGCCTTAAACGTCGTAGGCATCGGCCGCGATCCGAGCACGGAGCTGCTCGTCGGAGCGGTCCATGTCCGGGTGGTGCTCCTCCACGTGCTGGCGGGCGAGGCCTACAAGCTCCTCGTCGTTTTCCGCCTCCAGGTGGTGGCCGCACGGACACTCGATCGCACGCATCACTACCTCCTCGGTTTGTACGCCTTGACGGTTGTGCCGCGGGCGCCGAACTTCTCGGCCTTGCGGCGCGTGTCCTCGAACTTCGAATGCTCGAAGCTCGCCACGGGCTCGCCGTGCTCGATCTTCTCGAACCCATGCCGCTCGAGGAGCTTGGCGTACTCTGCGTCCAGCAGAGCGCCGGCAATTCAGCCGGTCCAGAGGTCGATGTCCCCCTTCGACTCCTCGCTCACGGGCCGCTGGATCGTCACGTCGCCGATCTGAATGCGGCCGCCAGGCTTGAGCACTCGGATGATCTCCGCGTAAACCGCGTCCTTGTCCGGGATCAGGTCGATGACCCCATTCGAGATGACGACGTCGAAGCTCTCTGCTTCGAAGGGAAGTCGCTCCGCCTCTCCCTCGACGAACTCGACGTTGGCGACGCCCATCTCCTCCGCAGCGGCTCTGGCCTTCTCGAGCATCGTGGTCGTCATGTCGATCCCCACCACGCGTCCCTCGGGCCCGACCATCTGCGCGGCGATAAGGGAGTCGGTGCCCGAGCCGCTCCCGACGTCGAGGACGTGCTCACTCGGGGCGAGCCGACCGAGCTGCCAGGGGTTCGAGAGCCCGGCGAAGGACTCGACCGCGCCCTCCGGGACCTGGTCGACCTCTGCCGGGTAGCCAAGCGCCTGGGTCCATGCTCGCCCGGTAGGGAAGATGAAGTCCTGCTCCGGCTCGGCGGAGACGCGGGCATACGTCTTCTTGATTTCGGACTTCAGGGTCTCGACATCGAGACCGGCTATCTCAATAGCCAAAGCAAACCCCCTTTTAGTCGGTACGATCGTAGTGTCATGCGCGGTTTCGTGCGACGATCTCCGCCTGGTTCGCGGGCGGGGGTGGGACGTCGACGAGAAGCGCCTCGACGAAGCTGTCTGCATCGTCGTACGCCAGTGCGGGGTTGTTCAGTCGCTCGAAGCCGATCGTCGAGAACGGGTTCCCTGAGAGGCCACGCCCGCAGACGGAGCCGCCGAAGTGGCTCGGATAGACGAGCACGTGGTCGGGAAGCCCGAGGAGACGACGCATTGATTCGTACTGCTGCCGGGCAAGCCCGCTCGGATCACCGTCTGAGTGCAGGTCTGGCCGCCCGACGTCGCCCACCAGCAGCGAGTCACCCGTGAAGACGAGCCACGGCTCCTCGGTTCCCCGTCGTCGGTCCGCCACCGCGAAGGCGAAATGACTCGGCGCGTGCCCTGGCGTCGCAATCGTGGTCACGACGGTGTTGCCGAGTTCGATCACCTGGCCATCGGCGAGGTCTTCTGGACCGAACGTCGTGGCGCCGACCGACGTTGCGAGCGCGCGCTGACCGGAGACGTGGTCAGCCTGCACGTGCGTCTCGAGGACCGCGCTGATCGGGAAGCCGATCCGCTGCGCGGCCTCGAGGTAGGCATCGACGAGCTCCAAATGCGCGTCGACGACCGCAAGCTTGCCGGTGCTTGGGCAGCCGAACAGGAAGCTGGCGCAGGAGGTTTCCTCGTAGAGGAACGGGCGCAAGACCATTTTCGCTATCTCAAGTTACAACGCCCGAAGCCTGCGGAAGGCGACGCGCTCGCGCAGGTCGATCGGCGGCGAGGATGCACGAACTCTGCTCGCGAGCCGGGCGGGAATTCGCGTCCCTTCCCGCTCGCCGACGATCTCGAAGAACTCCTCGATCGCGTCGAAGCGCTCGACGACGTCACGCTCGACCCCGGCCTCGAGATCGAAGACGCCGCAGGATTCGAGCGCCTGTTCGCTCGAGCGGACGATCTCGAAGAACTCGCGCTCGTCGATACGGCCCAGGACGCGCCCCGCGGCCTCGGCTTGCTCCGCCGGCGGAATCGGATGGATGTCGACCAGCACCCCGCCGGGAACAAGCGCCGCGTGAATGTTGCGCAGGGCGTTCACGACGCCCTCGGGCTCGATTCATCACAACGACCAGGACAGGAGCGCGACGTCGAAGCTCCGCCTGGGCACGTCGAGCTCCACGGCGTCCATGACGCGGAAGTCCACGCGCGCCGAGAGCTCGCCGGGCAGGTCGGCCCGGGCCTGCTGGATCCGCTCCGCGTCAGGATCGATGGCGAGGAGCGATTTCGTCTCGGCCGCGATCCGCCAGGTCAGGCGGCCGTCGCCCGCGCCGATCTCGAGCACTCGTTTCGCGCGGAAGTCGACGACCTCGGCGAGCGCGGTCGTCTCGTCCCCCTGAAGGTCGATGGTCCAGGCCATTAACTTTCCTTCGCTCTCTTTCGCTGCTTCTCGTAGACGGGGTGCTGAACGACCTCGCCGCGCACTCGCTCTTCGCCGATCTGCGCTTCGACGTTCTGGCCCGGCTTGTTCAGATCTTTGGTGATCTTCGCCAGCCCGAGGGTCTTGCCGCCAAGGTACGGGGACTCGACTGCCTGCGTCACGAGCCCGACCTCCTCGCCGTCGACCCCCAGCGGCGCTCCGCTCGCTTCGTCGCCTCCCCGCTCGAGGACGACGCTGGTCAGCCGCAGCTTGGTCGCCTCCTTGTCTCGCGCGAGCGCCTCGCGCCCCTGGAAGTCGCCCTTGTCCAGGTCGACCGACCAGCCGAGGCCGCATTCGTAGGGCGAAACGGTCGGGTCGTACTCGACCCCGCCGATGATGAAGCCGCCCTCGATGCGGAAAAGGTCGAGCGCGACCATCCCGATCAGCTTCATGCCGTGCGGCTCGCCAGCCTCGAGGACCGCGTCCCAGAGCTCGAGCGCCCGGTCCCGGTCGACCCAGAGCTCGTAGCCGAGCTCGGCCGTGTACCCGAGCCGCGTCATGAAGATGGGGATGCCGGCGATCTCAACGTCTTCGCGAAACGTGTAGTAGGGGAATACGTCGTTCGAGAGATCCTGGTTGGCGATCTGCTGGAGGATCTCCCGGCTCTTCGGCCCCTGGACGCACAAATGCGGCATGTCGTCCGTGAACTCGCGCACCTCGATTCCTTCGGGCGCCAGCTCCGCGAACAGCTCGTAGTCGCGGTCGTTCGCCCCGCAGAAACGGATCGAGTCCGCCGAGCGGAACATCGCCGTGCAGTCGTCGATCATCTTCCCGTTCTCATCAGTGAGAGCCCCGTAAGCGATTCGGCCGGGGGTGAGCTTCGAGATGTCGCGGCTCACCATCCGGTTGATGAACTCCGCCGCCCCCGGACCGTTCAGGTCGACTTTGCGGAGCATGGTGAAGTCCATCAGGCCGGCCGTCTCCCGAACGGCCCGGTATTCCTCCTGAGTGTCCGTCACGACCATCGGCGCCCAGTAGCCGAAGAGGTCCATCCACTTGTCCGTCATCGCCTTGAGCGGCGCGTAGAAGGCGGTCTCTTTCGACGCGGTCGTGCTCACTCAGGCCTCCTTGGCTTCGCGGGAACGGGCGTAGCGTAAGCGTTCCCCGGCGCCGCCGAGACGGCGCCGGGGCTACCGAAAAGGAGAGTCGTTACTCGACGACCGCCGATGCGGTCACCGTGTTATTGCCCGTGAGCGGCTGATTGCCGCCGTTGACCACGACGATGTCCGTGACCCTGGCAGGAACACCGCCGCGGCCCGGTCGGACCGTTACGTGGAAGACACACTGCCCCGGCGTCGTCGAGATGCCGGTGTTCGTGGCGGCGCCCATTACCGAGACGAGCTGCACTCCCGCTCGGCCGACCAGCACTTGAACGCTGTCCGGAGCCGCGGCTCCCGCGGCGCAATTGGTCGTCGAGTCGGTGATCGCGATGTGCGCTCTCACGATCCTGTTCCCCGTCGTATCGATGAACGGGAACGCCGCGCCGCGCGCGAGGCCGTCCAGGAGCGCGCTCTCCGTCACCATGTCCCGATTGATTGGGATCGCACCCGCCTGGTTCCGCGAGAGCGCAAGCGTCACCGCGAGAAACGCGAGCGCGAGCAGGACCGAGCCGGCTGCGAAGACC
>JBBDMP010000134.1:0-18650 GCA_040878265.1 Gaiellales bacterium | reverse complement strand
CGCGGGGGAAACATGGTTTCCCCCGCGAGAGCGAGCGGAACGCGAGCGAGAAGGCTCATGCAGCCACCGGTTCCTTCAGGACGCGGCCGTCGTGCGTCACGCACGTCTCCCGCGTGATCTCGTCGTCGAAGTCGAGCTTGAGCTCGCCGTCCTCGAGCAGGTGCGTGAGGAAGGCGTAGACGTTCCGTGAGTACATCTGGCTCGCATGGGTGGGCATCGAGCTGGGGAGGTTCAGCTCGCCGACGATCGTGACGCGGTCGCGGACGACGGTTGACCCGGGCTCCGTGGCCTCGCAGTTCCCGCCCGCCTCGGCTGCCAGGTCGACGATGACCGACCCCGGGCGCATGCCGCGCACGGCGTCCGCGGTGAGGAGGATCGGCGCCGGCTGCCCGGGGATGAGAGCGGTTGTGATGACGGCGTCGGACTCCTGTGCGTGCCGGGCGATCAGCTCCTGCTCGCGCGCGTGCTGATCGTCGGAGAGCGCGACCGCGTAGCCACCGAGGCCTTCCGCCCCCTCGACGTCGAGCTCGAGAAAGCTCGCGCCGAGGCTCTCGACCTGCTCCTTGACGACCGGGCGGACGTCGAAGGCGGAGACGACAGCGCCGAGGCGCCGCGCGGTAGCGATCGCCTGGAGCCCCGCGACTCCGGCCCCGAGCACGAGGACCCGCGCGGGCGGGATCGTGCCCGCAGCCGTAGTGAGCATCGGGAAGAACCTGCCGAGGGCGGACGCGGCGAGGAGCGTCGCCTTGTACCCGGCGACTGTGCTCTGGGACGAGAGGGCGTCCATCGACTGCGCGCGGCTGATGCGTGGGATCGAGTCCATCGAGAAGGCGGTGATACGGCGATCCGCTAAGGCGCGGACAAGTTCCGGGTCGAAGAGCGGCTGGAGGAATGCGACGAGGGCGCTGCCCTCTCGCAGCCGGCCGATCTCCTCGTCAGAGGGCTTCTGCACCTTCGAGAGCAGGTCGGCGTCCGCGTACACGTCGGCGAGCACGCGGGCGCCTGCTCTCTCGTAGTCCGCGTCGGGGAACGCGGCGGCCTCCCCGGCCCCTTGCTCGATCAGGACCTCGACGCCGGCCTCCGACAGCCTTCCGACCGTGTCGGGCACCAGGGCGACGCGCCGCTCGCCCGCCGCAGTCTCCTTCGCCACCCCCACTCGCATGCGCCGCCAGTCTAAGCTCCGGCCGTGGACGAATGGCTGAGCCAGGCCCGCGACCGCCTCGCCGCGGCCGTCGGGGACGAGCCGTCCCGCTACGACCTGACCCAGGAGGAAGTCGACGAGCTCCTGGAGCTCGCTCGCATCGCCGCCCATGAGAGCGGCGAGCGCACGAACGCGCCGCTCCTGTGCTACCTGGTCGGACTGGCACGGGGCCGCCGCGGGCACGATCTGAGGGCTCTCGTCGAAGCCACAGTGGGCAAGTCTCCGTAAAGCCGGGCATCCCTCGAATGAGGGATCGGTCCCACGGGCCCGCAAGTTTTGGCCCCTGCGGCCTTCTTTTCGGACGAAGTCGTCCAGAAAAGGAGCCCAAGCATGTTCGCCCTCGAACCCCTCCTAGAGCCCGTGGCCCGCACTCGCCGCCGGCCGGCGCGTGCCCCCGACGAGACCATCGAGCAGCTGCTCGAGCACGGGCGGGCGGCACTAGGAATGGATGCCGCCTTCCTCGTCGCCTTCGAGGATGGCGGGGAGAACGTGCGCTTCGTCGAGGGCGACGGCGAGCGCTTCGGTCTTCCGGACAAGGACGGCGGACGACTGGCTCGGCACGCCAGGCGAGTCGCAGAAGGCGTTTCCCCGGGCCTGGCCGCCGACCTCTCCTCTGACGGCGGGCTCGAGGAACGGATCCTGTGGCACGAAGGTGTCGGCGCGTCCGTCTGTGTCGGGCTACAGGGGTCGGACGGACGAATGCTCGGCGCGATGTGCGGCGTCGCGAGTGAGCCCGACCCTGTGCTCGACCAGGAAGACCTCGCCTTCCTGCGCCCGTTGGCCAATGCGGTCGCGGAGCAGCTCGAGCGCAAGGAGCTCGAGCGCGAGCTCGACCGCGTCGAGGGCGACAGGATTCGCGACGTCATCGGCGGCCACGGCCTCGACATCGTGTTCCAGCCCGTCTTCGACCTCGCCCGCGACGAGGTGATCGCCTACGAGGCCCTCTCTCGCTTCCGTTCCGAGCCGTACCGGTCGCCCCCGGTCTGGTTCGCGGAAGCGAACGATGTCGGCCTTGGAATCGACCTCGAGCTCACCGCAGTGGAAGCCGCGCTCCAGCAGCTCGACGACCTTCCGCCGGACGTACGGCTCGCCTTCAACGTCTCTCCCACGACGGCCGCGTCGCCGGAGCTCTTCGACATCCTCGAAGGCGTCGGGGACCAGATCATCGTCGAGCTGACGGAGCACGACCCCGTCGAGGACTACGACGCGCTCAAGGCGGCGGTGCACTCGCTGCGGGGACTGGGAGCGCTCGTCGCGGTGGACGACGCCGGAACCGGGTTCTCCACGTTCGAGCGGATCCTGCGCCTCGAGCCTGACATCGTGAAGGTGGACCTGCGCCTCGCTCGCGACGTTGTAGGTGATCCCACGCGCCGGGCGCTCGTCGCGGCGCTCATCTTCTTCGCCTCGAGCATCTCCGCGACGATCGTGGCCGAGGGGATCGAGACGCAGAGCGAGCTCGCGCTCGTCCGGAGGCTCAAGATGCCTTACGGCCAGGGCTCATGGCTCGGCGTGCCGGGTCCCTTCCCAAGCGTGTCCGAGCTGTCGCTCCGCCGCTAATCTCCCGCCCGTGCCGGAGCTCGCGGGCCACACCGCGGTCGTCACGGGCGCGTCGAGCGGCATCGGCGCGGCGACTGCGCGCGCGCTCGCGGAAGCGGGCGCCCGCCTAGCACTCGGGGCGCGCCGCGTCGACCGGCTCGAGGAGCTGGTCGAGGAGCTCGGCGGCGACCATTTTGCCGCGGCCCTCGACGTCACCGACCCCGCCAGCTGCCAGGCCTTTGTTGCCCAGGCAGCCGGCCGGCTTGGCCGGCTGGACAAGCTCGTAAACAACGCTGGGCTGGCGCTCGGGCGCTCCACGATCGCGGACGGAAGCGACGAAGACGACGCGATGATGTGGGAGACGAACGTCGGCGGGTTGCTCCGCGTGACCCGGCTTGTCCTCCCGCATATGGAGGACGGGCGCGGCCACGTCGTCAACCTGGGGTCGTGGGCGGGACGTGAGGCGTACGCGGGCGGTGGCATGTACGTCGGCTCCAAGTACGCCGTGCGGGCGCTCACCTACGTTCTCCGCAAGGAGCTCGTGGGACGCATCCGCGTGAGCACCGTCGACCCCGGCATGGTTGGCGACACCGAGTTCTCCGACGTCCGCTTCCGGGGTGACGCCGAGCGCAAGGCGTCCGTTTACCAGGGTGTCGACTATCTCACCCCGACCGACGTGGCTGATTGCATTCTCTGGGTGCTGACCCGGCCGGCGTACATGAACGTCGACGAGATCGTCATCAAACCGCTCCAGCAAGCGAGCCAGGACCAGATCGTCCGAACTAGCTAACTCTTGGCGCTGACCATTCTCGAGGGGTCGACCTTCTGTCTCTCGGACGACCGGGGGGACATCGTCGACCCGACGATGGGCTTGTTCGCCCACGACACGCGCTTCCTCTCGCGTTGGCTACTGACCGTGAACGGGACGCGGCCGCTGCTCCTCTCCTCCAATCGGGTCGATTACTTCTCGGCTGCCTTCTACCTGAGGAATCCCGTGGTCGGCGGGCTCGGCTACGACGAGGTCTCCATCCGCCGCGACCGCTTCGTCGGGGACGGCATGCAGGAGCACCTCGTTGTTCACAACCACGCGCCGCGGGACGTCGAGTTCGAGCTCTCGCTCGAGCTCGGCTCCGACTTCGCGGACATCTTCGCGGTCAAGTCGTACGACTTCACGCTCGGCGATCCGGAGCACCCGACGCAGCTGCCCGACCTCGTAGAGCCCACCTATGAGCAGGAGGAGAACCAGTTCGTGCTCCTGGACGGCTCCGGCTATCTCACCCAGGTCGTGCTCTCGCAGCCCGGCGAGGTCGAAGGCGGGCTCGTTCGCTACCGCATCGCGCTCGGCCCGCGCGAGCGCTGGCAGCTTCGCGCCGACATCGTCCCCTCTCTGGACGGCGAGCGCACCACGGCGCGCCGCGTCCAGCGGGAATTCGGGGACGAGCTGGCCCGTGTCCGTGCCTCGCTCAACGCCTGGAACCTGAGCGTGCCGCAGATCCGGGCGTCGTGGGACCAGCTCGGGCATGCATTCGGGCGCTCGGTCGCCGACATCGCTTCGCTCCGCATGGGCGAGGACGAGCACCTGCCGGGCAACCTCCCGGCCGCGGGGATGCCGTGGTTCATGACCGTCTTCGGCCGGGACACGATCATCACCTCGCTCCAGACGCTCCTCTTCGGCGCCGAGCTCGCGGGGAGCGCGCTCAGGGAGCTCGCCGAGCTTCAGGCACAAGTGGACGACCCCGAGACCGACGCAGAGCCGGGCAAGATCGTCCACGAGGTGCGGCACGGAAAGGGCGCGGAGGCGTGGTTCCCGCGCTACTACGGGACGATCGACGCGACGCCACTCTACATCGTCCTCCTCTCCGAGGTGTGGCGCTGGACGGAAGACGCCGCGCTCGTGCGCGAGCTCCGGGAGCCCGCGCTGAAAGCGCTCGAGTGGATCGACCGCTACGGCGACCTCGACGGCGACGGTTTCATCGAGTACCGAAGTCGCTCGTCGCACGGTCTGCGCAACCAGTCCTGGAAGGACTCGACGGACTCGCAGCTCTTTGCGGACGGCTCGCGCGCCGAGCCGCCGATCGCGCCCTGCGAGGCGCAGGGCTACGTCTACGACGCGAAGCGGCGCGCGGCGGAGCTCTGCCGTGAGGTCTGGCGAGAGCGGGAGCTGGCGGCCCGATTCGACGAGGAAGCAGACGCTCTCCGGCAACGCTTCGACGAGGCCTTCTGGTGTGAGAAGCGCGGCGGCTACTACGCGCTCGCTCTCGACGGCGAGAAGCGGCAGGTCGACTCGCTCACGTCGAACATCGGCCACCTCCTGTGGAGCGGGATCGTGCCGCCTGAGCGCGCCGACGCGATCGTCGACCAGCTGATGGGCGAGGATCTCTGGTCGGGCTGGGGCGTCCGCACGATGTCGGCCGCGGACGCGGGCTACAACCCGCTCTCGTACCACAACGGCACCGTCTGGCCGCACGACAACTCCCTGATCGCGTGGGGGCTCGTCCGCTACGGGCGCTGGGCCGAGGCGCAGCGGATCATCCGCCGAATGCTGAACGCCGCCGGCCACTTCGAGTTCCAGCTGCCCGAGGTGTTCGCCGGCTTCCCGCGCAGCGAGACGCCGTTCCCGATCGCCTATCCGACAGCGACCCGCCCGCAGGCCTGGGCTGCTGGCGCGCCCGTGCTCTTGATCCAGCTCCTGCTCGGCCTGCAGCCGGATCCCAAGCGGCACGTGCTCGAGTCCGTCGCACCGCTGGAATTGCCCTCCTGGGCCGGGTCGCTCAGACTGTCGGGGGTGCGCGCCTTCGATCGCAGCTGGGAAGTTCGGCTCGAGGACGGGCAGGTGCGCGTCAGCGAGGGATAGTGCGAATCGCGATCCTCGCCCCTCCGTGGTTCCCGGTCCCGCCGACGCGCTATGGCGGCATCGAGTGGATCGTCGCCCTCCTCGCGAACGGTCTCGTGCGCGCCGGCCATGACGTGACCCTGTTCGCCTCCGGCGAATCGCAGACGGACGCGAAGCTCGCCTTCGTGTATCCCGAGGCGCCGTCCGAGTTCATCGGCCACACCGCCTACGACCTTCACCACGCGCTTGCGTGCTTTGAGCGCGCAGGCGAGTTCGACATCGTCAACGACCATTCCGGGCCGCTCGCGGCGGCGCTCGGCGGTACGGTTCCGACCGGCGTCGTGCACACCGTGCACGGCCCCCTCGACCGGCGCATGGGGGAGGTCTACGCGCAGATCGCGCGCATCGCGCCCCAGGTCGGGCTTATCTCGCTCTCGCTCAATCAGCGCCGCCCCCAGGCCGACCTCAACTGGATCGCGAACTGCCCCAACGCCCTCGACCTTGCTGCCTATCCAGTCCACCCGCACCGCGGGGACTACCTCCTGTTCCTCGGGCGTATGAGCCCCGACAAGGGCGCGCACCGGGCGGTCGAGGTGGCGCAGCAGGTTGGCCTGCCACTCAAGCTCGCCGGCAAGATGCAGGAGCGGCTCGAGGAGGAGTACTTCGACGAGACGGTGCGCCCGCACCTGGGCCCGGAGATCGAGTACCTCGGCGAGGTTAGCCACGCGGAGAAGGTCGACCTGCTCCAGAACGCGCGCGTGACGCTCTTCCCCATCAAGTGGGAGGAGCCCTTCGGGCTCGTCATGATCGAGTCCATGGCCTGCGGGACCCCGGTGATCGCGACTCGCCGGGGGGCAGTCCCCGAGGTGATCGAGGACGGGCGCACCGGAATCATCGTGGATGACCACAAGGAGATGCCCGGGGCGCTCGAAGCCGCGGACAAGATCGATCCGCTCGAGTGCCGCCGCTACGTCGAGGAGCGCTTCTCGGCCGACCGGATGGTGGCCGACTACGAGGCTGCGTACCTAGGATTCCTAAACGCGTCCGCGTTCAGGCGCTCGCGCCCGGGTGAGAGCTTGCTCGAGGTCGGCGATCAGGTCGTCGACTGACTCGATCCCCACGGAGAGCCGAACCAGGTTCCCCGGGACGGCGAAGGGCGAATCGGCGAGGCTCGCGTGCGTCATGAGCCCCGGGTGTTCGATCAGGCTCTCGACGCCCCCGAGGCTTTCGGCCAGTCGCCAGATCTTCGTCGCGCCCAGCACCTGACGCGTGTCCTCCTCCGAGCCGGCGAGCTCGAAGGAGATCATCCCGCCGAAGTCGTCCATCTGGGCCTTGGCGAGCTCGTGCTGCGGGTGGTCGGGGAGACCGGGGTAGCGAACGCGCTCGATGCCGGGCTGCGCGGCGAGCCATTCCGCGATCCGGCGCGCGTTCGCGCAGTGGGCCTGCATGCGCACGGCGAGCGTTTTCAGCCCGCGCAGCACGAGCCAGGAGTCCAGCGGGCCCGGCACGCCCCCGAGCGCGTTCTGGAGAAAGGCGATCCGCTCGGCGATCGTAGGGTCGTTCATCGCGACGAAGCCGCCGATGACGTCGGAGTGGCCGCCCAGGTACTTCGTCGTCGAGTGGACGACGATGTCTGCGCCGAGCTCGAGCGGGCGCTGTAGGTAGGGAGTCGCGAATGTGTTGTCGACGACGCAGAGCGCGCCGACCGAGTGCGCAGCCTCCGCGGCCGCGCGGATGTCGACGATGGAGAGGAATGGATTCGTCGGTGACTCCACCCAGACCATGCGGGTGCGCTCGTCGAGCACGTCGGCGAGTCGCGTGCTCACGTCCTCGGCCGGGAGGAACTCGAAGACGTAGCCCTTCGGCTCGTACACCTTGATGAAGAGCCGGTAGGTGCCGCCGTAGACGTCGTTGACGGAGACGACCCGGTCGCCCGGGGAGAGGAGGTGCATGACCGTCGTCTCGGCGGCCATGCCCGACGCGAAGGCCCGGCCGTAGGCGGCGCTCTCGAGCGAGGCGAGGCAGACCTCCAGGGCGGTCCGGGTCGGGTTGCCGGTGCGGGAGTACTCGTAACCCCGGTGTTTGCCGACCTCGTCCTGGATGTACGTCGAGGTCTGGTAGATCGGGACGATCACGGCGCCTGTCGCCGGATCGGGCTCCTGGCCCTCGTGGATCGCGCGGGTCTCGAAGTCCACGGCCGAAGCCTAACTATGAACTAGGCGCCGTCCTGGGCCCGGTGGTGGGCCAGGTACTCGAGCAGGTCGGCGCGTGTGAGGACGCCCAGCGGCCGCCCGGAGTCGGCCACGACGACTCCCGAGCCCCCGCCCGCGAGGTCGGCGTAGACGGTCTCGACCGACTCGCCGAGCTCCACAGCCGGAAGCGGCGGCTCCATCGCAGTCGCCACGTCCTCGTTGAGGGAGTCGGGATTGCGGAACACGCGCTCGAGCAGCCCCCGCTCGTGCAGCGCGCCGACGAAGTCGGCCAGCGACTCGGCGGGCTCGTGGCGAATAACCGGGATCTGCGAGATGCCGTAGCGCTGCATGAGCTCGACCGCGCGGCCGACCTTCTCGTGCGACTCCACCGCAATGAGCTGCGGGACGCCGGCGTCCTCATCGTGCTTGAACGCGAGCACCTGGGCGAGCGTCGGCGCGGCTCCGCGCCGCTCGAGGAAGCCGTACTCCATGAGCCAGTTGTCGTCGTAGAACTTCGAGAGGTAGCCGCGGCCGCCGTCCGGGATCAATGTGACGAGAGTCGCCTCGGGCCCGAAGCGCTCAGCTACCTGGAGCATGGCCCACACCGCCGTCCCGCCGGAGCCGCCCACGAGGAGCCCTTCCTCGCGCGCGAGGCGGCGGGCCGTGCGGAAGGAGTCTCGATCCGAGACGGTCACGTACTCGTCCACGAGGGACGGGTCGTACGTCTGGGGCCAGAAGTCCTCGCCGATGCCTTCGACGAGGTAGGGGTGGGCCGTCTCGGAGGAGTAGATCGAGCCCTCGGGGTCGGCGCCGACGACGAGCAGGCCAGGCTTCTGCTCCCGCAGGTAGCGGGCGGCGCCGGAGATCGTCCCGCCGGTCCCGACCGAGAGGACGAGCGCGTCGAGCTCGCCGCCGGTTTGCTCCCAGAGCTCGGGGCCGGTCGTCTCGTAGTGGGCGTCCGGGTTGGCGGGATTCGAGTACTGGTCGGGCTTGTAGGCGCCGGGGATCTCCTCGGCGAGGCGGGCCGAGACCGAGTAGTAGCTCTCGGGCGAGGAGGGCGGGACCGCGGTCGGGCAGATGACCACCTCGGCGCCGAATGCCCGGAGGAGCGAGATCTTCTCGGTGGCGATCTTGTCGGGCATGACGAAGATGCAGCGGTAGCCCTTGATCGCCGCGGCCATAGCGAGCCCGACGCCCGTGTTGCCGCTCGTCGGCTCGACGATCGTCCCGCCCGACTTCAGCTTTCCCTCGCGCTCGGCGCCCTCGATCATCTTCAGGCCGATCCTGTCCTTGACGCTCCCGCCGGGGTTCATGTAATCGAGCTTGGCGAGGAGGGTCGGGCCGTCGGGGCGCCCGAGGCGCTGGAGGCGAACGAGCGGCGTCCCGCCGATCAGGTCGAGCACGGTCGGATACTCCCGCTTCATGGGGCAATTGTAGGGGCGGGATATATCCCGCCCTAGGCGCGGGATCAGTGCCGGAAATGCCGCTTGCGGGTGAAGACCATCGTCGCGCCCGCCTGCTCGACCGCGGCGACAACGTTGTCGTCGCGCTTCGACCCTCCCGGCTGCACGATCGCGGTTATGCCGGCCTCGAGCGCGAGCTCCGGCCCGTCCGGGAAGGGGAAGAACGCGTCGGAGGCGAGCACCGCGCCCTCGAGCGCGTGGCCGCGCTCACGCGCCTTCTCGAGGGCGATCCGGACCGCGTCGACCCGGCTCATCTGTCCCGCCCCGATTCCGATCGTCTGGAGATTCCTGGCGAGGACGATCGCGTTCGAGAGCACGTGCTTGGCCACTCTCCAGGCGAACAGCAGGTCGCCCCAGCCGGCCTCGTCCGGAGCCGGTCCGGCGACGACCTGCATGCCCTCGCGGTCGTCGACATCCGAGTCCGTGTCTTGCACCAGGAAGCCGCCGAGCACGCGACGGTAGTCTCGCTCGCTGCGCGGCGCGCGCCGGCGCTCGCGGTCGTCGAGGATTCGGGCCGACGGCTTCTGAGTCAGTTCTCCCAGGGCATCGTCTCCGTAGCCGGGAGCGATGAGCACCTCGACGAACTGCCTCGCCAGCCGCTTTGCGAGCCGTTCGTCCACCTCGCGGTTGAGGGCGACGACACCGCCGTAGGCGGAGACCGGGTCGGCCGCGAGCGCCTTGTCGTACGCCTTTCCGATGTCTGCGGCGACGGCGCAGCCACAGGGGTTCGTGTGCTTGACGATCACGCAGGCGGGCAGCTCGAACTCGCGCAGGACGGCTCGGGCCGCATCGAGATCTGCGAGGTTGTTGAAGGAGAGCGGCTTGCCCGAGAGCTGCCTGGTGCGGGAGAGCAGGTGTCGGCGCACGCCGGCCTCGGCGTAGTACGACCCGCGCTGATGCGGGTTTTCGCCGTAGGCCAGATCAGTCTGTTTCTCCAGCGAGAGGACGAGACGGACGGGAAAAGTCTCTCGGTCCGCGAACCAGCCGGCGATCGAGGCCTCGTAGGCGGCCGTGTGCGCGAACGCCTCGGCGGCAAGCTCGCGGCGCAGCGCAGGTGAGACCTCGCCGCGCTCGCGCAGCTCCTCGAGGACGACGCTGTAGCGCGCCGCCGAGCACAGCGGCACGACGTTGACGAAGTTCTTCGCCGCCGCGCGGAGCATCGCGGGGCCCCCGATGTCGATCATCTCGACCGCCTGCTCCTCCCGGACGTCTTTCTGCCGCGCGACCCGGTCGAAGGGGTAGAGGTTGACGCAGACGAGGTCGATCGGGGAGATCCCGTGCTCGTCGAGTGCCTCGGCGTCCTCCTCGTGGTCCCGGCGCGCGAGGATCGCCGCGTGGATCCGCGGATGGAGGGTCTTGACCCGTCCGCCCAGGACTTCGGGGAAGCCGGTGATGTCCTCGACGAGCGTGACGTCGAGCCCGAGCTCAGCGAGGTGCGCGGCCGTCCCCCCGCTCGCGACGAGCTCGACGCCGAGATCGGCGAGCCCGCGCGCGAGCTCCTCCACCCCCGTCTTGTCGTAGACGGAGAGGAGGGCCCGCTCGATCACGGGAACACCTTTCCCTCGAGAAACAGGCGGACGCCGTGGGGAAGCAGCCGATGCTCGACCTCTTGGATCCGCTTCCTGAGCGAGTCGACGGTGTCGCCGTCGAAAACGGGGAGCCCCGCCTGCAGGATCACGGGCCCGGAATCGACTCCCTCGTCGACGAGATGGACGGTTACCCCGGTCTCTGTCGCGCCCGCCTCCAAAGCCTCTCGGATGGCGTCCAGACCGGGAAACGCCGGCAGGAGCGACGGATGCACGTTGATGATCCGGTCCGGGAAGAGCTCGAGGAAGGGGCGGGTGAGGATGTGCATGTAGCCCGCGAGAACGGCTACCTCTGCACCCAATTCGGACAGCCAGAGTCCCATAGCGCGGTCTCGCTCCTCGCGAGTCCCGAAATCGCCGAGGTCGAAGACCGCCGCGTCGATGCCGGCCGCACGAGCTCTCTCGAGGGCTCGAGCCTCGGGATTGTTCGATGCGACCCCGACAATCTCGAGTCCTTCGTCGATGAGTGCCTGGAGATTTGTCCCCTCGCCGCTGACGAGGACTCCGATCACTTCTCCACGATTCTTCCGATCACCGGGAAGCCCGCGGTTTGCGCTTCCTCTTGAGCCAAGACGGCGCAGTAGCCGACGCCGAGGTTGAAGACCCGTCGCGCCTCCTCCTCCTCGACGCCGTGTTCGGTGAGCCATGCGAAGACGGGGGGACGCTCCCAGGAGCCCCAGTCGAGCTCGGCGTCGAGGCCGTCGGGCAGGACGCGAGGGAGGTTGCCGGGGATGCCGCCGCCCGTGACGTGTGCAAGCGCACGGACGTCGAAGCGCGCGCGGAGTGAGCGGACGTCGTCCAGGTAGAGACGCGTCGGGGTGAGCAGGAGATCGGCATCGAAGGGCCCGTCGCCGACGAACCGCCGGACGAGCGAGAAGCCGTTCGCGTGCAGCCCGGAGGAGGGCAGGCCCAGGACGGCGTCCCCCGCCTGCACACACGACCCGTCGATGAGATCGGCTCGGCGCACGAGGCCGACGCAGGTTCCGGCCGCGTCGAGCTCGCCCTCCGCGTAGACCCCGGGAAGCTCCGCCGTCTCGCCGCCGAGGATGGCGCACCCGGCGGCGCGACAAACCTCCGCAGCGCCTTCGACGATCTCGGCCACCTCCTCGAGGTCGAGCTCTCCCGCCGCGACGTAATCGAGGAAGAAGAGGGGCTCGGCGCCTGTCGTCAGGACGTCGTTGACGCAGTGAGCGGCGAGGTCGATGCCCGCGTCCCTCAGCCTCCCCGCCTTTCGGGCGAGCATGAGCTTGGTGCCCACGCCGTCGGTCGAAGCTGCGAGCAACTGCTCCCCGTCGAGCTCGTAAAGGCCGGCGAAGCCACCGAGTCGGCCCCCGGTCGAGGCCACCGCATCGCGTAGCCGCTCGACCACCTCCTCGGCCTTCGCGAGGGAGACTCCGGACTGCTCATACCTCACTCCAAGACCTCGGCGACGAGCTCGGGTCGTCCCTCCGGTCCGTCGGGGAGGAAGCGAACGACGGTGCCGCCCACCTCGACGGACGCGCTCTCGCGTTCGACGCCGAGAATCTCGGCGAGAGCAACCGCCTTCTCCTCGGGATCCTGAGCGCGCAGCTGGATCTCGGTGAGGCGGAGGTCGTCCGACTCGGCCAGCGCCGCCTCGATCCAGTCGCGGGGCGGGTGAACCTCTAGGCGGTAGCCAACCTCGGTGGCGATGAACGTGCGCTTCCCAGGATGATCCTGCACCTTCAGGCCCAGCTCGGCCGCCCGGTCGACGGTCTCGTCGAACTCGTCGAGGGCGAGGGCGAAGCCGAGGTGGTCGACCCGGGGGACGTCCCAGTGCCCGGGCTGGAGAACGATGTTGACGGCGCCGCGCCCGATCTCCACGAGCCGCAGGCGAAACCCCATCCCGTCCAGCTCGTCCCACGACGTTCCGGACTCGAACCAGTGCGAGGTCTCTCCGCGCCAGCCGTAGCGCCCGATCAGCTCGAAGCCGAGCTTGCCCAGATACCGCGCCTCGAGCAGACGCACCTTGCTCGTGACGAGGTGGTAGTGGAAGAGCTGCAACCCCCGGCAACTCTAACGGCGCCGCCCGAAGGAATCAGGGCGGGCGCAGGGAACTGAGGCGGCATGTCGACACCTCCCGCAGCTCCGCCTCCCCCGACGCAGTCGTACGAGCGCCCGTACTACGGAGCGATGCCGCCCATGCCGGCTCCGAACGGCGAGCTGATCGTCTTTCTGCTCGCCTGGGTGGTCGTCCTCATCATCACGCTCGCCGCCGACACGGTTGACTGGCCGGCGTTCGTGACGGCGACGATCGCGCTCAGCGTCGGCTACATGCTCTCGCGCGGCATCGCCAAGGCGAGCCGCGTCTACGAGAACCACTAGGGCTTCGGAACCGCTAGGCCTTCTTCAGGTCTCCGAGGATCTCACCCGCGGCACGCTCGCCGGTCTCCACGGCGCCGTTCAAGTAGCCCTGGAAGTCGAGCGACGTGTGCTCGCCCGCGAAGTGGACGTTCCCCTCGCGCTCGCCCTCGACGCCGCCGAATTTCGTGTACTGGCCGACCTTCCAGTACGAGTACGAGCCCTTCGTCCACTTGTCGCCGGTCCAGAAGTCGACAGTCGCCTTACCGTTCCACTTCGCCGAGATCCCCGGCAGCACGGGCTCGATCTGCGTGAGGAACTGCTGCGCACGGTCCTCCGGCGTGCCAGTCCCGAAGCTCGCCCCGATGTCGCCGCCGGTGTAATCGACGAGGAGCCCGGACCTGCCCGGCTGCGCCCGCGAGACCTCCCACGTGTTCTGATAGCCGGTATCCGCGAACGTCTCCCCGTTGCACTCGAGCGACTCCCAGTGCCGGTCCGTGAACTGGACGTGGAGCTTCGAGTTCGTGCCCATGCCCATCTCGGCAATCGCCGTCTTCTTCAGCTTCCTGAAGCCAGCCTTCGAGTAGTCCACCGACGATCGTAGGATCGAGAACGGGAGCGCGAGCACGACCTTGTCGGCCGCGACGCTCACCGTCGTGCTGCCCTGGCGGAACGAAAGTGCGTACGTACTGTCCGCCTTCCTCTTGATCGCGACGAGCTCCGAGCCGAGCGTGATCTGGCCGGAGAGGGCGTTCGCCAGCCGCTGCGGGATCTGGTCATTACCGCCGGTGACGTGGTACTTCTCGTTGGACGGGCCGAAGATCCGAAGCTGCCCCTGGCCCGAGTACGCGAGCAGGTAGAGGAGATTGAGCGAGCTCTGGATCGACGACTCGGCGCCGTACTCGATGTTGTAGGCGGTCGAGAGCAGCTGCCCGACCTTGGACGACGTGCCGCCGGGGAACGTCTCGTCGATCCACTCGTCGATCGACATGTGGTCGAGCTCCCACCCCCGCTCCGTGAACTGGTAGTACGTCGTCGGGTAGCTGGCGTCGGAGACGTCCTTGTGGATTTTCTGCCACTCCGATTTAACGTCGTCTGTCGCCTCGTCGTACGTGTAATGCTCGCCGTCGAAGTAGTAGAGGGGCTCCGTGCCGTTCTTCTCGGCCTGGAGAAGGTTGTCGAGCGTGAGGTCGAGCTCCTTCGCGAGATGCCGGATCGCGTCGTGGCCCTGGTCGATGAGCTCGCCGCCGTGCTCGGCGATCTGGCCATCGGCGAACGCGCCGCGCATCGTCCAGCAGCGGCCGCCGACCCGGTTGGACGCTTCGTGCACATGCGCGAGATAGCCGTTCTGCTTCAGGCGGTACGCGCACGTGAGCCCGGCGAGCCCGGCCCCAACGACGACGATGCGGGGGGCGGTTGCGGCGTTGGCCTCGGGAAGCCAGCGCCCCAGCGCGGCTGCCCCGACGGCGACGGCACCCGACCGGCGCAGGAATTCCCCACGGGTCGTCGCCTGCCCACCCTCCTCGGCCGCGACTGAAGCGACGGCCTGTTGCAGTCCTCGTGCAAGGGGTGTTCGTGCCATGAGGTCCTCTCCTCCTGTCCGGGGTCTCTGGATCATCGAAGACGGGCCGACGAAGTTCAACCTCCAGCGCGTCCAAACCGGAGGCGGGTCCTGGCCATCCTGTACAGATGGGACGAGCGCTATTGCTTCTGGACGGCCACAGTCGTAGTGTTTTTGGCCCCCGCGTCGAAGCGCCTCTAGTGCTCAGCGTCCAGAATCTCGTCGATATTCCCGGCCTGGAACTTGCCGTTGTGGCCGGTTCGGACGGCTTGCGCAACGAGATCACGTGGGTGCACGTCTCCGAGCTGGCGGATCCGACGCAGTTTCTCGAGGGAGGGGAGCTCCTCCTCACGACGGGTCTCGGAGTGGGCGAGCTCGCGACCACGCAGCGTGCGTACGTCCGCAGGCTCGCACGCCATCGGCTCGCGGGTCTCGGGTTCGGCGTCGGGTTCGGCTTCGCAGAAGTACCGGCACCGATCGTCGAGGAGGCGAACAAGCTCGGCTTTCCGCTGCTCAGCGTGCCCTACGAGGTGCCCTTCGTCGCGATCACGAAGGGCGCCTCGGGGCACCTCGCGAACGAGCAGCTCGAGAGCTTGACCCGGGCGCTGGAGGTGCACGAACGCCTCGCCGACGCGGTGCTACAGGGACGCGGCCTGCAGGCGTTGCTCTCGATCCTCTGCAACCACCTTGGCTGCAGCCTCGCGCTGGTCGATGAGGCCGGGCGGGTCGTCGCCGAGCGGCACGCGGCGGAGCGACTCACCTTCGACGGCGCCCTCGAGCTTCCCGTCGTCGCCCAGGGCGAGATGGCGACCCTGCGAGCGGTGCGCGCGGACGGCGATTTCGGCGAGTACGACAAGCTCGTCCTTCACCACGGGCAGACGGCACTTGCGTTCGAGCTCTCCCGCCGCCGGGCAGTCAGCGCCGCCGAGCTTCGTCTAGCCGGCGATCTCCTCGAGGACCTCGAGGGCGAGCGTCTCGACGATCGCGAGACGGCCCGCCGGATGACCGCCTTCGGCCTCGAGCCCGACCGCCTCTACGCGGCGCTCCTCGCGGTGGCGCGCGACACCGTCTCGAGCGAGCGTCTCAGGGACGAAGTGGCCGACTTCCTGGACGAGCGCAAGGTCCGCTACCTCTCGACGGCGCGCCGAGACCGCGCTGCCTTTCTCGTCGAGGCGCCGAGCGAGGAGGCGGTGCTCAGCCTGGCGAGCGGCGTCGTCGAGCTCGAGCCCGAGGCGCGCGTCGGGGTGGGCCGGCCGGCCCACGGGCGAGGGCTCGGGCGGAGCCTGCTCGAGGCGCGCGCGGCACTCGACACCGGCGCCAACGAGGTCGCTTCTTATCGCGACCTCGGCTCCCTGGAGCTCCTCCTCTCCCTCCCCGACGCCGCCCTCGACGCGTTCGTCGACCGCGTGCTCGGGCCCGTGGACGCCAACGGCCGGCTTGTCGAGTCCCTGTCCGCGCTGCTCGACGCCGGCTGCCGCTGGAGCGACGCGGCCGCTCAGCTCGGCATCCACCGCCACACGCTCCGTTACCGGATGGACCGCCTGCGCGATCAGACCGGCCGCCACCCGGACGACCCCGAGCAGCGGATGGAGCTCTGGCTCGCCGTCAAGGCGCGCCAGGCGCTGAAGGCCAAGGAAGGCAGAGTGCCCGCGTGATCGCAGTCGTCGGCGCAGCGGGGACGATCGGCCGCAAGGTGGTCGAGTTCCTCGAAGGCTGGGGCGCCCCCGCGCGGCCTTTGGATTTCCGCTTCGAAGGCGATGGGCACGTGGATGCGAGGGATCCTGATTCATGTGCTCGCGCCCTTCAGGGTGCGAGCACATGTGTGAACTGTGCCGACTATCGCCTCAACCTCGAGGTGATGCGAGGCGCCCTCGCCGCCGGTACTCACTACGTCGACCTCGGCGGACTCTTCCACATGACCCGCAGGCAGCTCGAGCTCGACGGCGACTTCCGCACCGCCGGGCTGACTGGCATCCTCGGCATGGGCTCAGCGCCCGGCAAGACGAACCTGCTCGCCCGCGCAGCGGTGGAGCGGCTCGGAGCCGAGCCTCGGCGGCTGGAGATCTGGGCGGCGACACGGGACCCGGGAGCCGCGGGCCATCCCTTTCCTGCGCCCTACTCCGTCCAGACGCTCCTGGACGAGCTGCACATGGAACCGATGATCGTCGCCGACGGCGAGCTGAAGGCCGTCGAGCCGCTCTCGGGCGGGGCGGAGCGCGAGTTCCCGGAGCCGGTCGGGCGCGCGAAGGGGATCTACACGCTGCACTCGGAGCTGGCGACGCTCCCGGATGCTTACCCGACCTTGCATGAGGCGAGCTTCCGGCTCTGCCTCACGCCCGGTCTCCTGGATGGGCTTCTCGCCCTCGGTGACGGGGATGAGCACCCGGAGCCGTACGTCCAATCCCCCGCCTCCGTCGCCATCCACCTCGTGGAGGCGGCTAACGGAGACGGCCGGCGGGTCGTCGGAATGACCGTGACGAGCGGCGGCAGCGCGCGGTCCACATCCGAGCCGGCGGCGCGCGCGGCGGTTGAGCTCGCCGAGGGCCGACTCTCGGCTCCGGGGGTTCACCCCCCGGAGGCTGCGGTGCCCGATCCCGAGGCTTTTCTCGCCCAGCTCGACACGGAGGTCCGATGGAGCTGATCGTCGAGCTTCGGGGAGTGACGAAGAGCTTCGACCAGGTCGTGGCTGTCGACGACGTCGACCTCGAAGTCCGCGACGGCGAGTTCCTCTCGCTGCTCGGTCCCTCCGGCTGCGGAAAGACCACCACCCTCCGCCTCGTCGCCGGCTTCGAGCGGCCGGACGGGGGCGAGATCCTCATCGGCGGCCAGGATGTCGCCGGCCTGCCGCCCTACAAGCGCGACGTCAACACCGTCTTCCAGTCGTACGCGCTCTTTCCCCATTTGAACGTGCTCGACAATGTCGCCTACGGGCTCAAGCAGCGGGGGCTCCGTAAGGGCGCACGGGAGAAGCGCGCGCAGGACGCGCTCGAGCTCGTCCGCCTCGTCCAGCTCGAGGGGCGCAAGCCGAAGCAGCTCTCGGGCGGCCAGCAGCAGCGGGTCGCCCTTGCCCGCGCCCTCGTTATGGAACCGAAGGTCTTGCTCCTCGACGAGCCCCTCGGCGCGCTCGACCTGAAGGTGCGGAAGCAGCTCCAGATCGAGCTGAAGCGGATCCAGGAGCGGGTTGGGATCACCTTCGTCTATGTAACGCACGACCAGGAAGAGGCCCTCGTCATGTCGGATCGGGTGGCGGTCATGCAAGACGGCAAGATCGTGCAGCTCGGCTCTCCACGTGAGATCTACGACAAGCCCGCAACCCGCTTCGTCGCCGACTTCATCGGCGACACGAACTTCATCAAGCAGAACGGCTCAGTCGTGGCGGTCCGGCCGGAGCGGCTCCGGATCGCCAAGGCCGCCCACGCCGGCCAGGACGAGCTCGGCGGCGAAGTCGTCACGACGATGGTGGTCGGCCCGGCGCTCCAGTTTCTCGTCAAGGCGGACAACGGACAGGAGGTACTCGTACGGCAGCAGCGTGCAGAGATCGAAGGTGAGGCCGAGTCTCTTCGGGAGGGGGACCGCGTCGCGTTGGCGTGGTCCGAGGACGCGGCTCTAGTTCTGCAGGACTGAGAGGAGAGAGATGAGAGAGAACTACTTTGAAAGGCGCTACGACCGCAAGGGCTTCGTCGCCATCAGTGCGATGACGGCCTTTCTGGCCGCCTGTGGCGGGAGCTCGGTCGCGGAGGAGACTCCCCCGACGACGACCGCTGCGGGAGCGGCGCCGAAGCAGATCGAGGACACGCTCTTCTACTACAACTGGGCCGCCTACGTAAACGAGGAGACGTACAAGCGGTTCGAGGATGAGTTCGGCGCCAAGGTCAAGAAGGACTTCTACGCCTCGAACGAGGATCTGCTCGCGAAGATGCAGGGCGGCGCGCGGGGCTACGACCTCGTCGTTCCGACCG
>JBBDMP010000133.1:0-18977 GCA_040878265.1 Gaiellales bacterium | reverse complement strand
CGTCATGTCCATCGTGGCCGCGGCCGGATTCGGCGCCGCGGTCGTGATCGCCTTCCTGCCGCGAATCGTCGCGAGCGGTCGGTTGATCCGCTTCCGCATCATGCGCTGGCTGGGGGACCGCACGACCTCGCCGCGTGACGCCTGGAAAGCGTGGATCCTCGTACTCGCGTCGTGGCTCGTACGCGCAGTCGGCCTCTTCCTTCTGCTCGCTTCGTTCGGCATCGGCATCTCCTTCCCACTGGCGATTGCCTTCCTCTGTGCCGCCGCCGCCTCGGGCGCGCTGCCCATCGCACCGGCCGGGGCCGCGACGCAGGCGGGCGCCGGCGCCGCCATCCTCGTCGCGAGTGGCATCGCAGCCTCAGAGGCGATCGCGTTCGCCGTCGCCGCGCAGGCGCTCCTGATCCTCGCCGGGGCGGCCGTACTCGTCTTCGCGCTCTCCTGCAAAGGCGCGCAGCGCCTCTTCCCGGCCCGCGTCGTTTAGCCCACCTCGACCCTAGTAGGCTCCCTCGCCGTGCTCGAGCTGCACGCGCTGAACGCCGTGCTCGTTATCGCCGCCAACCTGCTCGCGGTGGGCTGGGGCGGCTACTACGTCCTGCGCAAGCGCCTCCCCGGCCGTGTGTACGCCCACGTGCTCGCAATGACGCAGGCCCTGCTGATCGCGCAGGTCGCGCTCGGCCTACTGCTTCTCTCCGACGAGCGGCGCACCACCGACAACCTCCACTACCTGTACGGGACGCTCGCGCTCCTGGCCGCCCTTTCTCCCTGGCTCTATGCGCCTCCGATTCCCGCCCGGCGGCTCGCCTGGTTCGTCGGAGCTACCCTTCTTGCGACGGCGCTCGCCGTCCGGGCCTACACGACAGCGACGTGAGCCGGATCAACCCGACGATGCGCGGCTTCGCGATCATCCTCCTGATCGCGGTCGTCATCACCGTCCTGCAGCTGCAGGTGACGCTGCTGAGCCTGCTCCTGCTCGCCCGGATCGCCTTCTTCCTGGCGATCGCGTTCTTCCTCTACCTGCTCTGGCGCGACCGGCGAGAGGAAATCTCGACCTGGGCGCGGCGCTCCCAGGTCGTCTTCTACGGCGCTGTCGCGCTCGCGCTCGTGAACATCGGGACGGCGGTCCTGTCGCGCTACCCCGAGGGCGGGCTCGAAGTGCTCGCTTTTGTCGCCGTGCTCGTCGCGTGCGGCTACGCGCTCTGGCGCGTCTGGCGCACCGAGCACACCTACGGCTACTAGCCTCTAGGACGCGCCGACCCGCGCCGACGCGCCGTCGAGCGAGTCGAGGATGCCGCGGATCTCCTCGGCCGTCCCCACGAAGATCGGCGTGTCGCGCTCGGTGTACCGGCTCGCCTCGGTCTCGCGCAGCGTCATCATCAGCTGGAGGAAGTCGGCCGGGCTCTCGCACTCGAACGCCGTCATGAACTCCTGGTCGTCGATCCCGAACGAGTAGGTGGTGTGGTTCGTGATCGTGACGAAGCGGCTGCCGACCTCCGCGTGCTCCTCCATCGCGCGCCGGCGCTCCTCGTGCGGCAGCGCGTACCACTCGCGCTTCTTCACGAACGGGTAGACGACGAGATAGGGCGCGCCGCGCGGGACGATCCGGCGGGGCTCCTTGCTCTTCGACTCGAAGTAGTGCGACGGCTTCGTCACCGCCAGGTACGAGTACGGCGTCGTCACGTGGCCGGCCAGCGGCGTCGCGTTCAGGTCGGTCGCCAGCTCGCGCAGGTCGTCGTAGCGCTCCGTCAGCTTCCAGAGCATGAAATCGACCTCGGGACGGACGCCGACGAGGCTGTAGGAGCGAAGCTCCATCCGGCCCTGCCAGTCGGAGACGGCCTCGGCAAAGGCTTCCTTGCCGGCGATGCGCTCCTCGATCGGGAGCCGCAGCCATTCGCGGTCGACCTTGTAGAGCGTGTACGCGACGTACTGCGTCGAGTTCTCCTCGGCCACGGCGCAATCGTAGCCACTCACGCGACGGCTTCTTTCCTAGATTAGAGCGACGGGCCCGCACGTCGGCGGGCAGGCGAGCGGGCCCGCTACTGGTCCCCGTCAGTGCCGGCAACGGCCAGCGTGACGCCCGCGGCGGGCATCTGGCTGACCTGTGCGTCCGGCGTGAAGAGCTGCTCGCGCGACATGAGGAAGAGCTCCGGGATGATCTCTGCCCGGATCGAGCCGCCCGCGTACACGCGGACGACCGAGCTCTGAGAGACGACGACCGCCACAGCCCCGGTCATGCGTGAGACGGACGCAGCCGCCGCATGGCGGGTTCCCAGGCCGGGGAGGAAGTTGGCGGGGGAAGCTACGTCGACGTCGATGTAGCGGCCGGCCGAGACGAACGTTCCGTCGTCGGCCACGACGAAGGCCCCGTCGAGCTGCGCGAACTCCTTCACGGTCTCGCGGAACTCAGGCTGGTCGACCTGGAGCACCTCGTTTGGATGGCCGTAGAGGGGATCGAGCAGAAGCCCTCGGGACTGGGCGAGAACGTTGTCCACATCCCCGATGACGAAGAGCGTCCCGATCTTGCGCCCCTCGCGTCCCTCGCGGGCGATCTCGACGGCGAGCTGGACTACTTCCTCTAGCGTGCGGCGGCGCGCCTCCGTGCATTGCGTGCTCTTGCACACGACGTCGTAGGTCTCGTCGAGCAGTTCTCGGCGGCCGTTCTGGCTCATCACTCTCTTGTAACGCGGGGCCGGGCTACGGTAATCCCGTGTCAGAGCTCGCCGGGCTGATCCTGGAGAACCAGCCGTGCGTCGTCCTCACCGGGGCGGGGGTGTCGACGGAGAGCGGCATTCCCGACTTTCGCTCGCCGACGGGCATCTGGGCCGAGTTCGACCCGCTCGAGTACGCGACACTCGGTGCCTTTCGCAGCGATCCGGACAAGGTCTGGCGCTTCTACGCGCCCCGCTTCGCCATGCTCACCGAGGCCGAGCCCAACCGGGGGCACCTGGCGCTGGCCGAGCTCGAGCGCCGGGGGCTCGTCCGGGCGGTCGTGACGCAGAACATCGACCTCCTGCACGAGCGGGCCGGGAGCCGAGAGGTCGTCGAGGTGCACGGCTCGATTCGGACCTCGACCTGTCTGGCTTGCCGGGCCAAGTATGAGCTCGAAGAGGTTCTTCGGCTGCTCGACGAAGGCTCCGGGGCGCCGCGCTGCATCCAGTGTGGCGAGATCGTGAAGCCCGACGTCGTCTTCTTCGACGAGCTGCTGTCGCCCGGGGTTATTGACCACGCCTACGAGCTCGCTGGAGAGGCCGGCCTCCTTCTTGTCGTTGGCTCTTCCCTCGAGGTCTGGCCGGTGGCGGAGCTCCCGCTCGTCACGCTCCGCGCCGGCGGCAAGGTTGCCGTCGTGAACAAGGGCCCGACGCACGTCGACGAGCGTGCGGCCCTCAAGCTCGATGCCTCCGCCGGGGAGGTCCTGGAGGCGGCCGTGGCTACGCTTGCCGCGGGATGACGACGACAACGGCAGAGAGCCGCACCGAGCGCATCGAGGCGCAGCTGAAGAGCATCCCGGCCAAGCCGGGGGTCTACCTCTTCCGCGGCCGCGACGACGAGGTGCTCTACGTCGGGAAGGCGAAGTCGCTGCGCTCCCGCGTGCGCTCGTACTTCCGCGCGGGCGACGCGCGCAGGGCACTCGACCAGCTGGTCGACCGCGTCGAGTCGATCGAGGTCGTGGTCACGAGCACCGAGGCCGAAGCCTTCCACCTCGAGCAGAACTTCATCAAGCGCCACCGGCCGCCCTTCAACGTCCGGCTGCGCGACGACAAGTCGTATCCGTACATCGCCGTGACGGTGGAGGACGAGTTCCCGCGCGTCATGTTCACCCGCGAACGGCACCGGCGGGGCGTTGTCTACTTCGGCCCGTACGCGAACGCGAAGAAGGTGCGTGAGACGCTCGACGTCCTCAACCGGGTCTTCCCGTACCGTCCCTGTGAGGGCCCGCAGCCGGGACGCCACTCCGGCATCCCCTGCCTCGATTACCACATCGAACGGTGCCTGGCGCCGTGCGTCGGCTATGTCTCGCCCGAGGCGTACCGCGAGGTCATCGACGGCGTCATCCGGTTCCTCTCCGGCGACACCCAGCCGGTCCTGCGCGAGCTCGAGGCGAAGATGCAGGCGGCGGCCGAGCGCCAGGACTTCGAGGCGGCGGCCCGATACAGGAACAGGCTCTTCTCCGTGCGCCACCTCGCCGAGCGCCAGGCGGCCGACAAGCGCGCGATCGGGACGGTCGACGTGATCGGCATCGCTTTGAACGGGGGGACGGCGGCCGTTCAGGTCTTCCCGCTTCGCGGCGGACGGCTCTCCGACCGCCATTCCTTCTTCCTCGAGAACGTAACGGGCCAGGAGCTGCCCGAAGTCCTGGAAGCTTTCTGTCTCGAGTACTACGGCAGCGCGCCGAGCGTGCCGCCGCAGATCGTCGTGCCCCCGGACGCGCGTCCGTCAGAAGGGCTCGAAGAGTTCCTCAGCGACCTCCGCGGGTCGCGCGTGGAGATTCGGCCGGCCCAGCGCGGGGAGAAGCGGCGCCTGCAGGAGCTCGCTCAGCAGAACGCGGAGCTCGCGCTCACGAGCGACGCGGTGCATGCCGAGAGCAAGCGCCTGCGCCGGATCGAGGCGCTCGAGGAGCTGCGCGAGGCGCTCAACCTCGAGAGCCTGCCGATCCGCATCGAGTGCTTCGACATCTCGAACATCCAGGACGCCGCGCCGGTGGGGTCGATGGTCGTCTTTCAGGACGCGCTGCCGAAGAAGGCGCACTACCGCAAGTTCGGCATCCGCCACGCGGCGGGCCAGGACGACTTCGCGATGATGGCGGAGCTCGTCTCGCGCCGGTTCGCGCGCATGAAGCCGGCAACCGCTGAGGACTACGACGAGAGCTTCTCCGCCACTCCGAACCTCGTCGTCATCGACGGCGGGAAAGGCCAGCTCGCCGCGGCGCTCGCGGCGATGCAGAAATACGACCTTCCGCGGGTCGCGGTGATCGCCCTCGCGAAGCGCGAGGAAGAGGTGTTTCTGCCCGGCCGGCCGGACCCGGTCGTGCTCGATTCGGCCTCTGCGGGCCTCCAGCTCCTGCAGCGCATTCGCGACGAGGCGCACCGCTTCGCGCTCGGCTTCCATCGGAAACGGCGCGATGCCCAGGCCCGTGAGTCCATCCTCGACGCCCTCCCGGGCGTCGGGCCGGCGCGAAAGCGTGCGCTCCTCCGGCAATTCGGCTCGCCCGAGCGGCTGCTGGCGGCGACGCCTGAGGAGCTCGAAGGCGTGCCCGGGCTCCCGGCAAAGGTGGGCCGGCGGGTCTACGAGGCCCTGCACAGGGCCGGCAGGCCCTAGCCCCTAGGTCAGGCGCTTCCGGAGGCCGGTCCCGAAGCCCTGCTCGGCGTCGGGGGAGCCTTTTGCCTGCTCGGCCAGAGCCCGCGAGAGCTCGGGCGGCGAGACGGCGCCGCGATCAACCAGGATCTCGCCGAGCGGCCGACCGGTGCGCCCCTGCTCGGCGAGCGCGCCGGACACATCCCCGTGCTCCACCCAGCCGCGATTGATCAGAAGCTCGCCGAGAGGCCGTCCGACGCGGACGCCTTCGGATGCCTCGGCGGCGACATCGTGGCGCCGGTCCGAAGAACCCTCGATCGCGCCGCGCAAGCCCGTTCCGAAGCCGTGCTCGCTTTCGAGTCCGCCGCCCACCTGCTCGGCGAGCGCGCTGTAGAGATCCGACGACGAGATCGTGCCGCGAGCGAGGAGAATCTGCCCGAGCCACCGGCGGGTGCGCTGCTGCTCCATGAGCGCCGAAGCGACATCGTCCTCGGCGACGAGCCCGCGAAGAACGAGGACCTCGCCCAGCCGACGCCGACGCGGGGTGCCACGCAGTTCGGCAACGAGTTGCTGGGTCATGCCCTTTCCTCTCCTCGACCTCTCCCGGGGCGGCCGCAGCCGTCCTCAAGACTCGTTGTAGGCGCTCGCAGCGGGCGGCCCATCCCTCGTTCGAGTGATCTGAGGAGGCCTCCGGGGGTGAAGAGCTAGATCGCGCCCTTGTCGCCGTCGGGCGCCATGAACGGATAGCGGTAATCCGTCGGCGGAACGAAGGTCTCCTTGATCGTCCTCGGAGAGACCCAGCGAATGAGGTTCCAGATCGAGCCGGCCTTGTCGTTCGTCCCCGATGCCCGCGAGCCGCCGAACGGCTGCTGCGCGACAACGGCCCCCGTGGGCTTGTCGTTCACGTAGAGGTTCCCGGCCGTGTAGCGAAGTGCCTGCTCGGCCTCGACGACCGCGTTGCGATCGTCGGCGAAGATGGCCCCGGTCAGAGCGTAGGGGGCAGTCTTGTCGACCAACTCGAGCGTCTCCTCCCACTTGCCTTCGGGGTAGACGTAGGTCGTCACCACAGGGCCGAAGAGCTCTTCGCGGAGCAGGCGGAAGTTCGGATCCTTCGTCTCGATCACGGTGGGCTCCACGAAATAGCCCTCGCTGTCGTCGTAGCCCCCTCCGACGAGGATGCTCGAGCCCTCGTGGCCCTTTGCCTCCTCGATCGCCTCCTTCTGCGTCTTGAACGAGCTCTCGTCGATGACGGCGCCCATGAAATTGGAGAAGTCCGCGACGTCGCCTACGCACAGCTCGCCCACCTGCTGGACGAGGCGTTCCTTCAGCTCGGGCCAGAGGTTCGCAGGCGCGTAAACCCGAGAGGCGGCGGAGCACTTCTGGCCCTGGTATTCGAAGGAGCCACGCACGATGGCTGTCGCCACCTCGTCGACGTCCGCCGAAGGGTGGGCGAGGATGAAGTCCTTGCCGCCCGTCTCCCCGACGATGCGGGGGTAGCTCCTGTACTTCGCGATGTTCTGCCCGACGGTCTTCCAGATGTCCTGAAACACGGCGGTCGAGCCAGTGAAGTGGACGCCGGCAAGGTCAGGGCTTGAGAGCGCGGCGCCGCCGATCGTCTTTCCCGGCCCGTAGACGAGGTTGACGACCCCGTCCGGAAGTCCAGCCTCCTGGAGCAGGCGCATGATGTAGTAGGCCGAGAGCATCGCCGTGCCCGCCGGTTTCCAGACCGCCGTGTTGCCCATGAGGGCCGGGGCGGTGGGGAGGTTGCCGCCAATCGCCGTGAAGTTGAAGGGGGTGATCGCGAAGACGAAGCCCTCGAGCGGGCGGTACTCCATCCGGTTCCACATGCCGGGCGAGGAGATCGGCTGCTCCTCGTAGATCCGCACCATGAAGGTCGGGTTGAAGCGCCAGAAGTCGATCAGCTCGCAGGCCGCGTCGATCTCCGCCTGGTGGGCCGTCTTCGACTGGCCAAGCATGGTTGCGGCGTTGAGCGTGTCCCTCCAGGGCCCCGCGAGCAGCTCGGCCGCGCGGAGAAAGACCGTGGCGCGCTCCTCCCAGGGGAGACGGCTCCAGTCGCGCCAGGCCGCGGCGGACGCCTCGATCGCCTGCTCCACCTGGGCCGCGCCGCCCTGGTGGACCTCAGCGAGGACGTGATCCTTGTCGTGCGGCATGACCGCCTCGCGCAGGTTTCCCGTCTTCACGTCCTTGCCGCCGATCACGCACGGGATCTCGATGCGCTCGCGGCGCATCTGCTCGAGGCGCTTCTGCAAGCTGGCCCGCTCGGGCGTGCCCGGCGCGTACGAGCGCACCGGCTCGTTCTGCGGCTCCGGGAGGCGGAAGATGCCGGGAGCGCCCATCGCATGGGCATTCTATGGAGGTGGAAGTGGTGTCGTACGGGGTCGAGGGGTGGGGCGTGGGGGAGCTCTACTTCGTCGACGAGCGGCTCGTGCATCACGAGCTTCCGAAGGCCGGGAGCGCTGAAAGCGGCGACCATCCGCTCGTTCGCCGGCTGGCCGCGTACTTCTCCGGCGATCCGGTCTCGTTCGAAGACGTGGAGCTCGACCTCGAGTGGATGACGCCCTTCCAGCGCGCTGTCGCCGACGTGCTGCGCGCCGTGCCGTACGGGGAGACGGTCACCTACGGCGAGCTCGCTGCGCTCGCCGGGCACCCGAACGCCTACCGCGCGGCCGGCTCGTTCTGCGCGCGCAACCGGTTTCCGCTCTTCGTGCCCTGCCACCGCGTTGTGGCGGCGGACGGGGTCGGCCCTTACGGATCGCTGGGGAGCGACTACAAGCGGCGTCTCCTGGAGCTCGAGCGTGCCGCTCTCTGAGGAAGTCCGCTCCGAGCTCGCGGCGATCGAGCCACGGAAGGCCTGCTGCCGGCTCGCCGAGCTCTCCGCGCTCCTGCGCAGCGCGGGCAGCGTCCACCTGCGGGGCGGCGGTCGCATTGCCCTCCACCTAGAGGTGTCTAGCCCCGGCGTGGCGCGGCGGGCGTTCACCCTCCTGCGCGCTTACGGCGTTCCGGCGGAGATCCGGACGTACCGGCAGCAGGCCTTCGAGCGGGCATCGCGCTTCCAGATCCACCTCGAGGACGACGCGCGGGCGCTCCAGGTGCTGAACGAGGCGGGTGTCCTCGACTCGAGGCTCGCCCCGCTGGAAGAGCCCCCGCGACGCGTGATCGGCCGCTCCTGCTGCCGGGCGGCTTACCTGCGCGGCGCGCTGCTGGCCGCGGGCTCGGTGAGCGGGCCGCGCAACGCTCACCTCGAGCTTCGGACGGCCTCGTTGGAAGGCGCCCGCTTCCTCGAAGAGCTGGCCAGGGCGGAGGGGTTCCACCTACGGGCCCGTCAGCGCCGAAGCCACGCCTTCGCCTACATCAAGGCGTCGGACGAGATCGCCGAGCTGCTCGCCTTCCTCGGCGCGCACGAAGCCGCGCTCCGCCTGGGCGAGAGCGCCGTCGTCGCGGCCACGCGCGGCCGGGCCAACCGGCTGACCAACGCAGACCACGCGAACATCTCCCGCGCGAGCCGTGCGGCCGACGTTCAGCTCCGGGCGATCCGGCGGCTGGAGCAGGACGGTCGTCTGGGAGGGCTCCCGTACGAGCTCCGCGAGCTGGCGCAGCTCCGCGTGCGGCACCCGACGCTCTCCCTGCGCGAGCTCGCGCGCAAGTGCCGCCCGCCGACCACAAAGGCTTCGGCCTTCCGACGTCTCCGCCGTGTGCAACGGCTCGCCGATCGGTAGAGCGGGCCGGAGGGGAAGCTCCGAGGACGACCTCCCCCTCCGGTTGAACCGCATTCCAGACCGTGGCGCCAGACGGGGTCTGAATCCGACGCCCGACGAACGCGGACCCGCTCGGCCTCCAGCGTAACTCGCGGGTGCGACCATGTGCAAGAGCCCATGTGCCAGGATTTACCAATGACGGCGCCGGGTAGAATCGCCCGCCGAGCATGAGCATGCGGGTTGGAATCAACGGCTTCGGCCGCATCGGGCGCAATTTCTTCCGGGCGGCTCGGAAGAAGAACGCGGACATAGAGATCGTCGCCGTGAACGATCTCGGAGACGCGAAGACAATGGCCCACCTGCTCCAGTACGACTCCGTGCACGGCCCCCTGGACGAAGAGGTCGAGCCGGTCGACGGCGGGATTCGGGCCGGCGACGTCGAGCTCCGCCTGCTGAACGAGAAGGATCCCTCGGCACTTCCCTGGGGTGACCTCGGTGTCCAGGTGGTCGTTGAGTCGACCGGCCTCTTCACGAAGCGCGAGGACGCGCAGAAGCATCTCGACGCAGGGGCTGACAAGGTCGTCATCTCGGCGCCCGCGACGGACCCAGACGTCACGCTTCTGATCGGCGTCAACGACGACACCTACGACAAGGCGGCGCACCGGATCATCTCGAACGCTTCCTGCACGACGAACTGCGTCGGGCCGCTCGCCAAGGTCCTGCACGACACGTGGGGCATCGAGGTGGGCTTCATGACGACGATTCACGCGTACACGAATGACCAGCAGATCCTCGACCTCCCCCACAAGGACCTGAGGCGGGCACGAGCCGCCGGCATCAACCTCATCCCGACTTCGACGGGCGCGGCTAAGGCAATCGGGCTCGTCATCCCGGAACTGAAGGGGAAGCTGGACGGCATCTCCATCCGGGCCCCGATCGCGGATGGGTCGATCGTCGACCTCGTCGCCCACCTGGAGAAGGAGGTCGACGTCGACGAGGTGAACGCGAAGTTCGCCGAACTGGCCGACAAGGGGCGCTTCGAGGGCATCCTCCGCTACACGGACGACCCGATCGTCTCAACCGATGTCATCGGCAGCTCGTACTCCTGCATCTTCGACAGCGGGCTGACCATGGCGAACGGCAAAGAGGTCAAGGTCTTCGGCTGGTACGACAACGAGTGGGGCTACTCGTGTCGGCTCGTCGATCTCGTCGAGCGCCTGCTGTAGGTGCGTAGACCCCGCTCGGTGCGCGAGGCCGACGTCGCCGGCAAGCGCGTGCTCGTGCGAGTCGACTTCAACGTTCCTCTCGAGGACGGTCGTGTAGCGGACGACACGCGAATCCGGGCGAGCCTTCCGACGATCGAGCTGCTGCTCGGGCGCGACGCCTTCGAGGTCGTCCTCTGCTCGCACCTGGGGCGCCCGAAGGGGGAGGATCCCACGTACTCCATGAAGCCGGTGGCGGAACACCTGCGCACGTTCGTCGACGACGCCCGCGTGCGCGTGCTCGAGAACACCCGCTTCCATCCGGGCGAGACGAAGAACGACCCCGAGTTCGCCCGTGAGCTCGCGTCCCACGGCGACCTGTACGTCAACGATGCCTTCGGCGCGGCCCACCGCGCGCACGCCTCGACGGTCGGGGTAGCGCAGCTCTTGCCCGCCTACGCAGGTCTCCTCCTCGAACGCGAGCTCGAGGAGCTCGGATCGCTGCTCGAGAGTCCCGAGCGCCCGTTCGTGGCCGTCCTCGGCGGCGCGAAGGTGGAAGACAAGATCGGCGTTCTGCATTCGCTCGGCAAACGGGCCGACACGATCCTCGTCGGGGGCAAGATGGCGAACGAGTTAACAGCCGAAAATGCTGCGCAGTTTCGGCTGGACCTGCCCGTCGACGTCCTTGCCGCAGCTCGGTTCGAGCCAGATGCGGAGTCTCGCGTGGTCCCGGCCGACGATGTTCCGGACGGTTGGCTCGGGCTGGACATCGGGCCCGAGACGCGCCGCGCGTTCGCGGAGCGGATCGGGGAGGCGAAGACCGTCTTCTGGAACGGGCCGATGGGGGTCTTCGAGTGGCCCCGCTTCGCGGAGGGGACGAAGGCCGTTGCCGAGGCGGTCGCGGCTGCCGACGCCCACACCGTGGTTGGCGGCGGCGACTCGGTGCGGGCGGTCCAGGAGCTGGGCCTCGCCGAGCAGATCGATTGGATCTCGACGGGCGGCGGCGCGGCACTCGGGTTCCTCGAGGGCAAGGAGCTCCCCGGCGTCGCAGTCATCCCGGAGGCCTTGTAAAAGTGCCCCTCCAGGCAATACGCCCATCGCCTCCCGCGGCCGCTGAGCGGCGCCATGCGGCGTCCTCGGTCGCCCGCGTATCTTCGTTCGATACGCGGGCTCCCTGCGTTCTTGCCTGGCTTGCTCATCGACCCCGGGAGACGGGGGAGCATTACCTGAAGGCGCACCCGTGCTAATCGCCGGAAACTGGAAGATGTACAAAACGCCGTCGCAGACGGCGGAGTTCTGCGCCGCGTTCGAGCCGCCGGCGGGGGTCGACGTCGTCGTCTGCCCGCCCTACACCTCGCTGCGCGAAGCGGTTGCGAGCGGCCTCAGCGTCTACGCGCAGAACGTCCACTGGGCCGACGCGGGTGCTTTCACCGGCGAGATCTCGGCGGCGATGCTGCTCGGGCTCGGAGCACACGGATCGATCGTCGGCCACTCGGAGCGCCGCCAGCACTTCGGCGAGACCGACGAGGGCACCGCCCGCCGGGCGGCGGCCGCGCTCGAGGCCGGCCTGCAAGTGATCGCCTGCGTCGGCGAGACGGAAGAGGAGCGCGAGGGCGGCGAGATGGAGGACGTTCTCCGCCGCCAGGTGTCGGTCCTCGGCGAGCATGACCAGCTCGTGGTCGCCTACGAGCCTGTCTGGGCGATCGGCACGGGCAAGACGGCGTCGCCCGAACAGGCGCAGCAGGCGCATGCCTTCATCAAGACCCTGCTCGCCGTGCCGGTGCTCTACGGCGGCTCGGTCAAACCCGAGAACGCCGAGGAGCTCCTCTCGCAGACCGACGTCGACGGCGCGCTCGTCGGCGGCGCCTCGCTCGACCTCGAGTCCTTCACCGCGATTTGCGAGACGGCGGCACGACTTACCCGCTCGTAGCGCTCGTCATCCTCGACGGCTGGGGCTGCGCCCCGCCGAGCCCGGGGAACGCCGTCGAGCTTGCCCGGACGCCCGTCTTCGACGATCTCTGGAGGCGTTACCCGCACGCGACTCTGGAGGCGTCGGGGGAGGCCGTCGGGTTGCCGCCCGGGCAGATGGGCAATTCCGAGGTCGGCCACCTGACGATCGGGGCAGGTCGCATCGTCTTCCAGGATCTGATGCGGATCAACAAGTCCATCGAGGACGGCTCGTTCTCTGCGAACGCCGCCTTGAAGGCTGCGTTCGAGAGGGCCAGGGGGCGCGACACGAATGTCCACCTCCTGGGACTCGTCTCCTACGGCGGTGTCCATTCGCACATCGATCACCTGCGCGCGTTGCTCGAGCTCGCGCGCCGCGAGGGGATGGAGGAGCGCACCTACGTGCATGCCTTCACCGACGGCCGCGATGTCTCCCCGACCTCGGCGGTCGACGACCTCGCCGAGCTCGTAGCCGAAGGCGCGCGGATCGTCACCGTCATGGGCCGTTACCACGCGATGGACCGCGATGGTCGCTGGGAGCGCACCGAGCGCGCGCTCGCGGCGATCGTGGCCGGCGAAGGGAACGAGGCGGATGACCCGATAGCCGCGGTTCGGGCCAGTTACGAGGCGGGGGTCACCGATGAGTTCATCGAGCCGATCGTTCTCCCCGGGCCGCGCCTCGCACGCGAGGACGCGGCCATCTTCTTGAACTTCCGTCCAGACCGGGCGCGCCAGCTCTCCGAACGGCTCATTGCCGACGGCTTCGATCTGACGACGATGACCCGCTACCGGGACGACTTCCCCTGCCCGGTCGCTTTCCCCGAACAGGATGTGCGGGAGACGATGGCCGAGGTTCTCGCCGAGCGGGGACTCCGCCAGCTCCACGCCGCGGAGACGGAGAAGTACGCGCACGTCACCTACTTCTTCAACGGCGGGATCGAGGACGAGTGGCCGGGGGAGACCCGCATCCTCGTTCCCTCTCCTAGGGAGGTCGCCACCTACGACCAGAAGCCGGAGATGTCCGCGCCGGAGGTGACGAGGCGCTTCGAGGAGGAGCTCCCCAACGGCTACGCCTTCGCGATCCTCAACCTCGCGAATCCGGACATGGTCGGGCACACAGGCGTCATCCAGGCTGCGGTACAGGCGGTCGAGGCTGTGGACGCCTGCCTGGGACGCGTCGTCGCCGCGGTCGAGCGGCTCGGCGGCGTTTGCCTGGTCACGGCCGATCACGGCAACGCGGAGCAGCTGCTCCAAGAGGATGGCCGGAGCCCCCACACAGCGCATACGACGAACCCGGTTCCACTCGTCGTGACGATTCCGGGCGAGACGTTGCGGGAGGACGGGGCGCTCGCCGATCTCGTGCCGACCTGCTTGCAGCTGCTCGGCATTACCCCGCCTGGGGGGATGACGGGCCGGAGCCTGCTCCATAGGCTGTAAACCCGGAGCTATACTGCCCCACCTCGCGGCCCGGGATACAGCGTTTGCCCTTGCCACAACCCAGTCTCGACGTCCTCCGCAAGGCCCAGCGGGGGGACGAGCGCGCGTTTCAGAGCATCGTCGTCGCCTACCAAACGCCGGTCTTCAATTACGTGCTGCGGATGGTCAACGACCGTGCGCTCGCCGAGGACCTCACGCAGGAGATCTTCCTCCGCGTCTACCAGGGGCTTGCCGGCTTCTCGCTCCGCTGCCGCTTCACGACCTGGCTCTTTCAGGTGGCGAAGAACCGAGTGCTGGACGAGCTGAGGGCGCTCGAGCGCAAGCCGCAGGCGCACGTGAACCTGGACGATCTGCCTCCGCTCGAAGTCGTGGACGCGCCGCCCGAGCGCGTCGAGGCGATGGACGCGGTCTGGCGGGCCGTCGCCGCGCTTAACGCCGACCTCAAGATGGCGCTTCTCCTCCGCGATATCGTCGGCCTCTCGTACGCGGAGATAGCCGACTCGCTCGAGATCACGCTCTCCACGGTCAAGTGGCGCATCTTCAAGGCGCGCGAAGAGGTTCAGCTCTCGCTGGCCCGCGAGGGCATCGAGGTCGAGTTCGGCGACCGCGCCGCGGCGAAGAGCTAGAGGTTCTCAAAGCCCGTGCTCGAGGCGCTCGGCGAGCGCCTCGGGTAGCCCGCGCTCGCGGATCTCCGCCTGCGTGCGCTCGATGGGATAGGCCACGCGACGGAAGCTCGCCGTCCGCGAGTCGAGGTCCAGCAGCATCCACGCTGCCCGCGGGTCAGAGTCGCGCGGCTGCCCAACCGAGCCGGGATTGAGAAGCGTGCGCGCCCCCTCGGCGAGCGCGAATTCCGTCCCATCCGGCGCGAGACCGCCGGTGAGGAGACTCTCGTCGAGGGCGAAGGCGAGGGCGACGTGGCTGTGGCCGACGAGCACGATCGGCTCCTCCGCCTCGTAGAGCGAAGCGACGACGACCTGCGGCGTGAGCACGTACTCCCAGATCGGGTCGCGTGGGCTTGCGTGGTAGAGACCGACGCCGTCCCGCGAGCCGGAAGGCGAGAGGGGCTCCAGAAAGGTGCGGGACGAGTCCTCGAGCACGGAGGCCGTCCACCGGGCACTTTCGACCGCATCGCCCGCGAACTCGTCGAGGTCAAGCCGACCGAGGACGCCCAGGTCGTGGTTTCCTATCAAGCACAGGTCGGCCCGCTCGGCCACGAGCGCGCAGCAGCGGTTCGGGCGCGGTCCGTATCCCACGACGTCCCCGAGACACCAGGCCTCGTCCGGCGACTCGGCGGCGACCGACTCCAGCACGGCCTCGAGCGCATGCAGATTCCCGTGAACGTCAGAGAAGACCGCGACCCGCACCGGCGGCGGACGTTAGCGCAGGCGGGGGCCGTGGTCGTTGCCGCGCTCGTGTGGGTCGTTTCGGGCGCGCTGCTCTGGCGGACGCAGGTGCCTCGACTCGACCTGCCGGAGCTCGACCCGCGCGACTACTTCCCGGCGGACGCGCTCGAGCGCGCGGCGGACTTCCGGCGCGTTTCGCGGCTTCTCCTCTTGGGCTCGCTGGCGCTCCAGCTGCTCGTTCTCGGCCTCTTGACCTGGAAGGCGCGGCCCTTGGCCGATGTTTTCGGCGACGTCTTCCGCGGCCGGATCCGTACGGGGATCGCCATCGGACTTGCCGTTGCGCTTGCCCTGTGGCTCGCGGTGCTGCCGCTGCACGCGGTCTCGCATTGGTGGCGCCGCCGCTACGGCCTGTCCGAGCAGGGTTATGGCGGGTGGCTTCGCGACGAGGCCGTCTCGCTCGGGATCACCGTCGTGCTCGTCGCGTTCGCTGTGGCGGGCGCGCTGGCGCTGGCCGGCTGGCTGGGCGGGCGCTGGTGGCTCGTGGGCGGACCGGCGCTCGCCGCGGTCGGCGTCCTCTTCGTACTCCTGCAACCGCTCGTGATCCAGCCGCTCTTCAATCGCTTCGAGCCGCTGCGCGACCCCGCGCTCGCACGCGAGATCGAGCGGCTCGGCGACAACCTCGGTGTGCGCGTGGAGAAGGTGCAGGTCGCGGACGCGAGCCGGCGGACGACGGCCGCAAATGCGTACGTCGCAGGGATCGGGCCGACGAAGCGCGTCGTCCTCTACGACACCATCCTCGACGGGAGCTTCTCGCGCGGCGAGCTCGTCTCAGTCTCGGCCCACGAGCTCGCCCACGTCGCCCGCAGCCACCTGTGGAAGGGCCTCGCGTGGTTCGCGCTGCTCGCGATTCCAGGCGTCTTCGTCGTCGCCTGGGTGACGCAGCGGCGCGGCGGTCTCGAAGACCCGGCACTCGTGCCGCTCGCTCTGCTCGTCGGGCTCCTCTTCTCGCTGGCGACCCTGCCGTTCCAGAACCTCGTCTCACGGCGCTACGAGCGAGAGGCCGACTGGCTCGCTCTCGTCGCCACACGTGACCCTGACAGCGCGATCGCGCTCGACCGCCGGCTCGTCTTGCGCTCGCTTGGGGACCCGGATCCGCCCGGGTGGCTCGTCGTCCTGCTCTCCACGCACCCGCCTGCGATCGAGCGGATCGCCATGGCCGAATTCTTTAAGACTCGGGAGGGCCCGTCTCCGGCAGGTTCCTGATCCCCTCGCGCGCCGACCACTTCGACCAGCTGTCGTTCATGGCGTCGATGAGCTCGCGCATGAAGCGCGGCGACATGTTCACCCGGCTGACGACCACGCCCGGCACGTCGCCCTCCTCCACCTCGTGGTCGATTCGCGCGAACGTGATCGTGAACTCGTAGTCGGAGAAACTGACGTTGGCGAAGTTCGCGTAGACGCCGGCGAGGTTGTCCGGATCCAGGTGGATGTTGAGCTGGCGTTCCCGGGGCTCGTCGTCCACGGCCCTACGATATCGCGCATGACGTTGGCGCTCCGACGACTCGAGGTCGAGCTCACGCGCGCCGCCGAGGTCGAGGTGCGGCTGGAGCGGCCGGGAAACCCCGAGCATGGCGACTATGCGACGAACGCGGCCCTGCAGGCTGCCCCGACGAAGCGCCGCCCGCCGCTGGAGATCGCGGAGGAGCTGCGCGGGGTGGCGTCGACCCTCCCGGGGGTGAGCGCGGCAAGTGTCGCGCCGCCGGGCTTCCTCAACCTCGAGCTGGACGCGAGCTGGTTCGGCGAGGCGCTCGCCGAGGTGCTGGAGCGCGGCGAGGAATACGGGGCGGGCTCCGCCGAACGGTCTGAGCGCGTCCAGGTGGAGCTCGTCTCCGCGAACCCCACCGGGCCGCTCACGGTCGGCTCGGCGCGCAACGCCGCCTACGGTGATGCGGTCGGACGCCTGCTCGCTTTCGCCCGGCACGAAGTCGAGACGGGGTACTACGTCAACGACGCGGGTGAGCAGGTGGAGCTCTTCCGCCGCTCCGTGGAGGCGCGGGCCAGGGGAGAGGAGCCGCCGGAAGGGGGCTACTTCGGAGACTATGTCGTCCGCCTGGCAGAGGCGGGGGGCGACCCGGTCGAGCCCATGCTCGCCGAGATCCAGGCGGCCCTCGAGCGATTCCGCGTCCGCGTGGACCACTGGGTGCGCGAAAGCGAGCTCGAGCCCGAGATCGAAACGGCCGTGCGCGAGCTCGGCGACTGGGTCTACGAGGAGGAGGGCGCGCTCTGGCTGCGGACGACGAAGCTCGGAGACGAGAAGGATCGCGTGCTCATCCGCACCGACGGGCGGCCCACCTATCTCGGCCGGGACGCGGCGCACACGCGCTGGAAGCTGGCGCGCGGCTTTGAGCGCCTCATCTACGTCCTCGGCGCCGACCATCACGGCTACGTCATCCGCCTGAAGGCGCTCGCGGCCGCGCTCGGGCGCGACCCGGAGATCGTCGAGGTGCTCCTCTACCAGCTGGTGCACCTGGCCGAGCGCGGCGAGGCTCGCAAGGTGTCCAAGCGCCGGGGCGACGTCGTGCTTCTGGACGAGCTGGTGGCCGAGATCGGCGTCGACGCAGCCCGCTGGTACCTCGTCTCCCGCGGACACGACCAGCCGATCGAGATCGACGTCGATCTTGCCCGCGAGCGGAGCGAGAAGAACCCCGTCTACTACGTCCAGTACGCGCACGCCCGCATCGCGGGGATCCTTCGCAACGCCGGCGGCGCGGCGATCGGCGCGGACCCGCCCGGCGAGCTTGCCCGAGAGGAGCGCGAGCTCGTCAAGCGGCTCGTCGAGTTCCCGGCGGTCGTCGCGGAAGCGACAGAGCGCCGAGCACCGCACGCGCTGCCCTACTACGCGATCCGGGCCGCCGACGACTTCCACCGCTTCTACCACGACCACCGGGTGCTCGGGAGCGGTACCGAGGCCTTCCGGCTCGGGCTCTGCCGGGCGACGAAAGCCGTGATCGCACGCTCGCTCGACCTCGTCGGGGTCGAGGCGCCCGAGCGGATGTAGCGGCCGCTTGCGCCTGAATCCCTGGAACGTCTGCGTCGCGCTGATCGCGTCCCTCTGGGGCTTCGTCTCGATCATCGTCGCGGGCATCGACTTATCGGGCCTGTCGCTCGTCTTCTGGCGCTGTCTCATCGCGGCAGCCTCGCTCGGAGTCGGACTCGTGGCGCTTGGCCGGTTCTCTTCGCTCGTCTTACGCGCTCGGCGGGTCCACATCGCAGGTCTCAGCCTCCTGCTCGCGCTCCACTGGGTGCTCTTCTTCGAGACGCTCAAGCGGGCCTCCGTCGCAGTGGCGATCCTGCTCGTCTACACGGCGCCCATCTTCCTTGCCGTCCTGGCCCCGCTCTTCCTCCCGGAACGGCGGAGCCGAATCGGCCTCGCGGCGCTCGGGATCTCCGCGCCCGGTCTCGTGCTGATCGCGCTCGGAGGCGAGGGAGGCACCGGGGCCGAGCCGGCCGCAATCGGGCTCGGGCTGGGCGCCGCGCTCACCTACGCCTTCCTGATCATCTGGGCGAAGACGGTCGTTCCCCACGTCTCCGTTCCTTCGATGGTGTTCTGGCAGTACGTCATCGTCGCCCTGGTCGTCGCGCCCTTCCTGCTCACGGGCGGGCACGTCGTCCCGGACGCGGACGAATGGCCGTGGGTGCTCGTGCTCGGCGCCGTGCTCACGGCCGTCCTCGGCGTGCTCTACGTGCGCAGCCTGCGGAACGTGACCGCTCAGGCGGCCGGCCTCCTCGCCTACATCGAGCCCGTCTCGGCGAGCTTCCTCGCCTGGGCCATCCTCGACGAGGCGCTCGGCTGGCAGGTCGTCGTCGGCGGTCTCGCCGTGGTCGCCGGCGGGGCGCTGGTCGTGCTCTACGAGGGCGTCGAGGCAGCGGGTCCGGAGGCCCCGGCCGCCGTTAGGATGCGCGCTTGATGGCGGCCGGAAAAGGATCAGCCCCGGACCGCAACCTCGCGCTCGAGCTCGTCCGAGTCACCGAGGCAGCCGCGC
>JBBDMP010000132.1:0-3466 GCA_040878265.1 Gaiellales bacterium | reverse complement strand
TACTCGAGCGACCACGTCGTCGTGACGGCGAACACGTTCGCGTTCGACGGTCTCGCCTTCGAGGGCGCGATCGCGCTGGCATTCCCCAAGGCGCGCCTGTACGACTGCGACCGCACGTTGACGTTCGACACGTTCCTCGGCGCGCAGACCCAGAACCCGGATGGCTCGGCCGCGTTCGGATTGCAGCCAACGACGACGGCGGGCGCCGGGCGCCAGCTCCTGATGCTTTCCTTCCAACCCGGGCGGCCGAACTTCGTCGTGCTCTGGCGTCTGCGCGAGGCGAGGAACGATCTCGTCCTGACGCGCACCTCGGTCCGAGTCAACAACGTCGGGATCGCGCCCTTCGCGACACAGGGTGATGGCAGCCTCGAGACGGCGAACACTTGGTGGGATCCGGGGGACCTGCGACTGATCAACGCCTTCGCGGACCTGGAGCGCGGCCGCATATACGGCGCCCACGTGATCGCGCGAGACCTGCGCCCGGACACGCAGACCGGAGGCTACATCGAGGCCGCGATCCGTTGGTACGAGATCCGCGTGTCGGCCAGGCTTTCGGCGTCGAGGCTGACGCGCTTCGGCACGATCGGAGAGGCCGAGACCGACGCGGGATGGCCCACCCTTGGGACCGACGCCGACGGAAACCTGTTCGTCACGTACAGCCGGGCGAGCGCGGTCACCGGCGAGTTCCTGTCCGCCTGGGTGGCCGAGGTCGTCCCCGGCGCGAGGAACGCGACTACCACGCTCCTGCGTGCCGGCACGGCGCGGATGGAGGCCGTTCCGGGTCCCGAGCGCTGGGGCGACTACAACGGCCTCTCCCGCGACCCTGTGAACGGAGTCTTCGTAGCGGTCGTGAACCAGATCGCCGTCGGCGACGGCGCTGGGGCGACCGAGGACTGGCAACAGACGGTCCACATCGTCGGCCACGCGTGACGGATCGCGAGTGTGACGCGAGACCGATTCCCGAGCATGCCGCCGTCCGCGAGCCGGCAGTGCGTGGACGCGCAACGATCGCGTCCGATGGGGTCGCCCGCACCCGATCGAGGTAGGGGGTCCACGCCATGCGCAAGGTCGTCCATCTGCTCTCCGTCGCCTCCGTCCTGGCGCTCGCGGCCGCGTCGCTCGCCTCACCGGCCGCCGCCGTCCGCGACGGCGACGCGGGCCCGAGGAGCCGGGTCGCGACCCGTGCGGTGGTGCAAGGGCGAGACGTCGACACCTCGCAGCGTCGTCCAACGTCCCTCGGGGTGCTCTCGCAGCGGGGCCGCACCGCGAGTCGCACGAGTGCCGCCGCCGCGACGTCGGCCCCCCGGGCCCCCGAGGCCACGTTTGGCTTCGACGCCCTGACCGACCCGGACTCGGACCCTTCGGACACCATCGGGGCGCTCGGCGACACCTTCTTCGTCACTGCCGTCAACACCCAGGTCGCCGTGTACGACCGGGCGGGTGTCGCGGTCGTCGCGCCGATCCAGCTCGACGTCTTACACCCCGACTCGACCGGGCGCGTCTCCTTCGACCCGAAGGTCGTCTACGACCAGTACAACGACACCTTTGTTCTCGCGTACCTCGTTCAGGAGGACGCGCCGCGGCTGTCGCTGATCGTGACGGTCGCGATCCCGAACGCGACGGCCACCGACACCACCACGTGGTGCGTGAGGTCGTTCCCGGGCGACCAGCTCCCGTCGTCGCCAAGCGTCTGGGCCGACTACCCGGGTCTCGGCTTCAACCACGACCGCCTCACGATCACGACGAACCAGTTCACGTTCCCCACCTCGTCGGCGCGGTTCCGCTACGCGCAGATCATGTCGATCCCGAAGGCCTCGCTGTACGACTGCACCCAGCCGGCGCCGACGCCCGACGTGTTCGCCGGGACCCAGACCCAGGACTCTAGCGGCTTCCCGGCGTTCACCCTGCAGCCGGCTCAGACGGTGGACGGCAACGTCGCCCAGCTCCTGGTGTCGTTCCAGTGCTTCCCTCTTTCGTGCTTCAGCTCGGGAACGGGGAACGATTCCTACGTGACCGTCTGGCGGATCAAGGACACCGCGACCGGGCTGAAGCTCAAGAAGGGGAACGTGGACGTCGGCAGGTTCACGTTCCCCCCTCCAGGAACGCAGGGTGGCGGCAGCCTCACGAACGAGGGGACGTTCTGGGACACGGGCGACGACCGGCTGATCAACGCGTTCTTCGACGCCGCCGCGAACGAGTTGTTCGCGGCGCACACCGTGTTCAAGAACTTCACCCCGGACACGGTCACCGGCGACTATCCGGAGGCGGCTGTGCGTTGGTACGAGATCAGCCCCGCGACCAGGCTCAAGAAATCGGCGCTCGCCCGCAAGGGGAACATCGGAGGGCCCGAGGTCGACCTCGGATGGCCGTCGGTCGCGACGGACGGCTCCGGCAACCTCTTCGTCACGTACAACCGCGCGGGTGCGCCGACGGGCGAGTTCCTGTCCGCGTGGGTAGCCGAGATCCCGCCGGGATCGACCACGGCGACGCAGGTGCTCCTCGAGCCCGGCCTCGGCCTGCACGACGACATCCCGGGCATCGAGCGGTGGGGCGACTATACGGGGATCAACCGGGATCCCGTCGACCCGGCTTTCGTCGCCACGTTCAACCAGTACGCGGTGAACGCTTCCACTTGGCAGCAGGTCGTGAACCTCGTCCGTCACATCTAGGCCGGAGGGCGCGAACGCTATCCTGAGGGCTCCATGAGGCTCTCGTACCTGTTCGCGCCCACGCTTCGCGAGGATCCCGCGGAAGCGGAAGCGGCTTCGCACCGGCTGCTGCTGCGCGCCGGGTTCATCCGCCAGGTCGCCTCGGGGATCTACGTCACGCTCCCGCTCGGGCTCCGGTCGATCCGCAAGATCGAGCGCATCGTCCGGCAGGAGATGGACGCCTCGGGCGCGCAGGAGCTGCGGATGCCCATCCTGCTTCCCGCGGAACCGTGGAAGGCCACGGGCCGGTGGGAGCTGTACGGCGACACGTTGTTCCGGCTGACGGACCGGCACGACCGCGAGATGCTCCTCGGTCCAACGCAGGAGGAGGTCGTCACCCTGCTCGTCGCGGGCGACCTGCCGTCCTACCGCGACCTTCCGGTGAACCTGTATCAGATCGAGTGGAAGTACCGGGACGAGTTCCGCCCACGCTTCGGCCTGCTCCGCGTCCGCGAGTTCCTCATGAAGGACGCGTATACGTTCGACCGCGACGAGGAGGGCATGGCGCGCTCGTACGACGTGATGTACCAGGCGTACCGTCGCATCTTCGACCGGTGCGGCCTGTCGTACGTGATCGTCGAGGCCGAGCCGGGCCAGATCGGCGGCGGCGTGAACCACGAGTTCATGGCGCGGGCGGACGTGGGTGAGGACCTGTTCGTCGAGTGCGTGAACGGCGACTACCTGGCCGACCAGAAGGTCGCGACGCCGCAGCCTCCCGAGCCCGCGCCGGACGGGTCGGCGCCCCTCGAGAAGGTCCA
>JBBDMP010000131.1:0-3477 GCA_040878265.1 Gaiellales bacterium | reverse complement strand
TACCTGAGCTCGTTCGCCGGCAAGGAGGTGCGCCTCGAGGGCGAGGACGAGGCCGGGAGCTTCGAGCGGCGCATCGCCGACATGGGCTTCTACCCCCGGCGTATGACCGAGGCCGAGTTCGAGGAGGTGCGGGACGATCCGGAGCGGCAGGAGCAGCTCTTCCACGAGCTGATCAGGGAGCGCATCGAGGAGTGGATCGAGTACGCGCGGCCGCGGCTCGGCGAGCAGGGGGTGAAGTGCTTCGCCGCCCCGGGGAACGACGACGGCTTCTTCGTCGACGAGCTGCTCGCCGGCTCAGGTGTGATCGAGCTCCTGGAGGGCCGCGTCGTCGAGATCGACGGGCTCGAGATACTCAGCACGGGCTGGTCGAACGAGACCCCGTGGAAGACCGAGCGCGAGTGCACCGAGCCAGAGCTCAAGGAGCGCATCCTCTCGATGGTCGAGCAGCTCCGCGAGCCGAGCGCTTCCATCTTCAACATCCACGTCCCGCCGCACGGGACCAACCTCGACCAGTGCCCGCAGCTGGACGACGAGCTGCGCCCCGTGCACTCGGGCGGTAACCCGGTCATGACCTCGGCCGGCTCGGCTGCCGTTCGCGAGCTGATCGAGGCCTACCAACCCGTGCTCGGCCTGCACGGTCACATCCACGAGGGCCGAGGGACGACGAAGATCGGGCGCACGATCTGTGTCAACCCGGGGTCGGTCTACAGCGAGGGCGTGCTCAACGGCTCGCTCATTCGCATCAGGAACGGCGAGATCCAGGACGTACAGCTCATGCAGGGCTAATGGAGGAGGAAGCATGGCGACGGTAGTGGGAGAACGCGTCTTTCTCAGGAGAGCGTCGGGCCTGATCAAGTCGGCCTCGAACACGGACGTCTTCGTCTACGACATCGGGCTCGTGTCGATCGGTCTCGGCCTCGGGTTCCTGCTCTTCTTCGGACCTGCGGTCTACCTCGGGGGAAGCCTGTACGTCGGGACGCTGCTCGCGGGCGCCGCGATGCTCCTCGTCGGGCTGGGGATGCTGACGTGGTCGATCGTAATCCCGCGCTCCGGTGGCATCTACAACTTCGGCACGCGAAGCATGTGGCCGCCGCTCGCCTTCACGCTCAGCTTCGTCGAGGTGACGGCCTGGCTGTTCTACGGCTCCTTCGGCGCCGTTTATCTCACCCAGCTCGGAATCGCCCCGGCCGTGACGGCGGTCGGGATTCTCACGGACAGCTCCGGAGTCGAGAGCTTCGGCACGGACCTGGCCGGGGAGTGGGGAACCTTCCTGATCGGGTCGGGCGCGCTCATCGTCGGCGCGATCATTCTCGCGAGCGGTATGCGCCGCTTCTTCTTCACGCAGAAGGTGATGTTTGCGATCGCCGTCCTCGGGACGCTCGTCTTCCTCGTGACGCTAATCGTCACGTCCCGGGCCGAGTTCGTCTCCAACTTCAACGGCGTCATGGGCGACCGGCTCGACGTCGGGAACGACGCCTACAACGGCGTCATCGGGGCCGCGTCGAGCGCGGGCTGGGCGGATCCGGGCTTCGACTGGAAGCAGACGATCCTGCTCGCCAACTGGGCGTTCCTGCCTCTGATCGGCGCGGCGTTCTCGATCTCGATCGGCGGTGAGATCAAGCAGGTCGCTCGCGGCCAGACGCTCGGGATCCTCGGCGCGATTCTCGGCTCCGTGGTCGTCTGGCTGATCTCCTTCGCGCTCATCTATCGGACCATGGGCTCGGACTTCCTCGGCTCGGTCACGTACTCGAACCTCAACGCGGTCGAGGGCGCGGCGACCCCCGTGACGCCGTTCCCGACGCTTCTGACCGGCCTCGGGGCGGACTCGGTTCTGCTCACGATCCTGATTGCGCTCGGCTTCATCGGCTGGATCTGGCTCTGGATCCCCACCCAGATCCTCTACCCGACGCGCGCGATCGTGGCCTGGTCGCTCGACCGGATCGCGCCGGACAAGCTCGGCACAGTGGACGAGCGGACGCATACGCCGATCCCCGCGATCCTGCTCTGTCTCGCGGGCGGAATCACTTTCGTCGGCATGCTGGCGTTCACGACGTTCTTCCAGCTCGTGATCTTCATCGAGGTGGCGGTGCTCGCCTGGGCGATCGTGCTCCTCGCGGGCGTCTTCTTCCCATATCGCAGGCCTGACATCTACGGGAAGAGCCCTCTCGCGAACATGAAGATCGCCGGGATCCCAGTCATGAGCGTCGCCTGCGCGCTCGGGGCGATCGCGGCCTTCCTGTTCTTTTTCAACCTGTTCTTCGACGACTTCGCCGCCGGCCACGCCCGCCATAGCATGTCCGTGCTGATCGGCTGGTTCGTCGGCGCCTTCTGCATCTACTGGATCATGTGGTTCATCCGGCGCCGCCAGGGCGTCAAGGTGGAGCTCGCCTTCAAGGAGATCCCGATCGAGTGAACGGAGCGCGCCCCGGAGATCCGCTCCCCGACTTCGCCCTTCCCGACCTCACGGGCAGGACGTGGCGGCGGGCGGATCTCCTCGGCGTGCCGACCGTGCTCTTCTGCTTCGCGACGTGGTGAACGTGCAGGGAGCAGCTCCCCGTGTGGGAGCGTCACCAACGTGAGCGGGGCGGCGGGTTCCGGATAGTGGCCGTGGCGCAGGACGCCCAGGGCGAGGAGCGGGTGCGGCCGATCGTCGAGGAGCGCGACGTGACGTTCCCGGTGCTCGTCGACCGGGAGAGCACGCTCGCGCGGGAGCTCGGATTTCGGATCGTGCCGACGGGGTTCTTCGTCGACGTCGAGGGAGTCGTCCGCTACCGGCACGCGAACGACTTCGACGTCGCCGACCCCCGCGTCCGCTGGAACCTCGAGCGCTTCCTTGCGGGGGAGGAGACCGAAGCGCCCGCCGAGGATGAGCGCATGAGTCCGGAGGCGCTCGAGCTCTTCGCCCGCGGCGTCGCGCTCTACGCGGCAGGAGACGCGGACGAGGCGCTCGCTCTCTGGCGCGACGCGCTCGCGCTCGACCCGGACAACTTCGTCGTGCGCTCGCAGATCTGGGCGCTCGAGCATCCGGATCGCTTCTATCCCGCCGTCGACCGCGAGTGGCAGGAGCTCCAGCTCGTGAAGGAAGGCTATGACAAGCCGCTCCCCTGACGTGCTCGGCGCGCGGACGGCTGAGGCGAACGCAGAAGCCGTACGGCGCATGTGGGAGGCCGACCCGGTGCTCCTGGACGTACGGCCGGCGCTCGAGGTCGTGCCGGGGATGACGCCCGAGACCATCCTCACCTCCGGTGCGCCGCTTCCCTGGGAGCGCTACTTCGGCGGCCAGCGGAGCGGAATCGTCGGTGGGGTGCTCTTCGAGGGGCTCGCTGCCGACGCCGCCGAGACCGAGGCGAGGATCGCCGCGGGCGAGGTCCACCTGGGCGTCTGCCACGACCACGGCTGCACGGGCTCGCTCGCAGGGATCTACACGGCCTCGATGCCCGTGCTCGTGGTCGAGAACCGCACGGGCGGCAACCGCGC
>JBBDMP010000130.1:0-3509 GCA_040878265.1 Gaiellales bacterium | reverse complement strand
CCACTTAATGCGCCCGCAAGGGCTTCGCAAGCTTCTCTCCGTACGCTCGCGGCGCCAACAGAGAGAGGAGAAGCATGAAGCATTTCTTTCTACTCGCGCTCGTCGCGATCGCTACCGCGGGACTCCTGACCGGGAGCGCCATGGCAGACGACGATGACGACCAGGGAGGCACGAAGCACTGGCAGGTCACGATCGAGAACCTGACCCCGCCCGGTCCGGGTGCGCCCGGCTCGCAGCCCCTCTCGCCGCCGCTGTTCGTCGTCCACTCCGGGAAAGCCGACGTATGGAGCGTGGGCGACATCGCCAGCCACCCCGTCGCCGCCATCGCCGAAGATGCGAACAACGGCCCGGCAGAGTCGGGGCTGGCGCAGCTCCGCGGAGTTCGTGAGGTCTTCACCGGCGCGGGCGGGCCGATCCCGTCGGGCGCCTCGCGGACGTTCGTGGTCGAGACACACGGCCAATTCGACCGGCTTAGCGTCGTGACCATGCTTGTGAACACGAACGACGCCTTCACCGGGCTCGACTCCCTCCGCCTCCGCGGCCACCGAATCGTCCGCTCCGGGATGGCATACGACGCGGGGAGCGAGCGGAACAACGAGCTTGCCGCCTTCATCCCGGGCCCCTGCTGCGGCAACCTGTTCGAGCGCGATCCCGAGGGCGAGCTGATCCGCAGCCATCCAGGCATCACCGGTGTCGGCGACCTCGACCCGGCCGTGTACGGGTGGGAAGAGCCCGTCGCCAAGATCACGATCGAGCGCGTCCCGTAGGTCAGAAATCCCGGGCCGGGCAAGCTCGGCCCGGGATTTCATCCTTTCGTAAGCGGACCTCGTCCACAATGTCCCCATGACCACGACCGTCCTTGTCGTCGACGATGAGCCGATCGTGCGCGAGGTGGTCGTCTCCTACCTCCGGCATGAGGGCTACCGGACGCTCGAGGCGGGCGACGGCCACACCGCGCGGCGCCTGCTCGAGGAGGAGCCGCCGAACCTCGTCGTCCTCGACCTCATGCTTCCGGGAACGGACGGGCTCGAGCTCTGCCGCTGGATCCGGGCGCGCTCGGAGCTGCCGGTGATCATGCTCACTGCGCGCGGCGACGAAGCGGACCGCATCGTCGGCCTCGAGCTCGGAGCGGACGACTACGTGACCAAGCCCTTCTCGCCGCGCGAGCTCGCCGCGCGCGTGCGCACGGTCCTGCGGCGCACGGCCAGCGACATCCCACGGGCGGAGCGGCTCTCCTTCGACGGCTTCGACATTGACGCACGCACGCGCGAGGTGACGAGGAACAGCGAGCTTCTCAAGCTAACGGCGAAGGAGTTCGACCTGCTCTGGTTCATGGCCAACCATGCGCGCCAGGTCTTCTCCCGCGACCAGCTCATGCACCGGGTCTGGGGCTACGAGGCCGCGCTCGACACGGGCACCGTGACCGTCCACATTCGCCGGCTGCGGGAAAAGATCGAGGACGAGCCGTCGCGGCCGTGCTTCTTACAGACAGTCTGGGGCGTCGGCTACCGCTTCAACCCCCCATGATCGGATTCGCCCTCGTGGTCGCCCTGGCCACGCTGGCGGCCGGACTGGTCGCAGCCTTGCTCCTCCGACGGCTGCCGAGGCTGGGCCTCCAGCTCGCCGGACTCGGCCTCCTCTCAGTCCTCCTCCCTCTCACGGCGGTGGCCCTCTCAGGTGTGGTCATGTTCAGCTCGGGACACGACATGACGATCCTCTTCGTCGCCGTCGCCTCCTCGACCGCCGCGCTCGGTGCGGCGCTCCTGCTCGGCCGCTCGATCCTGGGCTCGATCGAGCGCGTGCGCGGCGCGTCGTCGGCGCTCGCGCGCGGCGATCTCACCGCGCGGGCGCCCGAAAGCGGGCCCGCCGAGCTCGCCGAGCTGGCCGCTTGCTTCAACGAGATGGCCGCCCGGATTGAGCAGCTCTTCGACGCCCGCCGACAGCTCGTCGCCTGGGCGAGCCACGATCTGCGGACACCGCTCGCGTCCATGCAGGCGATGCTCGAGGCGCTCGAGGACGGGCTCGCCGAGCCGGAGCGGTACCTGCCGGCGATGCGCGAGCAGGTTCGCACGCTCGGCCTCCTCGTCGACGATCTCTTCGAGCTCGCCCGCATCGACGCGGGCGTGCTCACGCTCGAGCTACGCAAGGCTCCGCTCTCGGCCCTGGTGCAGTCGTGCTTGCGTGGGGTCGAGGCGGAGGCCCGCGCCCGGCGTGTCGCGCTCAGCGCGCAGATCGACGGCGATCCGCCCGTCGTCTGCGCCCCGGACAAGGTGGAGCGCGTCCTCTTCAACCTCCTCACGAACGCGCTCCGCCACACCCCCTCGGACGGATCGGTGGCAGTCGTAGTCGAGGCGCTCGGCGAGGAGGTCTGTGTCACCGTCGAGGACACCGGCGAGGGCATCCCTTCCGAGTCGCGCGATCAGATCTTCGACCGTTTTTGGCGAAGCGACCCTGCCCGCTCGCGCGACACCGGCGGCGCCGGGCTTGGGCTTGCGATCGCACGCGGGCTCGTCGAGGCCCAGGGCGGAAGGATCTGGGCCGAGAACCGCCCCGGCGGCGGCGCGAGGATCTCCTTCACGCTCCCGAAGGCCGCATGAGCCGGCGCATTGGCAGACCTCGGGCGCCGTGATCGAATTCGGACCGGCAGGGCTTGCGCTTGCGTTCGCTGCGGGAGTCGTGGCGTTCACATCTCCCTGCGTCCTTCCGCTCGTCCCGGGGTATCTGTCCTTCGTCTCCGGCGTTGGCTTCGACGAGCTCGGAGATCGGCCGCGGCGCGTCACCCTCTCGACAGCGGCCTTCGTCGCCGGCTTCACCACGATGTTCATTGCGCTCGGAGCCGGCGCAGCCTGGTTCGGCGACTTCCTGCTCGCGAACCGTCGCCCGCTCGAGATCGCCGCCGGCGTGTTCATCATCGTCGCCGCCGTCACCTTCGTCGGCCTGCCCCTCCCACGCCTCCTCTCGACGGAGCGGCGCCTTCCCTTCGTCTCCGGTGGCGGGCTCGCGACAGCCTCGCTCACGGGCGTCGCCTTCGCCATCGGGTGGACGCCGTGCGTCGGCCCGACGCTCGCGGCGATCTTGACGCTCTCCGCCGGTGGCGGCAGCGCCGCCGAGGGTGCCGTGCTCCTCGCCGCCTTCTCGCTCGGCCTCGGTCTCCCGTTTCTGCTCTTCGGCCTCGCCTTCACCCGCTCGCTCGGCCTCGTTCGCTGGCTGCGCCGCCGCTGGCGGATCGTGAGCGTAGCCTCGGCAATGCTTCTCGTCACTTTTGGTGCGTTGCTCATCAGCGGCGAGCTCGTCGAGTTGACGACGCGCCTTGCCCGCTATACCGGTTGGCAGATCTAGAGGCCGCCGCAACGAAGAAGCGGAACGACGTCGCGCATAGGCCACCGCCCGTGGTGATCTACTCGCGGTAAGTCGCCGCTCGGTAAACAAAAGGCCCTGCTAAGCAGGGCCTTTGTGAGTAGCGGGGGCAGGATTTGAACCTGCGACCTCCGGGTTATGAGCCAGCCCGA
>JBBDMP010000129.1:0-3517 GCA_040878265.1 Gaiellales bacterium | reverse complement strand
GCTCGCCGACTTCGTCCTCGGCCGCTCGCTCAAGCCGGGCTCGACGATCGTCGTCAGCCGCAAGGACGAGGACGAGGTCGACATCTCGGTCGTCGAGGGCCCGGAGCCCGTGCGTGAAAAGGTCACCGTCCCGCCCGAAGAGCCGCGGGACGAATTTGAGCCCGAAGAACCCCCGGACGAATAACGCGTGAATGTGTCCGTCGTCGGCGGCGGGGTCGTCGGCTTGGCGTGCGCGCATGCGCTCGCGCGCCGCGGCGCCCAGGTCGTCGTCTACGAGCGCGACCGGGTCGGGCACGGCTGCTCGTACGGGAACACGGGCTGGATCTGCCCCGGGCTCTCCGCACCGCTCCCCGCGCCGGGCGTCATGGGCGCCGCCATGCTCGGAATGCTGCGCCGGGGAAGCCCCGTGCGCATCAGTCCGGTCGTGGGCCCTCGCTTTCTTCGCTGGTCGTGGCTCTTCTGGCGCGCCTGCGCGCCAGAGCGCTACCGGGCTGGGCTCGAGGCCACGGTTGCGTTCACGAAGACCACCTTCTCGGACTTCGCCGAGCTCCGTAACGCCGGCGTCGACTTCGAGCTCCACGAGACCGGAATGGTCGTCGCCGCGCTTACCGAGGCGGGCCTCGAGGAGTACGCGGCGATGCTTCGCGACGCGGAAGCCGCCGGTTACTCCGGGCCGGTGCATGTTCTGGACGCGCGCGAGGCGCGCGAGGTCGAGCCGGCCGTCGGCGAGGCGGTGATCGGCGCCGTCCACGCTCCGAGCGAGCAGTACGTCCGGCCGGAAAGCCTCTCGCAGGGCCTGGCCGATTGGCTGAGGGCGAATGGCGCTGAAATTCGCGAAGGAGCCGAGGTGACGGACCTACGGGAGCTCGAAGCCGACGCGGTCGTCCTCGCCGCCGGGGCGTGGTCGGGAAGGTTGCTGGGCCGCCTAGGCGTCCGGATCCCGATGGAGGCGGCCAAGGGCTACTCGGTTACGGCGCGCGGCCGCGGCACGCCCCCGCGGGCTGCGTACTACCTGGCTGAGGCCCGAGTCGGGGCGAGCACCTTCGGCGACGAGTTGCGGATCGCGGGGGTCTTCGATCTCACCGGGCTCGACCTCACCCTGCGGCGCAAGCGGATCGAGATGATCCTGCGCGACTCGCGGCCCTACTTCCGCGACTGGGAGCCGGAAAGGGTCGAGCTCGAGTGGACGGGCCTGCGGCCCTTTCCGGCCGACGGCCTGCCCATCCTGGGCCGCGTGCCGGGGCACGAGCGCCTGTTCCTCGCCACGGGACACGGCCGCCTGGGCGTCACGATGGCTCCGACGACAGGGAAGCTCCTCGTGTCGGTGATCCTCGACAGCGCCTCGCCGCCGGAGCTCGAGCCGTTCGGAATCGACCGCTTCTTGCGCTAGAGGCGGTACAGAGGTCGTCGGACCTCGCCCTTAGACTCGGAGAATGGCCAAGGCGGCAGCTGTCCTCTACGCCTGCTCGGAATGCGGGTACTCGACCGGGAAGTGGCTCGGCCGCTGCCCCGGTTGCGGCGGCTGGAGCACGCTCCTGGAAGAGAGAGCTTCAGCTGCGGCGGCCAAGAAGGACTCTCGACCCCTGCTTCGCCTCGTCGACGTCGAGGCCGCGGACGCCGAGCGAATCCCGACTGGGGTGCCCGAGCTCGACCGCGTTCTCGGCGGCGGGCTCGTCCCCGCCTCGCTCGTCCTCGTCAGCGGCGACCCCGGCATCGGTAAGTCCACGCTCCTCCTGATGGCGCTGCGGGCCATGAGCGGCGCCAGGAAGGTCGTTCTCGTCACCGGCGAGGAGTCGGCCGCGCAGGTGAAGCTGCGCGCCGACCGTCTCGGAGGCGGGGAGGGCGTACACGTTCTCGCCGAGACCGAGCTCGACGCGGTCTGCGCGACGCTCGAGCGCGAGCGGCCCGACGTCTGCGTCGTCGACTCGGTGCAAACCCTTTACTCGCCGGAGCTCGGGTCGGCGCCCGGCTCGGTCGCGCAGGTGCGCGAGGCGGCCGGCCGGCTTCTGCGGGTGGCGAAGGAGCACCGGGTCGCCGTCTTCGTCGTCGGCCACGTGACGAAGGAAGGAGCCGTTGCCGGGCCGCGCGTTCTCGAGCATCTGGTCGACTGCGTGCTTCATTTCGAGGGCGACCGCTACCGCGCGCACCGGGTGCTGCGGGCGGTCAAGAATCGCTTCGGCTCCACGAACGAGATCGGGGTCTTCGAGATGACCGGCGCGGGGCTTGTCGGCATCGAGGATCCCTCTGAGCTCTTCGGCCGCGTGGAGGAAGCGCAGCCCGGCTCGGCGCTCTCATGCGCGCTCGAAGGAACGCGCCCGCTCCTCCTCGAGGTGCAGGCCCTCGTCTCGCCAAGCGACCTCGCCATGCCCCGGCGCGTGGCCACCGGGGTCGACCCAAAACGGCTCTCCATGATCGTCGCCGTGCTCGGCCGGCACGCCGGCATCGCCCTCGGGCAGGCCGACGTCTTCGTCAACGTCGCCGGCGGCGTTCGCGTCGACGAGCCCGGCGCCGACCTCGCTGTCGCTCTCGCGATCGCGTCCGCGGCGCGCCGAGTCCCCCTGGCGACGGGGCTCGCCGTCTTCGGGGAGATCGGCTTGACCGGGCGCCTGCGGGCCGCCGCGCAAGCCGAACGGCGGCTGGCGGAGTGCGCGAAGATGGGCCTCGCCCAGGTTGTCGCTCCTGAAGGAACCCCCGCTCATGAAAGAATCCGCGTGACGGCTGCGGCCACCGTACGGCAGGCGATCGACGCGGGGCTGGATGCGAGCGGATCCTCGGAAGGATAGGACCCTACTCACGGCTCTCGGCCAAGTCGCGCCGGGAACGCCGCTGCGCGCCGGAATCGACAACATCATCCGCGCCCAGCTAGGGGCGCTCATCGTCATCGGCGAGCCGAACTCGCTCGCCTTTCTCTTCTCCGGGGGCATGCGCCTCGACCTGCCGTTCACCTCGCAGCTCCTCTACGAGCTGGCGAAGATGGACGGGGCGATCATCCTCAACCCGCAGATCAGCCGGCTCGTCTACGCCAACGTGCAGCTGATGCCCGATCCCGCGATCCCGTCGAGCGAGACGGGAACGCGCCACCGCACGGCCGAGCGGGTCGCCAAGCAGACCAACGCTCTGGTCGTCTCGATCTCCCAGCAGCGGGAGACGGTGTCGGTGTTCATCGGCGACCTGGGCTACCAGCTCGGCAAGATCCCGGAGGTACTCGCGCGCACGAACCAGGCCCTCGGAACCCTCGAGACCTACCGGCAGCGGCTCGACCAGGGACTGACGCGGCTGACCGCGCTCGAGTTCCAGAGCGCGGTGATGCTCGACGACGTCCTCGTCGTCCTCCAGCGGGCCGAGATGACCTCGCGCATGGCGGCCGAGATCGAGCGCAATCTTGTCGAGCTCGGAGAGGAGAGCCGGCTCATCAGCATGCAGCTCGACGAGCTGATGGAGGAGGTTCCTCGGGAGAAGGCCTCGGTCGTCTACGACTACGAGGTTTCCGGCGACCCGGCCAAGGCGGCCGTCGTGC
>JBBDMP010000128.1:0-3528 GCA_040878265.1 Gaiellales bacterium | reverse complement strand
GCTCCCACGGCCGCCAGCCGGCGAGAGCGAAGACGAAGAGGAAGCTCGCCATCCCCGCGAGTCCTTCGAGCGGCCCGACAAACCCGTACACGCGCTCCAGCACCGCCCGGCTCAGGAGCCGCTCCGTACGCGGACGAGGTGGTCGGCTCATCGTTCCCGGCTCCGCCCTCTCAGTTCCGAGGGCAAGGGCGGGCAGCATGTCGGTGCCGAGATCGATGGCAAGCACCTGCATGACGACCAGTGGAAGCGGTACGGCGCCTCCGCTCACGCCCCAAACAAGGAAGGGGACGAGCTCGCCGACGTTCGAGCACAGGTGGTAGGCGGCGAACCGCCGGATGTTGTCGTAGACGGCCCTGCCCTCCTCCACGGCCGCAACGATGGAAGCGAAGTTGTCGTCGAGGAGGATCATGTCGGCCGTCTCCTTGGCGACGTCGGTGCCGCTGCCCATGGCGATCCCGATGTCCGCTTCCTTGAGCGCCGGCGCGTCGTTGACGCCATCTCCCGTCATCGCGACAACGTGGCCGTCGGCGCGCAGCACGCTCGCAAGCCGAAGCTTCTGGGCGGGATCGATGCGAGCGAAGATGACGTCCCGCTCCGCAAACCGATCACGGAGCTCGCGATCATCGAGGCTGGCGAGCTCCGTGCCGCTGATGACGTGGACGGGACCCTCGACGAGATCGATCCGTTTTGCGATCGCCTCCCCGGTGAGGCCGCTGTCGCCGGTAACCATGATGATCCGGATCCCGGCTGCGCGGCACCGCCGGACCGCTTCGCGGATTTCGGGCCGCGGCGGATCGGACATGCCGACGAGCCCGAGGAACTCGAGGCCCTGCTCGAGCTCGTCCGGGACGAGAGACGCCTCGTCGGGCACGGAGCGCCGCGCGACGGCCAGGACGCGCAGGGCGTCTCGCTCCATCTCCTCCGCCGCCGCATGAGCGCGCGAGGCTTCCGCCGGCGCGAGCTTCGAGCGCGCGATGAGCATCTCGGCGGCTCCCTTTACATAGGCGACCCTTTTCTCGCCCGCAAGGTGAACGGTCGTCATCCGCTTCCGCTCGGAGGTGAAAGGGAGCTCTAGCAGCCGCGGGAAATGCGCCGCTTCCTGCTCTTGGCGGAGCCCTCCCTTCTCAGCAAGGACGACGAGCGCTCCTTCCGTCGGGTCGCCGAGGACCGCCCAGCCGCCCGGGCCGTGGACGAGTCGCGCCTCACTGCAGAGGAGCCCCGCCCGAAGGAGCTCAGCGTAAGGAGTCGGATCGACGACGCGACCGTCCGCGCGGAAGCGGCCGAAAGGCTCGTACCCGGAGCCCTCCACGTCGAGCGCGCCGTCCAGCGTCCAGATGCGCTGGACGGTCATCTCGTTCTCGGTCAGCGTCCCCGTCTTGTCGGTGCAGATGACCGTTGTCTCGCCCAGGGTCTCGACCGACGAAAGCCGTCGGACGAGCGCGTTGCGGCGCGCCATCCGCTGCGTCGCCAGCGCCAGTGAGAGCGTCACTGTCGGGAGGAGCCCCTCCGGCACGTTCGCAACCATCACGCCGATCGCGAAGACGAAGCGGTCGGAGAGGCTCATCCCCAGCGCGCCGGCGACGACGAAAAAGGTTGCGCCGATTGCGAAGGCCACGACTGCGACGAAGCGAGTTACTCGGTCTAGCTCATGTTCGAGTGGACTTCGCTGGCGCTCCGTCCGCTGCGTCAGCTCGGCGATCTTGCCGAACTCCGTCTCCATCCCCGTGGTGCTGACGAGAGCCTCCCCCGAGCCCGAGAGGACGTACGTCCCGGCGAACACCCTTTCCTCCGGCGCGACGGGATACGACTCGCCGGTCAGCGTTGAGATGTCGACGCGAAGCGCGTTCTGCGCCAAGAGGTCGGCGTCGGCGCTGATGCGATCGCCCGCGGTAAGGAGGAGCACGTCGCCCGGAACGACCTCCTCGCTCGCGATCTCCGCACGGCGACCACCGCGGCGGACCAGCGCGCGTCGGGGAAGGATGCGCCGCAGAGCCTCGACCGCCTTCTCGGCGCGGTATTCCTGAACGAAGGCGAAGACGGCGTTGACCAGTACAACGGCGACGATGGCGAAAGAGAGCGCCTGCGCCCCTGCGACCCACGCGAGCACCGCCCCCGTCCAAAGGAGCATGGCAAACAGGTTGATCAGGTTGGCTGCGAAGAGCCGGACGTGCGAAGGCCCCTTCGGCTCGGCAATGGCGTTGCGACCGAACTCGGCAAGCCGGCGTCGCGCCTCCTCGGACGAGAGGCCCGGAGCTGCACCTGAACCACGCGAAGCCTCGAGCGGGACGGTCCCTTCCACATCCGACACGGTCGAATGGGTGCCCGGCCGGCGCATCGGGCTCGCTACCTACGCCTACGGGAGCGGGATCTCCGCAATGGTTTCGCGGTTCTGCGAAACGATCAGCGCTCCGCGGGGGTACAGCCCCGGCTCGAAGCGAAGCGTCACGTCGAACGCGGTCCGGGCCCCCGTGGGCGGCGTGACCGCCTGCTCCACGATCACTAGGCCGTCCCAGTCGACGATCGCGAGCGTAAACGGCCCCGTCGCAGTTCCGGTCACCCGCAGCGGGCTCGCGAAGGCGGCTCCCTGAGCCGGCCGCTCGACAAGCACCGCCGGAAGGAAGGACGCTTCTAGCGAGTCAGACCGCGCCTGCTCGTACGTCGCGCGGCTGAGGGGCCCTTCGATTTCGAGCCCCTCGGCGCTGAAGACCGAAACAGGCTCACCGTTCAGCTCGAGCTCCACCTCCGTGACCGACTCGAACTGCGTCAGGGTGAAGACGAGCTGAGCCAACCGGCCGCCGATGGAGAAGCTCCCGCCGCCCGAGGCGAACTGGCCCGAGAGGTCGACTGTCGCAACACCGTCCGCGATCGTGAGGGCGCGGAGCTCGCTCCCCTCCGGAACGGCGGATGCGATCCCGGTCTCCTGCTCGGCCGCAGTCGGACCCTCGAGCAGCTCACGAAGCGCGGCGGCTCCCACCGCCCGCGTGTCGGGAACGACATGCTCGACCGGCGCCAGCGCCTCGCCGCGGAAGAAGTAGACGCTCACCGGCCGCGTCGCCGCGACAGGCGGCGAGGGAGTGGGCTCGGTCGCCGGCGCGACGGCCGGGTGCGGGGGCAGAAACGTGTCCGTCTCGTAGCTGTGCAGCACGACGGCCGTGTGCATGGCTGCATGCGCGATCGGCGCGCCGAGCGGGCTCAGCGTCAGGAGCGTCGGAGCCGCCGTCAAAGGCATCCCCGCGACCGGCTTGCCGAGCTTGTCGGAGCGAAAGTCGCTGTAGCCGAGGTGGTAGCTCGCGGTGATGCCGAGCGAGGCAGCGAGCGCCATGGCGCCGATCGCGATCTTCCCGAGTAGCCGTTGCCGGAGAGCGCTGCCGGCGAACGCCGAGAAGACGGCCAGGATCGGGAAGACGGCGAGCAGCAGACCGTCGGTAAATCCGTAAACGACGCCGCGCCACACGATCGCGGCGGCGAGCTCGAGCCCGTCGGGGCGCGGGGTCGCGTCCTCGGTACGCAGGACGACGAGCACGAGCC
>JBBDMP010000127.1:0-3623 GCA_040878265.1 Gaiellales bacterium | reverse complement strand
CGCGCGAGGCACACGCGCCGGCCGTGCCAGATGAGGAGATGCGGGAACCGCGCCCAGTCCTCCCTCGGCACGAGCCGCTGCAGGTCTCGCTCGATCTTGACGGGATCGTCGTGCCGGGTCAGCCCGAGCCGCTGCGACAGGCGCCTGACGTGGGTGTCGACGACGATGCCCTGTGTCGCGCCCCGCTCCGCCGCCACGACGTTCGCGGTCTTGCGGCCGACTCCAGGGAGCCGCACGAGCTCCTCGAGCCGCGTCGGTACCCGGCCGTCGAACTCCTCGAGGAGCATCCGCATCGTTCCGCGCAGGTTCCTCGCCTTCTGGCGGAACGTGCCTGTGGGGAGAATGTCGCGTTCGAGCTCTTCGAGGGGCACCGCGAGATAGTCCTCCGGGCGGCGGTACTTCTGGAAGAGCCGCTCCGTGACGCGGTTCACAGTCACATCCGTCGTCTGCGCCGAGAGCATCACCGAGACCAGCAGCTGGAGCTCGTCCTGGAAGCGGAGGGCGATGACGGCATCGGGATGTGCAGCCGCGAGACGCTCGATGATCGGGCGAATCCGCTCCCGCTTGGGGCCGACCCGCTTGCGCGCCTCGGCGGCGTAGCTACGCCGCGGCAACGAGGAGGCGCGGACCGGCGCAGACAACGTCGAGTGCCGGGCAGCCCGCGCAGGCGAACTCGCTCGGGGTCGGCCGGAACTCGCCTGCGTCGATCCGGCGAATCGCCTCGGAGAGCTGCGCCTCGAGCTCGCTCGTCTGCGTGCGTGTGAACGTCGTGGTGACTACCTCGTCGGGCCGCTCGAGGAAGACGTAGGCCACCTCGACCTCCTCCGCGCCCGCCCGGAAGGCGGCGAGCGCGTACACGAGCCGCTGTAACCCGTACTCCGCCTCGACGACCTCGGCGGGGGAGAGCTCCTCGAGCAGGTTCGTCTTGTAGTCGACGACGAGCGCCCGCTCTCCCTCCAGCTGGAACAGATCGAAGCGGCCATGGAGGAGGACTCCGTCGTGCTCGAAGCCGAAGCCGAGCTCGGGGCGAACGCCCGGAAGGTCGGCGAGCCGGCTTGCCAGCGCGGATTCCCGCCAGGCGCGCACGAGGTTCTCGATCCGGACGAGATCCTCCTCGCCGGCGCCGGGGTAACGCGCCAGCGCGAGCTCCCGCAGCTCAGCCTCAGGGGTCTCCAGCTCGAGGAGGACGTGCACCGCGTCACCGATCTCCGTGGCGGCGAGCCCGGACTGCCCGGGAACGGAGCCGGCCGCCTCTGCAGGCCGCATCCCGACCACCCGCTCGGCGTAGTAGCGGTACGAACAGCGCTCGAAGAGCGCGAGCGCGCTGTACGACAGGCGCCGGACGCGATGCAGCGGCGGGGCGGGGATCTCCCCAAGGGGTGGGAGCGCGGGCGAGGGCGGAAGGAGGGCGGGGAAGTCCTGCCCCTCGAAGAGCTCGAGCTGAGCGGGCGGTGGCCCCTTCGTGGGCTGGGTGGTGGGGATCTCGTTTTCACCGCCCGGCGATACGCGACGATCGAGGCGGACGATGACGCGCGCGTCCTCTCGCACGAGCTCGAGCGGACCTTCGCCGGCTGCTTCGAGCTCGCGGGCGTCCAGCCGCCCCAGCACCCAGCCGATCGGCGTAGCGGCATCGGCGCTCTTTTCCGGGTCAATCGCACCTGAGACGATCAGGCGGTCGATCGCCCTCGTCATCGCCACGTAGTAGAGCCGCAAGCGCTCGGCTTCCTCCTCGGCGCGCTCCGCCTCGCGGACGGCCTCATACTCGAATGCCCCGCGGCGCTCCCCGGTAGCGGGATCGGCAACGCGGAACCCGAAGCGACCGTCGGGAAGGCAGAGGATCTCGTCCGGTGAGGGTGCGGCACGGTCACGGCCCGCGTCGGCGACGACAACCACCTTGAATTCGAGCCCCTTGGCCCCGTGGATGGTCAGCAGGCGCACCGCATCGGCCCCCTCCTCCTCGGCAACCGCCTCGAGCTCCTTTGCCCCGACCTGCTCCTGGTCGCGCACGAAGCGGACGAAGCCCTCGATGTCGGGCCCGCGCAGCTCCTCGTAGGAGCGGGCGAGGCGCGCGAGCTTGCGCATGTTCGCGTAGCGGCGGCGGCCGTCCCACCGCGCGAGAACGGCGAGATCGTAGTCGTGCTCGGCGACGATCGCCTCGACCAGGCGTTCGAGCGAGACGGAGGGAGCCAGCCGCGAAAGGCGGTCGAAGCGCTGGAGGAACGCTTTGCACAGCCGCTCATCGTCCTCCGACAGGTCCCGGGGCAGCCCGCGCTCGAACGGCAAGAAGAGCGGCCGCCTGGGCGCCGCCCGGCGGAGGAGCACGAGGCAGTCGTTCGACACGCCGACGAGCGGGGACGCAAGGACCGTGACGAGCGCCTCGTCGTCGTAGCGGTTGTGTAAAAGGCGCAGGTAGGCGAGCAGGTCGACGACCTGCTGCTGGCCGAAGTAGCCGCGGCCCGTGGCCCGGTACGTCGGCAGGCCGGCCGCGCGCAGCTCCTCCTCGTACCACTCGGCGTCCGTGCCGGCCGCGAAGAGGAGGACGATTTCGCCCGCCGACGCCGAGCCCGAGTCGACGAGCTCGCGGACGCGGCGGGCGATGTGGCGCGCCTCTGCGCGGCGCCAATGGAGGCCCGAGCCGGCATAGCTCGCCTTGTCCGTGACGAGGAGCTCGACCGGCGTGCCGAAGACGGGATCGGCGAAGCGGCCCGCAGCCTCGAGGGGCTGGAAATCCTCGCCGAACTCACCGGAGAAGAGGTAGTTGACCGCTCCTAAAAGCTCGGGCCGGGAGCGGTAGTTCTGCGTGAGGGCGAGTACTCCCGAGGACTGCTCTCGGCGCTCGCGGAAGACGTGGACGTCCGCGTGCCGGAAGCCGTAGATGGACTGGAACTCGTCCCCGACGAAGAACACCTCTTTTTCGGCGGAGCCTTCGCTGAGCAGGTCGATGAGCTCGCACTGCAGCCGGTTCGTGTCCTGGAACTCGTCGACCATGACGGAGCGAAAGCGCCAGCTTTCCCGCTCGCGCACCGAATCGTTGTCGCGCAGGAGGTCGCGCGCCTCGAGCTGCAGGTCTTCGAAATCGAGTGCACCTTCGCGCTCCTTGGCGGCCCGGTAAGAGCCTTCGAAGGCCTCGAGCAGCTCCTGGAGCAGGTCGCGGTCGCGGCGGGCGAGGTCGTCGAGCGCGGCCTGCTCGACCGCCCGTCGCGCCTCCTCGTAGCTCGCCGCGCGCTCCCCGCGGGCACGGAGCTCGGACAGGTCGAGCAGGCGCTCCGGGAGGGTGCGCTCCTCGAGCACTTCCAAGGCGCGGGCCGCGGTCGCGCGCGCCGTCTCCCCCCCATCGACATCCTCGATCAGGCACCTAGCCGCCTCCCGAAGCTCCTCGACGCGGCCGTCGAGTCCCGGCCGCTCCCCGAGCTCGAGGACGAGCGGGCGGCCGGCCGCGCGCAGCGTCTCGTAGACGCCCGTAAGCATGCGCCGAAGCGCCCGTCTGCCGTAGGTGGCAAGAAGCCCGACCCGCTCTTCGTCTTCCGCGGCGCAGAAGTCTGTGAGGGCGGCGGTGAAGGCCTCGCTTTGGAGCACCCGCGCCTGGCTCTCGTCGAGGACCCGGAACCGCGGGTCGATGCCGG
>JBBDMP010000126.1:3361-19988 GCA_040878265.1 Gaiellales bacterium | reverse complement strand
CGTGGATGTCGCCCGCGCCGCAGCAGGTGACCGCCTCGAGCTCCTCGAGCTCGATACCGAGCTTGGGCGCAAGCGCCCGGGTGGACGAGTCGAGCTCCTTCGCCGAAAGCGCCGCGAGGCAGCCGGTGTAGTAGGAGACGCGCATCAACCCTCGCCCTCGTGCTCGCTGAGTTCGATGCGAGAGAGGGCGCGCTCACCCTGGACGTGGCCGGCCGCACCCGTGCGCCCCTGGGCCCGGACGAGCTCATGGAGGGCGCGCGCCTCCTGCACGTCCTTGGCGACGTGCGGGGGGACGGGTGGCGGCGCCTTGCCGTGCTTCAGCAGGGAGATCGCCAGCTTGTACTCCTTGAGCGCGCCGATCACACCCTGTGTCCTAGGGACGAGCTCGGCCTCGCGAAGCCAGCCGGTCGTCTCGGCCGAGCGGACGAACCACTTCGCGTGCTTGGCACCCATGTCACGGTCGATTCCCTCCTTGATCGACTCGGCGCCGAGCTTGGCGATCGCGTCGCGCGGGTCGACGCCCTTGGGGCAGCGCTCGTTGCAGAAATAGCACCGGGTGCAGTCCCAGATCCCGTGCTCGGAGTTGTAGTCCTCGAGCCGCTCGACCTTCGTCCGCTCACGTGGATCTCCGACGAAGCGGAATCCCTTGGCGAGCGCGGCAGGTCCGAGGAACTCCGGATCTGACTCCATCGAGTTGCACTCGGAGACGCAGGCGCCGCACATGATGCAGAGCGCCTCTTTGTGGATGGGGTTCATCTCCTCCTGCGTGTAGCGGAACTCGCCGTTTTCTGGGGGTTCCTCGTAACCGGTCTCGAGCCACGGCTTCATCGCCCGGATCTTCTGCCAGAAGGGCCCCATGTCGACGACGAGGTCCTTGAGCACTGGCATGTTTCCCATCGCCGAGATGACAGGAACATGGCCACGCTCGACGATCGGCTTCATCCGTTCCTTGCAGGCGAGCACCGCGCGGCCGTCCATGCGCATCCCGCAGGAGCCGCAGATCATCATGCGGCAGCTCTTGCGGTAGGCGAGCGACCCGTCGACTCGGTCCTTGATCAGGTCGAGGACGTCGAGGAGGCAGGCCCACTCGGGCGCCTCGAGCTCGTAGTCGACGAGGGCTCGCTCGCCGCTCTCCGGGTCGTAGCGCCAGATCTTTAGGGCTACGTCCACTAGCTCTCTCCCCCGAGCTCGAGCAGCTCCTGGAAGGACATCACCTGGTCGGCGGGCGGCGGCTCGACTGCGACCTCGACACCGTAGTCGTAGAGCTCCATGCTCATCGACATGCTCCCCTTCTTCCCAGGCGCGACGTCGACGTTCTCGTAGGCAAGGTCCATGCGGCGCACGAGCCCATCCCCATCGATCCAGGCGTCGACCGGAACGGTGTCGAGGCCCGTGGCTTCGATGAGCGCCTGGACCGCGGCCCGCATCTGGTCCCGCTGTTCCTCGGGGACCGCATCTGCGACCTGGGCAAGGTCGACCGTCATGCGGTAGTGAGTCGTCTCGACGCCGCGCACGTCCTCATTGCCGACTTCCTGCGTGTCGTCGCTGGCCGCACGAAGGTACGCGAAGGTCAAAGCCGGGTCCGCCTGGCCCAGCTGCTGGAGACTCGGAAGGTCGAGGCCCTCCTGCTCGGCGATCGCCGCGACGTCCACCTCGATCCAGGGCTTGAGGTCGGCGGCCTCGAGGAACGGAAGGCGCATGTAGAGGGTGGAGCCGTCCAAGACGATCTCGATCTCGCTGAGATCGACTCCCCCACCCGTCAGCCCAGCTACTTGCGACAGGTCCATGGTGAAGCGCGCGAGCTGCTGCTCCGGGTCTTGAATTCCTTCGCCCGTGATGCTCAAAGGCTCCGCGGCGAGCCCCGTCATCGTCAGCTCGAGCGCCACGCGGGAGCTCCCCGCTTCCTGAGACTTCGTCGCCGCCTCGGCGACGGCGGTCTGCGGCGAAAGGGCTTCGGCCCCTCCGCAGGCGACTGGGAGAAGAGCGAGAACGAGCATGAGGACAAGAGAACCCCGTTTCATCAGTACGTCCTTTCCTCAGGCTGCCATTTCGTCATCCGGACGGGCTCCCAGGCGAGCTCGGGTCGTCCGGCGACCCACGTGACCATTGTGTGCATGAGGAAGTTCTTGTCGTCGCGGTTCGGGTAGTCGTATGGGCGCGCGTGAGCTCCTCGGCTCTCTTTGCGCGCGATGCCTGCCTCGATCATGCACGCTGCGAGGTCAAGCAGGAATCCGAGCTCGAGCGCCTGCGTGAGATCGTTGTTGAACACCTCACCCTTGTCGTCGACGACGACGCGCTCGTAGCGCTCTCGCAGACCCGCGATCAACTCGCCCTGCCGGCGCATCTGGTCCTCCCGCCGAAAGACGCCGAAGTTCTCATGCATGGTCTGCGCCATCTCGTCGCGGATCCCGTACGGCCGTTCGCCTTTCTCCCGGTCGAGCAGCGTCTGCAGTTCCCGTTCCACATCGCTCACGGCGGTCTCCGGCACTGAGACCGTGGTGTGAGAGAGCGCCCATTCGGCCGCGGCCCGCCCGGCCCGCTTCCCGTACGTGATCGTCTCCATGAGCGCGTTGCCTCCGAGCCGGTTGGCGCCGTGCACGGAGACGCAAGCAACCTCCCCCGCGGCGTAGACCCCGTCCAGAGAAGTCTTGCCCCAGAGGTCGGTGTCCACGCCGCCCATGTGGTAGTGGGCGCCGGGCCGCACCGGGATCGGCTCGTGGATCGGGTCGACGCCGGCGAACACCATCGAGAGCTCACGTGTCCCGTGAAGGCGTTCCACGATCCGGTCGGCACCGAGGTGGCGGAGGTCGAGGAGGACGTTGCCGTCCAGGCCGCGCCCCTCGTCGATCTCCGTCTGCTCGGCACGTGAGATGACGTCGCGGCTGGCGAGCTCCATCGCGTTCGGCGCGTAACGCTCGAGGAAGCGCTCGCCCTTCGCGTTCAGCAAGTAGGCACCCTCCCCCCGGCAGCCCTCGGTGATGAGAACGCCCGTCGGCGCGAGCGTGGTCGGGTGGAATTGCATCATCTCCATGTCCTTGAGCGGGACGCCAAGCTGTAGCGCCATCGACATGCCGTCCCCCGTGCAGGCGTAGGCGTTCGTCGTGCCGGTGTAGAGGCGGCCCGCGCCACCCGTCGCGAGGATCACGGTCTTCGCGCCGATCGTCTTCAGGCCGCCGTCGACGATGTCCCAGCAGATGACGCCCTGGCAGCGGCCGTCGTCCTCAATGAGCTTCCAGGCAAACCACTCCTCGTAGGCGCGGAGATCGCGCTTCATCACCTGCTCGTAGAGAACGTGGACGAGCACGTGGCCCGTGATATCAGCGGCGTAGGCCGTGCGCGGCTCGCCCGCGGCCCCGAAGGGACGCTGGGCGATCCGGCCGTCCTCCGTGCGGGAGAAGACCGCGCCCCAGTGCTCGAGCTGGTAGACGTCCGCCGGCGCCTCCTCGCACAGAACCTCGATCGCGTCCTGGTCTCCGAGGTAGTCCGAGCCCTTCACTGTGTCGTAGGCGTGCTTCTCCGGGCTGTCGTCCGAGGCGTTCCCGAGGGCCGCGTTGATGCCGCCTTCGGCCGCCCCCGAGTGGCTGCGCACCGGATGGATCTTGGAGATGAGAGCGACGTCCGCGCCGGCGTCGTGAGCCTCGATGGCGGCGCGCATGCCGGCACAGCCGGCACCGACGATGAGGACGTCGTGCTGGGCTTCCACGCAGGAAGGACGCTATCGGATGCGGATGTTGTGCGGCGTCACGCGCGGGGGCCGGCGGCGCCGACAGCCTCCCCGGCCTCCGCGGCGAACTGCTCGAAGTTCTCGCGGAACCTCTCCGCCAGGTAGCGCGCCTTCTCGTCGTAAGCCTCGGGGTCGCGCCAGGTGGAGCGCGGGTCGAGGAGCGTCGAGTCGACGCCGGGCACCTCGATGGGCACTTGGAACCCGAAGACTGGATCCTCGCGGTACTCGACGCCGTCGAGCTCACCGGAAAGGGCGGCTTTGAGCAGCGCGCGGGTCGCCTGGATCGGCATCCGCTTGCCCTCGCCGTACTGCCCGCCCGTCCAGCCCGTGTTCACGAGCCAGACGTTCGCGTGCGGATGCTCATCGAGCTTTTTGCCAAGCATCCGCGCGTACACCTCCGGAGGCTGCGGGAGGAAGGGAGCGCCAAAGCACGCGGAGAACGTCGGCCTCGGCTCCGTGACGCCGATCTCCGTACCGGCGAGTTTCGCCGTGAAGCCAGAGAGGAAATAGAACATCGCCTGCTCGCGGGTCAGCCGCGCAATCGGGGGCACGACCCCGAAGGCATCCGCCGTCAGGAAGACGATCGAGCTCGGGTGGCCCGCGCGCTTCTCCGGCAGAGCGTTCTCGATCTGCTCGAGCTTGTAGGCGGCGCGCGTGTTCTCCGTCTTCGCAGCGCTGTCGAGTTCGAGGATGCCGCGCTCGTCGACGACGACGTTCTCGAGGACGGTCCCGAAGGTGCGTGTCGTCCGGTAGATCTCCGGCTCGGCGTCCTCCGAAAGGCGGATCACCTTCGCGTAGCAGCCTCCCTCGATGTTGAAGACCCCCTCGTTCCCCCACCCGTGCTCGTCGTCGCCGATGAGATGGCGCTCGGGGTCGGCCGAGAGCGTCGTCTTACCGGTACCCGAGAGGCCGAAGAAGATCGCCACCCGCCCCTCGTCGTCGACGTTGGCCGAGCAGTGCATGGGCAGCACGCCTTCGAGCGGCAGCCGGTCGTTCATGACCGTGAAGATCGACTTCTTGATCTCGCCCGAGTACTCGGTACCGCCGATCAACACCTCGCAGCGCGAGGGATGGAGCACGATGAAGGTCTCGCTCCGCGTCCCGTCCTCCTCGGGCTCCGCCCCGAATGCGGGTGCGTGTAGGACGAGGGCCTGCGGCTCGAAGTCGGCCAGCTCCGCCTCGCTCGGCTCGATCAAGAGCGTCTTGGCGAAAAGGCCATGCCACGCCGAGTCGCTGATCACCCGCACGCCGATGCGATGCGCGGGGTCGGCGCCGGCGAACGCGTCGACGACGTAGACGTCGCCCTCGTCCAGATGGGCGAGGACCTTCCCGCGCAGCCGCTCGAAGCTCTCCTCCTCGATGGGCGCGTTGACGTCGCCCCACCAGATCCGGTCCTCGGAGCCCGGCTCGCGCACGACGAATTTGTCCTTCGGAGAGCGGCCGGTGTGCCGACCCGTGTCGACGACGAGCGGCCCGCCCTCGGCCAACTTGGCGCCGCCACGGCGCAGCGCATGCATGTAGAGGAGCGCCGTCGTCGGGTGCCAGTAGACGCGACCCCGCGGATCGAGGCCGTGTTGCTCGAGATCGCTGCCTGCCGTCGTGATCGCCATTGCGCGCCTCATATCGTATTCCCGCCGGGGCGATTACGGCACTCAGCCCTTAGAGTTGACCAGCCGTGAGGGCGCGCGAGCTCGGGATCGAGATCGGTACCGGCACGCCCGGGCGGCTGAACGCGATCACGGACGTGGAGGGCGTGCGCGTCGGCTACACGACGCTGATCGAGGGTGACGACGTCCGCACGGGAGTCACCGTTGTGCTGCCCCCCGAGCAGCCCCTCTTCGCCGGGCCTCACCGCCTGAACGGAAACGGCGAGCTGACCGGGCTGGAGTGGGTGCGGGAGTCGGGGATGCTGACGACGCACGTCGCGATCACGAATACCCACAGCGTCGGCGTTGTCCGGGATGCGCTCGTACAGGACGCGATCGAGCGCGGGATGAGTGAGGACGAGTGGAGCCTTCCCGTCGTCGGCGAAACCTGGGACGGCCTCCTCAACGACATCAACGGCATGCATGTCCGCCCCGAGCACGTCTTCACGGCTCTCGAGGCCGCCGCGGACGGGCCGGTGGCCGAGGGGAACGTCGGCGGCGGCACCGGGATGATCTGCCACGGCTTCAAGGGCGGCACCGGCACCGCTTCGCGCGTGTTAAAGGAAGAGGAGGGCGGCTACACACTGGGCGTGCTGGTGCAGGCAAACCACGGCCGCCGCGACCGACTTGCGATCGATGGAGCCCCGGTCGGACGGAGCATTCCTCTGGAACGCGTTCGCCTGCCGGGCCCCGACTCGCCCTCGGGCTCGATCATCGGCGTCGTCGCGACGGACGCGCCGCTCCTTCCCGGGCAGTGCGCCCGGCTTGCGCAGCGTGCCGGACTCGGCGTCGCGCGCACGGGCGGCGCCGGCGAGAATTCGAGCGGCGACATCTTCCTCGCCTTCGCCACAGGCAATCGAGATCTGGGCCGTACCGAGGGCACCGTGGCGGTCGAGATGCTCCCGAATGACCGTATCAACCCGCTTTTCTACGCCGCCATTGAGGCGACCGAGGAGGCGATCGTGAACGCTCTGGTCGCCGCCGAGACGATGACGGGCCGCGGCGGCGTCACCGCCTATGCACTCGAGCCGGAGCTCTTGCTCGAAGCCCTCGGCAAGCGGCGCGGCGGGACCTCGGCCTCGAAGGAGGCCCGCTCCGCGTAGTAGAGCTCGGGCCCGCCGCTCACGTCGAAGCCGTGGGCGGTCAGGAGCTCGGCGCGCACCGGCCCATTCGGGACGGTTCGCTGCCACCGGGCTTCGCCGCGCCGGATGCGGAACGCGCGCAGCCCGGCCGCCTCGAAGATGCCGAGCTCGTGCGCTCCGAGTGCGCCCGGGTCGCCGGGACCATCCGGACGGTAAGGCAGGGACAGGCCGAGCCCGGGTGCCTCGGCAAGTCCCGGCCGAAACCTCAGCCGCGCCGGCCGGTACGGGGCGCCGAAGAGGATCCCGCCCAGGCCCGGCGGGGTCACCCTCGCCGCGAGGAAGAAGACGGCGGGCTCCTCCCGCCACGTGACGTAGACCCGCAAGTTCAGCTGCGAGAAGGGCGGGATTGGAAGGGGTCCGAGCCGGCCGCCCCCGTAGCGGAGCGCCACGACGGAGACGAGCTGGCGCCCGTCGACCTCTGCCGGGAAAAGCCCCGACGGCAACGTGCGCGCAACGGCTTCGCGGCTCGTGGGCCAGCTCGCAATGACGAGATCGTGGACGTCGACCATGAGGCGCACGCAGGAAGCCTAGGCCGGAGGCGGAAAACGCCGAGGTGGACGCAGTCCAACGGTTCCTTGCCAGCCCGGCGCTCTCCGACGGCACGCGCCGGGCCTACCGCGCCGATCTCGAGGAGTTCACCGCCTGGCTGCGCCGGCGCAACCTCCGGCTCGAAGACTTCGACGCACGAGCCTTCGCGGCGTACGCAGGCGAGCTCGGCGCCGACAGGCCGGGTCGCCGGCCGCGCAAGCTCGCCCAGACATCCATCGCCCGGAAGCTCGCCGCCGTTCGCTCGCTCCTTCGGTCGACGCAAGGGCCGGGACAGGTCCCGGACCTCCCGCTTCCGGGACGGCGGCGGAGGCGTCTTCCGCAGGCGCCCCAACCGGACGAGACGGACGCGCTCATCGCAGCGCTCGAGACGGGTGGGCCGCTCGGGCTTCGCAACCGAGCGCTCTTCGAGCTCGTGTACTCCGCGGGCCTGCGCGCGCAGGAGGCAGTCTCGCTGCGGCTCGCGGACGTCGACTTCGAGCAGGAACAGGTGCTCGTCCGCGGCAAGGGCGGCAAGGAGCGGGCCGTGCCGCTGGGCGAGGAGGCGGCCTACCGCCTGAGCCTCTACCTCGAGGACGGCCGTCCCGAGCTCGCGACAGGCGCGGTCGACAATCTCTTCCTCTCCACGCGGGGGCGGCCGCTCAACACCTCGACGCTCCGCCGGCTTCTTCCCCATCCGCACCGCCTGCGCCACGCCTTCGCGACTCACCTCCTCGAGGGTGGCGCCGACCTGCGGACGATCCAGGAGCTCCTCGGACACTCCTCCCTCTCCACGACCCAGGTGTACAGCCATGTCGACGCCAAGCGGCTCCGCAAGGTCTACGACAGCTCCCATCCCCGCGCCTGACCCCGCGGTCGCCGGCTTTCTCGCCGTGCTTGCCGCCCGCCGGGCGCCGCGAACGGTCGACGCCTACCGCCGGGACCTCGCCGACCTCGCCGCTTTCGTCGGCCGCTCGCCTGCGGACGTAACCAGCGTGGAGATGGATGGCTGGCTCGCCGATCTGCGCGCCCGCGGTCAGGCGCCAAGCTCGATCGCCCGGCGCGCGGCGGCTGCACGCACCTTTTTCCGCCACCTTGTCCTCGTCGGCGCGCGAGCGGACAACCCGGCGGCAGAGGTGGAGCTCCCCCGCCGGCGTCGCCGGCTCCCGCGACCCCTCTCGCCCAGGGAGGTCGAGCGCCTGATCGACGCGGCAAAGGGAACGACTCCGCGCACGTTCCGCGACCGCGCCCTGGTCGAGCTGCTCTACGGAGCCGGCCTCCGTGTCAGCGAGGCGGTCGGCCTCGAGCGCGCGGGAGTCGACCTGGAAAACCGGCTCGTCCGCTGTGTGGGCAAGGGCGACAAGGAGCGCGTCGTGCCGCTCGGACGAGAGGCTGTCGAGGCGCTGCGCCGCTATCTCGCGCGTGGGCGTCCGTACCTCGACCGCAGACATCTTCCAGAGCTCTTCCTCAACGCCCAGGGCGGCGCGCTCACGCGGGCCGGAGCGTTCCTCATTCTCCGCCGTCTTGCCCTCCATGCGGGCCTCGACCCGCCGCGCGTGCATCCACACGCGCTGCGGCACTCCTTCGCCACGCACCTGCTCGAGGGCGGCGCCGACCTCCGCAGCGTCCAGGAGATGCTCGGCCACGCCGACCTCGGAACCACCGAGATCTATACGCACGTTTCGGACAAGCGCCGTCGAGACACGTACTTCAGCGCGCATCCGCACGCCCGGCGAGGACGTCACTAGCGCGCGGCGGCGCTCTTCTTCTTCAGCGTCCCGTGGACCGCGGTCGCGGTCGCGCGTAGCTCCTTCTCCTCGGCCTGCTCGGCGAGGTGGGCGAGCAGGGTGAGCGTGTCGGCGGCAGGAGACCCGTTCTTGAGCGCCATGATGGCCAGCCGTCGCACGGCCTCGTTCGGATCGGCGTTCACGAGCCTGTGCAGCAAGGGCCGCGAGCCGTTCACGAGGCCGGGGTGGTCGCGTGAGAGCAATTCGAGGGAGAGGAGCGCCGACCCTCGGCAAGCTGGGCTCTCGTCCTCCAGACCGCGCCGCAGGAGCTCCGTCTTCTGATTGAAGCGGAGCTGCCCGATGGCGCGGTAGGCCACTGCGCGCTCCTGGTAGTTCGAGCTCCGAGCGGCCGCCTCCAGCTCGTCGGCGACGTCTCGCCGGAGCTCGGCGAGCGCGCGTTCGTCCGTCGCCTCGGCCGCCCGGGCGGCTGCCTCGGCGAGCGTCAATTCGCAGTGGCGATCGAACGCGACGCCGGGCCGACGTAGCGTGCGGAGGGGCGAATAAGGCGACCCGAGCGCTTCTGCTCGAGGATGTGCGCCGACCAGCCGGCGACTCGGGCGCAGGCGAACATCGCGGGGAAGAGCGGCGGCGGGATCTCGGCGATGTCGAGAACGACGGCCGACCAGAACTCCACGTTTGTGGCGAGGACACGCTCGGGATGTCGGGCCGCGAGCTCCTCAAGCGCCGCCTGCTCGAGCGCCTCGGCCACCTCCACGCGGGGCGACTCGAGCTCGCGCGCGGTCCGGCGCAGCACCCGCGCGCGCGGATCCTCCGCGCGATAGACGCGGTGACCGAAGCCCATGATTCGCTCGCCGCGATCCAGGAGGTCTCGCACGTACTGGAGGACGTCACCCGCGATAGCGACCTCGTCCAGCATCTTCAGGACACGCGTGGGCGCGCCCCCGTGTAAAGGCCCGGAGAGAGCGCCGACCGCTGCGGACATGGCCGCGCCGCAGTCGGCTCCTGTGGAGGCGACGATTCGGCCGGTGAACGTCGACGCGTTGGCCCCATGCTCGGCCGCCGAGACCCAATAGCGGTCGATCGCGTGCACGTGGCGCTCGTCCGCCTCCGCGCGCCAGCGCAGGAGGAACCGCTCGGCGGCGGTCTCACCTTCTGCCACGCGGGCGTCCGGCACCCGTTCCTGATCGCCGCGCGCCGACTGGGCTACGAGGGAGAGCATCGCGGCCGAGAGGCGGGCGAGGTCGTTCCGTGCCTGCTCGTCCGAGATGTCGATGAGCTGCCCGAGTCCCCAGTCTCCCCCGAGGTCGGCGGTCGCCGCCTGCAGGTCGGCCATCACGCTGCCCGTGCTCACCGGCAGCGGCACATCCTCGGCCCTGGGCATTCCGGGCTCGAAGCTGTCGTCGACCAGGAGCCCCCAGACCTGCTCGTACGGCACCTTGCCGACGAGCTCCTCGATGTCGACGCCGCGGTAGCGGAGAGCGCCACCCTCCCTGTCGGGCTCTGCGATCTCCGTCTCGAAGGCGACGACGCCTTCGAGCCCCGGCTTGAAGTCGTCGCTCATCCGTCCTTGTCCATTTCGACACGCACGGTAGCGCACACCCTTCGGCGCACGCCCCCACATAGAATCGACTAGCGCCCATGCCTCACCGCGTCACGTTCATCCCCGGGGACGGGACGGGGCCGGAGATCGCTGAGGCGACCCGCCGCGTGCTGGAGGCAAGTGGCGCCGAGTTCGAGTGGGACGTCCAGCAGGCCGGCGCCGACGTCATGGAGCTCTACGGGGGAAACCCGCTCCCGGACCACGTGCTCGAGTCGATCAAGCAGAACGGAGTCGCGCTCAAGGGCCCGATCACGACGCCCGTCGGGATCGGCTTCCGCTCCGTCAACGTCGCACTGCGCAAGAGCCTCGACCTCTACGGTCAGGTGCGGCCGTGCAAGTCGTACCCGGGAGTCCGCTCGCGCTATGAGGGCGTCGACCTCATCGTCGTCCGCGAGAACACCGAGGACCTCTACGCGGGGATCGAGTTCGAGGCGGGCGCCGAGGAGACGCGCGAGCTCATCGCCTGGCTCGCGGAGCGCGGCAGCCGAGTCCGGCCGGACTCGGGGATCTCGCTGAAGCCCATCTCAGTCGGCGGCGCGCGCCGCATCGTCGAGTTCGCCTTCGACTATGCGCGCAAGCACGGCCGCGGCAAGGTCACGGCCGTGCACAAGGCGAACATCATGAAGTTCACGGACGGGCTCTTTCTCCAGGTCGCTCGCGAGGTCGCTCTGGAAAACGAGGACGTCGAGTTCGAGGACCGCATCGTCGACAACCTCTCGATGCAGCTCGTGCAGCGGCCCGAGGAGTACGACGTGCTCGTCTGTCCCAATCTCTACGGCGACATCGTCTCCGACCTGGCAGCCGGCCTGATCGGCGGCCTCGGGCTTGCGCCGGGAGGAAACTTCGGCACGCAGGCAGCCGTCTTCGAGCCGACCCACGGCTCCGCGCCCAAGTACGCGGGCCAGAACCGGGTGAACCCGATGGCGATGATGCTCTCCGGCGTGATGATGCTCCGGCACCTCGACGAGCCCGAGGCGGCCGACCGCGTCGAAGGCGCGATCGCCTCGGTCATCGCGGAGGGCCGGCACGTGACCTACGACATGAAGCCGACCCGTGACGACCCGACGGCGGTCGGGACGAGCGAGGTCGCCGACGCCATCATCGAGCGGATGGGAGTGACGGTATGAGGAGGAGAATCACGGTCGTGGGGGCGGGAAACGTGGGCGCGACGGTGGCGCAGGAGGTGGCCCGGCGCGATTACGCCGAGGTCGTTGTCGTCGACATCGTCGAGGGTCTTCCGCAGGGAAAGGCGCTCGATCTCGCACAGGCCGGGCCGGTGCTCGGCTACGAGCCGGCGATCACGGGCACGAACGGCTACGAGGACACCGCGGGCTCCGACGTCGTCGTGATCACGTCCGGAAAGCCCCGCACCCCCGGGATGAGCCGCGACGACCTCGTGACGACAAACGAGAAGATCGTCGGCTCGGTGACGCGGTCGGCGCTCGAGCACTCCCCGGACGCGATCGTCCTCGTCGTGACCAACCCGCTCGACGCCATGTGCCACGTGGCCAAGGCCACGTCGGGTCTCGCCAAAGAGCGGGTGTTCGGTATGGCCGGGGTCCTCGACACCGCTCGCTTCCGCACCTTCATCGCCTGGGAGACGGGCGCTTCTGCGAAGGACGTCCAGGCCATGGTCCTGGGCGGCCACGGCGATCAGATGGTCCCCGTTGTCTCCGCGACAACCGTTGGAGGCATCCCGCTCCGACAGCTCGTCTCGGGCGAGCGCATCGAGGCCCTCGTGGAGCGAACCCGCAAGGGCGGCGGGGAGATCGTCGAGCTCCTCGGCACCTCGGCCTGGTATGCGCCCGGAGCTGCCGTCGCCGAGATGGTCGACGCGATCTGCCTCGACCAGAAGCGCGTCCTCCCCTGCACGGCGTACCTCGAGGGCGAGTACGGCATCGACGGGCTCTACATGGGGGTGCCCGTGAAGCTCGGAGCGGCCGGCGCCGAGGAGATCATCGAGCTCGAGCTCGGCGACGACGAGAAGAGCGAGCTCGCCAAGTCCGCAGACGCTGTTCGCGAGGTCGTCGGCGTGCTCGCGGGGTCCCGCTGAAGCGAAAGCTCCTCCCGCTCGTCCTCCTCCTCGGCATCGTCGCCGCGGTCCTTTGGTTCGCACCGTCCGACCACTACCTTTTCCTGCCGAACCCGGGCCGGGAGCTGGATGAGATCGTCGATGTGCCGGACGAGTCGACGATGGAAGACGAGGGCGGGATCTACATGGTCGACATCCTCGTTCGCAAGGCCTCGCTCTTCGAGCGGCTCTTCCCGGAGATACACGACAGCGCCTCGCTCGTTCCCGAGGAGGAGTTCAACCCGACCGGAGTCAGCGAGCCGCAACGACGCCAGTCGAGCCTGAACCAGATGTCCCGCTCGCAGCAGATCGCCGTGGCCGTGGCCCTCCGCGAGCTCGACTACGACGTCGAGGCGACCCCGATCGGGGCCGAGGTCGCGCTCGTCCTCCCGGCCTCGCCGGCGGAAGGGAAGCTGCAGCCGGGCGACGTGATCGTGGGAGCTCTCGGGGAGCGTGTGCGCTCACCAGCGGATCTGCGCGACGTCATGGAGGGGCACCCTCCGGGAGACCCTGTCGAGCTCGAGGTGCGGCGTACTGGGCGGGTCCGGACGATCGAGGTGGGCACCAGGGCCGACCCGGAGGACGCCGAGCGCGCCCTGGTCGGCGTGCTCGTCGAGCCGGCCGTCGATATCGAGCTCCCGCTCGACATCAAGATCAACGCGGGCGATGTCGGGGGCCCCTCGGCCGGCCTCGCCTTCGCGCTCGACGTGGTCGACGAGCTCGGCCGCGACATCGACCGGGGCCGGAAAATCGCCGCGACAGGCGAGCTCGACCTCGAGGGCAACGTCGGCGCGATCGGCGGTATCGAGCAGAAGGCAGCCGGCGCGCGGCTCATAGACGCCGACGTCTTTGTCGTGCCCGAGGACAACGCGGCGGAGGCGCGGCAGCATGCCGACGGCCTCGAGATCATCGCGGTGTCTAGCTTCGAAGAGGCGTTAGCGGCACTGGCAACAGGGTAGTTGCCTCACACGGCAACGTGTGAATAGATCTTCACGGAAATTGCACAATATTCATCGGCGCGACCCTTCACCCAAGCGGCCTGGCTCCCTATCATCCTTCGCTGTCGGATGGGGAAGCACACGAAGGTCACCTGCGAGGATTGCTTCTTCCGCCGCGCCGACCTTTGTGCCCTTGTCGGTGAGCCCTGTCCCACCTTCCGCCCGGCGAAGCGCACGCTCCAACCGCCGGAGCAGGCCCGTCTCGTGCCGCTCGCGCTCCGTGCGCAGCACGCAGCCGCTTAGCTCTTAGTCGAGACTTCACGCAGCGACTGAGGCCGTCTCGCGAACGAGACGGCCTAGACGGGCGATGCCCTCCTCGATGGCCTCAGCCCGCTCGAACGAAAAGGCGAGCCGGGCGGCTTCCTCGCCGCCCTCCTCGACGTAGAAGTCGGAGCCCTTGATGAAGGTGACCCCCGCTTCGGTCGCCTGGGAGAGAAGCGCCTCCGCACGGACGCCGGCGGGGAAGTCGAGCCAGAGGAAGTAGCCACCCTCGGGCCGGTTCCAGGACGAGCCCGCGGGGAACTCGCGCTCGAGCGCCCCGAGCATCGCATCGCGGCGGACGCGAAGGCCGTCGCGAACGCGCTCGAGATTCGGCTCGAAGCGGCCGCTCGTCAGGAACTCGTTCAGCGCTGCCTGAACGAAGATCGTCGGCGAGACGTAGTTCTCGAGCACGTACGCCTCGACGGGGTGCACGAGCTCCTCGGGGAGGACGACGTAGCCGACCCGAATCCCGGGGGCGACGGTCTTCGAGAACGAGGTGAGGAAGAGGACGCCGTCGCCCTCGGCGAGCTCGAAGAGCGTCGGCAACGGCTCGCCCTCGAAGCGGAGCAGACCGTACGGATCGTCCTCGAGCAGAATCGCGCCGTGCTCGCGCGCGACGTCGATGAGGCGGCGCCGGCCCTCGAGCCCGAGCGTGTGCCCGCTCGGATTCTGGAAGGTCGGGATCGTGTAGACGATCTTCGTGCCCTCTGCCTGGCCGAGGGCGAGAGCGAGCGCGTCGACGTCGAGGCCGTCGTCCGTCAGCGGTACCTGGACTGCGTGGGCGCCGAGCCGCCGCAGGATCGAGAGCGAGCGGTCGTAGCAGGGGCCGTCGACGAACACGGTTGCGCCACCGGAGACGTAGTGACGGGCGACGAAGCTGAAGCCTTGGAGCGAGCCCGTGGTGGTGATGATGCGCTTCGCATCGACACCGTGCCGGTCGGCGATCCACTCCTTCAGAGGTGGGTAGCCGGAGGGCGGCCCGTAATTGAGGGCGGTGGCGCCGTCCCGCTCGAGCGCAGCTTGGGCGCAGTCTCCGAACTCCTCGATCGGAAGGAGGTCGGGCCCGGGATACCCGCGCGCGAATGAGATCGCTGCCATGCGCCTGAGTCTAATCGGCGCGGCGGGCGGGGTTAGGAGGGTTCGGCGAAACAAGCGCTGTGCCGGTTCCGCCAACCCCTCCAGGGCTAGGCGCTGACCCCCGCCACCTCGGCCACGAGCCGAGCGACCTCGGTGGGGTTCATGCCGACGCGGACGCCGTGCGCCTCGAGCGCTTCCTTCTTCGCCTGAGCCGTTCCCGCGGTGCCCGAGATGATCGCGCCCGCATGGCCCATCGTCTTGCCGGGGGGCGCCGTGAAGCCGGCGATGTAGGCGACGACCGGCTTGGTCATCTCGGCCTCGATGAACGCGGCCGCCTTCTCTTCCTCGGTGCCGCCGATCTCGCCGACCATGACGACGATCTCGGTCTCGGCATCGGCCTCGAAGCGGGCGAGGACGTCCAAAAACGACGACCCGACGACGGGGTCCCCCCCAATTCCGACGATAGTCGATTGGCCGATACCGAGCTGTGCCAGCTCGTGCCCGATCTGGTACGTGAGCGTGCCGGATCTGGAGACGAGCCCGACGGCGCCCTCGTTGAAGATCTCGCCCGGGATGATGCCGACGTTCGCCTTCCCCGGTGAGAGGACGCCCGGGCAGTTGGGCCCGACGAGCGTGATCCCGCGCGGGCGGATGTAGTTGTAGACCCGCAGCAGGTCGTGGGCGGGGATGCCCTCGGTGATGCAGATCACCGTCTCGATCCCGGCGTCGACCGCCTCGTAGATCGCATCCGCCGCGAACCGCGCGGGCACGAACACCATGGCCGTGTTCGGCTGCGTCCTGGCAACCGCCTCGCGCACGGAGTCGAAAACCGGGATGCCCTCGACGTCCGCCCCACCTTTTCCCGGGGTGACGCCCGCCACGACGCTCGTCCCGTACTCCTTGTTCCGAGTCGCGTGGAAGGAGCCCTCGCGGCCGGTGATGCCCTGCACCACGAGGCGCGTCGACTCGTCGACGATGATCGCCACTAGCTCTTTCGCCCCTTCAGGGCGATCCAGTCAAGCGTGATCCAGCCGTCGCGGATCCGGTCGGCGAGGAGCGCGCGAACCCGCGCGGCATCGTCGCCGGCACACCCGGAGCGGGCGAGCCAGGGCTCGACCTCCAGTTGCTTCTCGAACGTCCGCAAGTCTTCGACTTCGAGCTTTGCGCGGGAGAAGAGCTCGCGCCACTCGTCGGCGCTGTAGTTCCGCACGTGCGACGGGTCGCGGAGGTGGTCGGCCTCCTCGCGGGCCTCTCCCATGTAGAGGTTGTCGACGACGAGAACCCGGTCTCCGCTGACCCGCGCCATTTCCTGCACGCCGGCGACGACGTTCGTGAAATGGTGCCCCGCCAATCGGCACGTGACGACGTCGAAGCTCCCGTCGGCGAAGGGCAGATCCTCGGCCCGACAGACCACATCGGGCCGCATCCCGGGCGCCGGGTCCGAGCTCACGACCTCGAGGCCTGCTTCCCGGAGCCGCCGCGCCACGTGCCCTCCGCCGGTGGCGACGTCGAGCGCCGTCCGGGCGCCCGCCGCCCACTCGACGAGGAGGTCGAGATCCTCACCCTCGCGATGGGCATCGCTTTGCCGGTAAGCCTCGGCCCGCTCGTTCCATACGCCTCCGCGTTTAGGCACACGCGCGGGCTTCGCCTCGCGCGTCACCGCGCGCCCGCCAGCTCCACGACGCGCTCGGCGGCCGAGAGCATCGTCTCCTCGACGTAGAGGTTCGGGGGGGCGGCGTCCACGAGCATCGCCCTGCCCTCCTCGGCGTTCGTCCCGTCCAGCCGGACGACGATGGGATCCTCGATCTCCATCCGGCCGAGCGCCTCGAGTATCC
>JBBDMP010000126.1:0-3261 GCA_040878265.1 Gaiellales bacterium | reverse complement strand
AGCCGGACGACGATGGGATCCTCGATCTCCATCCGGCCGAGCGCCTCGAGTATCCCGCGCGCGACTTCGTCGCAGCGGGTGATCCCGCCGAAGATGTTGAAGAGGGTCGCGCGCACGTCCGGGTCGGAGGTGATGACCTCGAGCGCCGCGACGACTCCCTCCGCGTCCCCGCCGCCGCCGAGATCGCAGAAGTTCGCCGGCCGGCCACCCACCTGGTCGATCACGTCGAGCGTGGACATGACGAGACCGGCGCCGTTGCCGAGGATCCCGATGTCGCCGTCGAGCTTGACGTAGATGACCCCTTTCTCGCGGGCGAGACGCTCGCGTGGATCGGCCGCCTCGAGGTCGCGCATCTCGGCGATGTCCGGGTGACGGAAGAGGGCGTTGTCGTCGACCGAGAACTTCGAGTCCAATGCCCGCACCTCGCCCTCGGGCGTGACGATCAGCGGGTTGACCTCGCAGAGCATCGCGTCACAGGCGACGAAGGCCTCGTACAGCCGCCCGACGAGGTCGAGCACCTGCTTCTGCTCGCTGGGATCCTCGACACCTGCGGTGAAGCAGAGCCAGCGCGCCTGGTAGGGCTGGAAGCCGACCAGCGGGTCGATGTGCAGGCGGGCGAGCGCCTCGGGCGAGCGCTCCGCCACCTCCTCGATGTCGATCCCGCCCTGCGTCGTGAGCATGAAGAGCGGCTTCTTCTCCCCGCGGTCGAACGCGACCGAGAGGTAGTACTCCTTGGCGATCCCCGAGGCCTGCTCGATCCACAGCCTGCGGACGACGTGGCCGCGGATGTCCATGCCGAGGATGTCGCGAGCGTGCGCCTCCGCCTCGTCGGGGGAGCCGGCGAGCTTGATCCCGCCGGCCTTGCCGCGCCCTCCCGTCAGAACCTGAGCCTTGACCACGACCTGGCTCCCGAGCTCCTCGGCCGCCGCCCGCGCCTCCTCGGGAGTCGTCGCCAGTCTCCCCTCCGACACGGGGATCCCGAAGCGGGCGAAGAGCTCCTTTCCCTGGTACTCGTAGAGATCCACGGGCGCGGCGAGTTTAGTTGCCCAAGCGTTCGATAGAGACGCTGTAGCCTTCCGCCGTCATCGTCAAGGAGGGAAACTTCATGGCCGGCCTGCACGACGAAGAAATCCAGTCGAGCTCCGCGCTCACCCCGGAAGAGGGCACGCCCGGAGGCGACACGGATACGGACGATCAGGACACCGACACGGACGACGCGGACACCGATTCGACCGACGCCGACACGGACGACACCGACCCGAGCTGAAGTTAGCGGCACCGCGCTAGCTCGGTGTATCGACCCGGTTCCCGCCGAAGAGTTCCTGGGCGGGCACTGGGAGCAGAAGCCGCTCGTCGTCACCCGGGAGGAGCCGGGCCGCTTCGACGCGCTCCTCTCCGAGCCTGACGTCGAGCGGCTCGTCTGCTCGACGGGAATCCGCTTCCCCGCCTTCCGTCTCGTCAAGGAGGGCACGCAGATCGGGCTCGACGACTACACCGTCGACGTTCCCTGGCGGCCGGCGCCCTTCACGGGGACGGCCGAGGTCGACCGAGTCGTGGCCGAGTTCGAAGCCGGCGCCACGATCGTCCTCCAGGGCTTGCACCTGAACTGGGAGCCGCTCGCCGTCTTCTCCCGCGAGCTCGAGCGCGAGCTCGGACACCCGGTGCAGGCGAACGCCTACTACACGCCGCGCGACTCGCAAGGCCTAGCCGTGCATCACGACACGCACGACGTTTTCGTCCTCCAGGTCGCCGGCGAGAAGCGCTGGCTCGTCTACGACCCGGTCTTCCCGCTGCCGCTGAAGCAGCAGCGCTACAGGCGGGAGCTCGGCGGTCCGGGGGCAGTCGTACATGACGTCGTCCTGCGACCGGGCGACACGCTCTATCTCCCCCGCGGGTGGCTGCACGAGGCCGTGACGTCGGAGACCGACTCCCTCCACATCACCGTGGGAGTCAACGTCTACACCTGGATCGACGCCTTCAAAGCCGCTCTTGCCGAATGCGAGCAAGAGGAGGCGTTTCGCCGCTCGGTGCCGGAGGAAGGAGACGGCGGCGAGGATCTCCTGGACGGGCTGCGCGCGCGGCTTCGTCCCGATCTCGTGACGGACCGGCGACGGCGGCGCTTCCTGGCGACTCGCCGGCCGATCCGCGGCGGTCAGCTGACTCAGGTCCGAGCGCTCGGCCGCCTCGGTCTCGAGACCGAGCTCGAGCGGCGCCCGACCGTCCTCGCGGAGCTGGACGGGACGACGCTTACCTTCGAGGGTAAGCGCCTCGACTTCCCGACGCACGTCACGGAGGAGCTCGAGTTCATCGCGGCGAGCGAGGAACCCTTCCGCGCAGCCGACCTGCCCGGCGAGCTCGACGCGGAAAGCCGCCTCGTGCTCGTCCGCAGGCTCGTACGCGAGGGATTTCTGCTCGTCAGCGAGCCGGCACGCGGTGGTCCGTCGCCCGGTAGCGACGGGCGTGCTGCGGAGTGACCGAGCCGCAGGTCAGGTAGACGGCCTCCTCGGCCCTTTCGGCGACGACGTCCACCTCGTGGAGCGTGCGGCCAGCACGGAGCTGCACCGTCCAGCCCTGGTCGAGGCGCGCCCGCACGGCGACGAGCTCGACGCCGTCGATCGCGGCCACCCCGGTCGCCTCCCGAACCGCACGCTCGGCCGCCTGGACGGCGAACGTATACCCGGAACGGCCCCGATAGCCGTCGAGCCAGACTTCGCCTGCTTCGTAGGCGTCGAGTAGCGGGCGCACGTCCTCCTCCTCGACGCGTCCGTAGTAGAGCCCCTCGGGCAGGCAGACGACGTTCCCGGCGAAGCGGTCGCCGCCGACGTGGGTCGACTGCCAGACCCAAGCCGAGTTCGTCTCCCGGCAGAGGCGGTCGTAGAGCGGGCGGCCGTACTTCGCGCAGCAGCGGTCGCGCTTCCCGTGCGTGCAGACGATGTGGAGCGGATGCTCAACCGGCACCCCCGGCGTCTCGTCGCCCCTGAGAGCGCCGACGAAGTCGAGTGCGGCCAGGTCGTCGTGCCGCTCGAACTGGAGCTCGAAGAAGCGCTCCTCGCCGGGGCGCGAGCTACCGAAGTAGACGAGGCCGCGGCCCTTCCGGCGAAGCTCCGGCTTCTTCACGAACAGCAGGCGCGAGTGGGGCAGCTGACCGAGCTGGTCTCGGAGGTGGGCCTTGAGCTCTTCGGAAAGGAGGCTGCCGCCCAGGATGTCCCGGTCCCAAAGGCCGCGATATTCGACGAGGATCCAGTGGTCGACGCGGCTGGC
>JBBDMP010000125.1:0-3681 GCA_040878265.1 Gaiellales bacterium | reverse complement strand
AAGCGTCACCGCGAGAAACGCGAGCGCGAGCAGGACCGAGCCGGCTGCGAAGACCAGCCATCTTCTCAAGGCCATCTAAACCTCCTCCTCCGTAGTGAACGCGGGAGAGCCTAACGCGGGTCCGGCGAAAGAGACTCGAGCACGAGCTCCGAGAGCTCGCGCAACTCGAGCTCGCCCTGGTGCCCTGAGGTCTTGATCGCGTCCTCGTACATCGTCACGTCCTTCGGGCAGGCGACGACGAAGTAGTCGATCTCACCAAGAGCGACCGCCTCGTCGATCCGCATCTCGCTCGGGCGCGGTACGTCCTCCCTGCGGAGCTCCTTCATCCAAATGCGACCCCCGCCCGCGCCGCAGCAGAAGGAGTTGTCGCGGTTGCGCGGCATCTCGACGAGCTCGAGACCGAGCGCGTCCAGCACCTGGCGCGGAGGCTCGAAGACTTTGTTGTAGCGGCCGAGCGTGCAGGGGTCGTGGTAGGTGACCCGGTACCCGAGCCCTTTGCGCGTGCGCAGCCGACCGGACTCGAGCAGCTCGAGCAGGAGCTGCGAGTGGTGCATGACGTTCCAGGAGCCGCCCAGCTGCGGGTAATCGTTCTTGAGCGTGTGGAAGCTGTGCGGGTCGGAGGAGAAGATGCGCTCGAACGAGCAGCCGGAGATCGTCTCGATGTTGGTCTCGGCGAGCTCGCGCCAGAGGCCCTCCTCGCCGACGCGGCGAACGTCGCAGCCGCCGGTCTGCTCGGCGTCGAAGAGGATCCCGAAGTCGACGCCCGCCTCCCAGAGAATACGGGCGAGCGCCCGCGTCGCACGCTGGTTGCGCGGGTCGAAGGACGCGTAGTCGCCGACGAACCACAGAAGCTCAGCGGGCTCCTTGCGGATGTCCTTCACCTCGAAGTCGAGCTCCCGCGTCCAACGCGGCCGCTTGCGCCGCGCCTCGCCGAAGGAGTTCCCCGAGGTGTAGATCGTCTCGAGCGTCTGCTGCAGCTGGCCGTCCATCTCGCCCTTCTCCACGAGGCGGCGGCGCATCTCGACGATGATCGGCACGTGCTCGATGCCGACGGGGCAGATCTCCACGCAGGCCATGCACTGCATGCACGACCAAAGGGTCTCCGGGCGGATCGGATCGCCGAGGATGGACGGCTTGCCCTCGAACGAGTGCGAGGCCACTTCGCGCAGGTCGAGGATCAGGTCGCGCGGCGAGAGGGGGTAGCCGGAGCTCGTCGCCGGGCAGGCCGCATGGCATTTCCCGCACTTCGTGCAAGCATCCAGGTCGAGCAGGTGCTTCCAGGAGAAGTCGGTGATGAGGCCGTAGCCGATCTCCTCCGGCTTCGCGTCTGCGGGGACGAGCGGGAGCATTGCGCCCGCCTCGAGGTCGCGCACAGCCACGCCCGCGGGCCCGGTCACCATGTGCACCGCCTTCGTGAAGGGGATCGAGGCGACGAAGCCGAGCGCCACGACGCCGTGCACCCACCATTCGACGTAGCGCGCGTCGTCCGCGGTGGCGCCCTCGAGGCCGAGCCCGATGAGCCCCTGGCCGGCCAGCCACCCGAAGGGCGACCACTTCTCGAAGCCGGGGTCATCCGCAGCGATCCTGAAGGCCTCCAGCAGGAAGCCCGTGAGCGCGAGGAAGAAAAGGATTCCGAGGAACGCCCAGTCTCCGATCACGTAGGGCTTGCGGTCGTATTCGCCCTCGGCGCGGTCGGGCCGCCAGTAGTTCAGGCGAAACGGCCTGAGTATCCCCCGCTTCAACGCCATGACCCCGAGCCCGACGATCAGCGCCACGCCGAAGACGTCGAGGAAGAGCGAGTAGCCGAGGTAGAACCAGCCCTCCCAGAAGTGGAAGCCGAGCACCGGCTTGGCGAAGTTGTCCTGGAAGGCGAGGATCGCCGTCCCGATGAAGAGGACGAGGAAGCCGTAGAAGATGAGCAGGTGCCCCGCGCCGGCGAGCGGGTCGCGGCGGCGGATCCAGGAGTGGTCGAGCGTTGTCTTGAGGGCGCGGCGGAGCCGGTTGACGGGCTCGTCGGGCTTCCAGGGCGTGCGTCCTCGGCGGTACTTGAGGGCGAGCCGTGCGACGCCCCAGAGGAAGAGCGCCGTCGAGACGACGACGAGCGAGTACCAGACGCCTTTCTCCCACGTCGCCAGCCCCGCGAACGTATCGCGGGTTTCGGTCAAAACAACTTCTCGAGCTCTTCGGCGACGTCGAAGAGGTCGGCCACGGCACCGTAGTGGGCGACGTTGAAGATCGCGGCCTCCGGGTCGGAGTTGATCGCGATGATCGTGCCGCTCGTCTTCATCCCGGCCAGGTGCTGCACCGCCCCGGAGATGCCCATGGCCAGGTAGACCTTCGGTTTCACGGTCTTGCCCGATTGTCCCACCTGGCGCGCGTTCGGCACCCAGCCCGCGTCGACGAGCGGGCGGGAGACGGAGAGCGTTGCGCCCATCTTCTCGGCGAGCCCCTCGAACTGCTCCAGGTTCTCCTTCTCGCCGATGCCGCGCCCGATGGAGAGGAGGAAGTCCGCCGTCGTGATATCGACGTCGCCCGTCGCGACCTCGACGAACTCCTTGTGCCTAGCTCGCGATTTCCCGGTGTCCACCGGGAAATCGCGAATTTCCGCAGTCCCAGCGCCCTCGGCAGGAGGCCATGTGGTCGGTCGGAGGAGGAGAAGCACTTGGTCGTGGCCGGGAAAATCGATCTCCGCGTGGACCTTCGATCCATAGAAGGCCCTTTCCGCGATGACGGCTTCGCCGTCATCGCGGAGTGAAAAGACGTCGGAGGCAAAGCCGAGCCCCAGCTTCGCCGCCACGGCGGGCCCGTAGCCCATCGAGTTGACGGTGAAGCCCATGAGAATCACCTGTGGCTGCCGTTCCGAGATGAGCTTCTCCACGGCGGCCTGGTAGACGTCGTTCTCGAACTCCTCCTGCTCGACGGAGACGGCCAGGATCTCGTCCACGCCGGCCAGGTTCGCCTGCTCCGCGAGTGGAGCCGGGTCCTTGCCGATCACCATGACCTCGACGGGCCCGCCGAGCTCTTTCGCCGCGCTGACGAGCTCGAGCGTCACCGGCCGAAGCTCGCCCCGCAGGTGCTCGGCAACGACGAGGACGCTCACTTCATCCGCTCCTCGACGATCTCCTTGATCTTCTGGGCGATTGACGGGGCGCCGCCGTCGAGCATCTCGGCGCCCTCGCCCTTGGGGGGGACGAACATGCGCCGCACGCTGTATCCGAGCTCGCCGAGCTCGCTCGGCGTTCGCACGTCGATCTCTTGCTGCTCGGCCTGCTTGATCGCCCGCAGGGTGGCGTAGCGGGGCTCGTTGATCCCAGTCTGGATCGTCAGCACCGCCGGTGTGTCGACCTCGACCACGTCGACGAGGCCGCCCTCGAGCTCGCGGTGGACAGTCGCCGTGCCGGAGCCGGGAGCCCAGTCGAGCTTCGTCACGACGGCGACCCGCGGCAGGCCGAGAATCTCGGCCAGTGCGGTGCCGGTCGCGGCCTGGACCGAGTCGGACGACTGGACGCCGCAGAGGACGAGATCCGGGCTCTCTTTCTCAATCGCCCGCGCTAACGCGCGCGCGATTGAAATGGGATCGAGGTGCTCGTCGCTCGGTATCCGAATCGCCCTGTCTGCGCCCATCGCAAGACATCGGCGGAGCGCTTCTTCGGCGTGGGGGGGGGGGGGGGGGGGGGGGGG
>JBBDMP010000124.1:0-3694 GCA_040878265.1 Gaiellales bacterium | reverse complement strand
GCGTCTTCATCCCCAGCATCCGGCCGGCCACGTTGAACGGTGGCACCTCGGCCGACCGTGCTTCGGCCGTGAGCTGACTACACGAGCATCGCGGAGCTGCGACGGCGCCCCGTCTTCTGCACCAGGATCGACGCCGGGAACTGATCCTTGACGCGTTCCGCATGCGTGATCACGAAGAGTTGATGGAAGCGCGACGAGAGCCGTCCGAGGGTCTGCACCAAGAGGTCCTTGCGCTCCTCGTCGAGCGATCCGAGCACCTCGTCGAGCACCATCATCCCGACGTCGGACCCCGACATCCTGGACAGGTGCGTCGAGATGGCGACCCGCAGGGCGAGGTTCGCGAGGTCGGTCTCGGACCCGGAGAAGCGGCCGATCGGGAAGTATGTGTCGCCGTCGGCGATCTGGATCGACAGCGTCTCCTCGTCGATCCGCAAGTCGTCGTACTCGCGATCGGTGAGCTCTCGGAAGAGGCTCTCGGCCTCGCGAGAGAGCTCGGGGCCGACCCGAGCGACCAGGTGGTCGCGGAACCCGTCGAGCAGCATGGCGACGCGATCGACGTAGCGAGCCTCCGACCGGAGCTCGTCCACCCGTGCCGCCGTCTCCCGGGCCTGCCCCAATGCCCCGGTCAGCTCGCTCACGCGCTTCCCGGCGTCGTTCGCGGCGTCGTTCGCGCTTCGTTCGGTGTCGCGAGCCTGCTGGTGGACCTGCCGGGCCGACGCGAGCTCGTCCCCGAGACGGGCGTGTTCGGCCTCGTCGAACGAGAGCGCCTCGGCCTCCTCCGCCAGGGCGGCCAGCTCGGCCTCGAGCGCCGTCACGCGATCCTCGATCGTCCCGAGGTCCCGCCGCGTGTGCTCGAGGTGCTCGCGCTGGGCCCCGAGCTCGGCGACGCGCCGGCCGAGGGCCGTGGCGCGCTCGGCCGAGGCGCGGAGCGCGTCCAGGTCGGGGGTCTCGCCGCCGAAGGGCTCAGCCAGCCGGCTCACTTCAGAGCGGTGCTGCTCCAGGCGCTCGAGCAGGGAGGTGCGCCGGTCGGCGGCGCGTCGTGCTTGCTCGCCGGCCGTCTCGGCTCCGCGCAGGGCCTTCTCGGCGGCGGTGCGCGCCGTCGACGCCGACTTCGCAGCCTTCGCCGCCTCGGCTGCCTCCTTCTTCGTGGCGGCCAGGTCCGCTTTCACGTGACGGACGTACTCGGCGAAGTCCGCGCCGAGCGGGCGCCCGCACGTCGGGCACGGCTCGGAGGGATCCGCCCCCTCGGCCCGCGCCAGCCGCAGATGCGCCTCCTCGAACAAGGAGGCCCGGTGGCCGCGCTCCGCCTCGGCGCCGGCGGCGGCGAGCTGGGCGTCGGCGTGGGCCCGCGTCGCGAGCTCCAGCTCTGCGAGGACGACCGCGGCGTCCACCTCGGGGACCGCCGCGAGCGCCGTTTCCGCCTCCACGAGCTTGGACGCGGCGTCTGCCAGCTGCGTGGCCGCGCGGAGCCGCCCCTCGACGTCGGCGAGACCGGCGAGCTCCTCCTCCAGCGACGGCAGCTCCGCGATGCTCTCCGCCAAGGTCTCGGCGCGCTCGGTGACGGCGGCTCGTTGCTCGACCAGCCGGCCGTGCTCCCCCGTCTTGGCGAGGAGCTGCACCGTGAGCTTCTCCACTCGCTGGCGCGCCGCGTCGATGTCGGCGAACGACTTCACGGCCGCCCGCTCCTCCGTCGCAGCCTCCTTCAACGCCTCCGCGGCGGCCTTCGCGAGTTTCTTGACCTCCGCGGCCGCGTCCTTCGCGTCCTTCAGGTCGGCCTCGAGCGCGGCGAGGTCCCCCACCGCGCCGGCCAGCTGCCCGGCGCCGTCCTTGGCGGCTCGCGCTTCGCGGCGGGCCGTCGCGACCGCCTCGTCGACGGGCTTGATCCCGAGCAACCGGAGGGCCATCTCCCGGCGTTCGGCCGGTCGGAGCGATGAGAACGCGTCGAGCTGCTTCTGCTCCGCGTAGACCGAGGAGCGGAATACGTGGAGATCCATGTGGAGGAGTCGGCGGATCTCGGCATCGACGTCGGTCGTTCCGGACGCGACGAGCAGGCCACCCGCGTATAGCTCCGCCTCCGGCATGTGGCCCCTGCCCCGGATCGAACGGCGGACCTCGTGCTGGTGGCCCGCGTGCTCGAAGACGAGCCGGACCTCGCAGTCGGTGAGGATGCCGTGCGTCCGGATGTACTGCTTCTTCGTCCGGGTCGCCTCGACCCCGTAGAGCGCGAACGCGATGCTTTCCAGGAGCGACGTCTTGCCGCTGCCGTTCTCGCCGAAGATCCCGATCACCCGAGCCGGCAGCTCGAGCTCCACCTCCTCGAACACGCGGTAGTTGCGGAGGGAGAGCTCGAGGATCCTCATACCGTCTCTCCGCGCGCGTCCTCGAGGAACCTCGTGCCGAGCGAGACGACCCGCTCGCGCTCGAGCCCCGCGAGGTCCTGGAGCTCGACGTAGGCCGCCCACTCTTGCTCCAGGGACCCGATGGTCGGCCCTCCTTGCACCGCAAACGCCTCGGCCCCGTAGTCCGGCTCGACCTGCACCCACAACGCGCCGGGCACGACCTCCTGGAACTGCTCGTTCGCGATCTGGCGGAACGATGAAGGATCGACGTCGTTCAGGAAGACGCGGACGATCGCGCCGGAAGGCGTCCCGTTCCCTGCGCGCTCGACCGCGTCGACCAGCTCGCCCGCGGACATCCCACCGGCGGAGACGCTCGCGGTGACGAGCGGTCGTTCGTGCGGGTTCTCGACGTGCTCCACGGCGCCGGAATCCGTGTCCAAGACGACGAGACCCTTGGCCGTTTCCGGGCTGTCGGAGAAGGAGAAGGTATCCGTCGAGCCCGCGTACCACGTTCGCTTCGAGACCTTCTGCAACGCGTGGTAGTGCCCGAGCAGCACGCGGTCGAACCCCTTGTCGAACGCCGACTCTTCGACCTCCAGCTCGTTGATGTCGCGGTACGCCCGCGAGGGCAGGGACGTCAACGCGACGTGCGCGATGAGCAGATTCGTGGCATCGGTTCGGACGGCGGCGGCGGCAGCGCCGAGTTGCCGGCGCAGCTCGTCGACCGAAAGGGTCTGGGGCACCGCGTGGACGAGGACCCCGGCGACCTCGGCGGCCAGCGCCTCCATCCTCCACGCGAACCTGACGCCGGGGAACACGCGCTCGAGGGCGTCGTACGGCGAACCGGTGCCGCGCACCCGCGGCGTGTCGTGATTCCCACTGATCGCGACGCCGTCCAACCCGGCATCCGTGAGCTTCTGGAGCCCGCCGAGGACGTGCGCGAACGTCCGGTACGTCGGCCGCGCGTGATCGAAGACGTCGCCGAGCCAGACGAACCCGTCGGGCTCCTGCCGGATCGTCTCGTCGATGGCCCAGGCGAAGGAGCGCAGGAAGTCCTCCTCGCGCACGTTGCGTCCCTGGTCGTCACGAAGATGTGCGAGGTGCGAGCGCCCCAGGTGCGCATCGCCGAACGCGACCAGGCGCGCCATCAGCGCTCGGGGTCGGCGCGCTTCACTCGGCGAATCCCTTCGAGGCTCCTTCGGGCCGCGGCGGGAGCGGCGACGGTCCCGCGACCGACTTCAGATAGTCCTCGTAGAGGTACACCTGGGCCGGGAGCGCGAACGGCGCCTCGAGGTTCGTCACGATCGCCTCACCCGGCATCAGGGTCTGGATCTCGGGACCGAGATCCGAGATGT
>JBBDMP010000123.1:0-3710 GCA_040878265.1 Gaiellales bacterium | reverse complement strand
CGACGACGCCGACGGGCATCCGGATGGACATCTGAAACTTCTCCGGCATCTCCGAGGGCGTTGTCTGGCCGAAGAGGCGCCGGCCCTCGCCGGCCATGTAGTACGTCATGTCGATCGCTTCCTGAACGTCGCCGCCCGCCTCGGCGCGCACCTTGCCCATCTCCTGCACCATCAGCTCGGTCAGCTCGTCCTTGCGGTCGATAAACCGCTGGCCGACGCGGAAGAGGATCTCGGCGCGGCGCGGGGCGGGAACCAGCCGCCAGCTCTCGTACGCCTCTTTGGCCGCCTCGACGGCGCGGTCGACGTCCTCGACGCTCGACTTGGGGAAGACCCCGAGCACCTCGCCGGTCGCCGGATTCCGGGTCTCGAAGGTCTCCCCGCCGGAAGCCTCGACCCACTCGCCGCCGATGTAGTTCCTGAAGGCCTTCGTCTCGGTCGTCGCCATGGGCTGAATCCTAACGACGGAACTTTTCGCCAACGCGAACCGTCCCAATAGGGCATGAGGCTCCCCTTGATCTTTCTGGCCGTCCTCGCCCTCGCGGGTTGCGGCAGCTCTACCGCCGAGGAGCCTGCGCCGGGGATCGCCGAGGGCCCGCCTCCGCTCGAGCAGGTCGAGGACGGCAACTTGACGCTCTACGTCTCGAACCAGAGCTTCGAGCGTGACGACGTCGACATCCTCGTCTTCATCGACGGTCGCCCGGCGGTAGACGACAGCTTCGACGTGGGGAACCAGCACAACTGGATCGAGTTCTCGTTCGACCTGGCCGACGGCAAGCACACGCTCTATGCCGAGTCCGTGGCCGGTGAGGCAGTCTTCGAGGAGAGCTTCGAGATGGCCGCCAAGCGCTGGGCGGTCATCGACTACTGGTGCTGCGACTCGATGCAGGACGAGCCGAAGTTCAGCTTCCACCTGTCGAGCGAGCCGATCGGGTTCGCCTAGGCGGCTGTCTCGGGCGCTTCCGTGTCGGGAAACGTCCCCGGGACGCGCGGACGGCGGCGGTCACGCGTCTTGCGCTTCTCCCTGAATTCCGCGGGATCCTGCCCCTGCCGCCGGTCCGGGCCCGTGCGCCGGTCGACGATGACCTCGACGTTCGGGTTGTCCTTGTAGTACTCGACGAGCCGGTCGTAGAGCTCGTCCTTGAGCTCCGCCGGAATGACGCAGTAGATCACTGCGTCGCACTATAGGGTGCCCCGAGGGCGCCGAAACCTACAGTCGGGGGATGTCTGGGGCGACGCGCCCGTCGCCTGCCAGGTGGCCGTTCCATGCCTTGAAGCGGCCTTCGAGATCCTCCAGCTCGTAGCCGCGCTCGGCGAGTCGCACGGCCTGAGCCGAGTCGAAGACGACCCGGTACTGGTACCAGGAGATATCCCAGGCGATCGTGATGACCACCTCCGTATTCGTGCCCGAGAGCGGGAGCAGGCTCACCCGTGCTTCCCCGAGGCTCTTGGCGATGCCGGCGATCGTGCGGCGGAAGGCCGTGTCGTTGAAACGCTCCGCCGCCTCGACCATCGCCTGCTCTGTCTCGGAGAGCCGGCGCAGCATGGGCTCGGAGACGACCGGCTCCGGCTCGTCGTTCCGGTTCTCGAGGAGCTGGCCGATCCCGCGCCAGCGGCGCTTGCGCTTCGACGAATCGGCGACGAGCGGCGTCGTCGGCGTCCCCTCCCGCACCCAGCCGTGCTCGTCGGCCGTCTCGGTGCAGAGCGGGCAGACGTCGTGCCACTCCTCGCCGCCGGGCGAGAAGCGAACGATCCGCTCGCCCATGAGAAGCGTCCGGTGGCAGATCGCGCAGACGCGAAACGTGTCCTGGCGGCGGATGACCGTCACGAGGCTTTCGCCTCCTCCTTCTCGCGCCGCGCGTCCTCGATGAGCTTCTGCGCAATGTGCGTCGGCACCTCGTCGTAGCGGAGGAAGGTGAGCGAGTAGTCGCCGCGACCGCCCGTGAGCGAGGTCAGCGAGCCCGAGTACGTCAGCACCTCGGACATGGGAATCTCCGCCTTGATCGTCGTCATCCCTCCGCGCGGCTCCATGCCCGCGAGGCGGCCGCGGCGCGAGTTGAGATCGCCGTTCACCGCGCCGACGGCGTCATCCGGCACCGTGGCCTCGAGCGACATGATCGGCTCGAGGAGGACCGGGTCGGCTTTCTCGTAAGCGGCCTTGAACGCCATCGAGCCCGCGATCCGGAACGCCATCTCCGAGGAGTCGACCGAGTGGTACGAACCATCCACGAGCAGGACGCGCACGCCCTGCACGCGCGCCCCCGCGAGCTCGCCGCGGGCCATGGTCTCCTGAATCCCCTTGTCGACCGCAGGGCGGAACCCTTGCGGGATGACGCCGCCGACGATCTTGTCCACGAACTCGTAGCCCTCGTGGCCCGGGATCGGCTCGAGGACGATGTGGCAGTCGCCGAACTGGCCGCGGCCGCCCGTCTGCTTCTTGTAGCGGCCCTGGGCGCGCGACTCCTTCCGGATCGTCTCCAGGTACGGGACACGCGGTTGGTGAAGCTCGATGTCCACCCCGAAGCGGCGGTGGATCCGGTCGATCGCAACCTCGACGTGCATCTGCGACATCCCTGCGAGCAATTGCTCACCCGTCTGCTCGTCTCGGCGCAGCACCAGCGTCGGGTCCTCCTCGGCCAGGCGCCGCAAGGCGGTCGCCGCCTTCTCCTCCTCGCCCTTGGTCTTCGGGGTGACGGCGAACGACATGACGGGCTGGGGGAACTGGAGGCTGGGGACGTCGACGGGCTTGTCGGAGGCAAGCAGGAGGTCGCCCGTCATCGTCTCCTTGAGCTTCGACACGGCGCCGATGTCGCCGGCGACGAACTTCTCCGTCTGGGTGTGATCCTTGCCCTGGAGGACGAGCAGCTGGCCGACGCGCTCCTTGCCGTGGCTGCGCACGTTGACGAGGTTCGAGTCGGACGCGAGGTCGCCCGCGAGGATGCGGAAGACGTTGATGCGCCCGGCGAAGGGGTCGGCGATCGTCTTGAAGACGAACGCGGCCGTCCCGTCGGACTCGATACCGAGGTCGAGAGGCTTCTTCGCGGGCGAGGGAACCGCCTCGACCAGCAGGTCGAGCACGGCTGTCGTCCCGAGATTCTTCGTCGCCACGCCGCACGCGACCGGGAAGACCTCGCCGCGGACGACGGCGTCCTTCAGCGCGACCGCGAGCTCATCCCCGGAGACCTCGCCCTCCTCGAGGTAGCGCTCCATGAGCGCCTCGTCCGTCTCGACGATCGCGTCGACGAGCTTCTCCCGGTACTCGGTCGCCTGGTCGGCGACCTCCCCCGGGATGTCGACGGGCTGGCCCTCGCGCTCGTCCTCCGGAGACATGTACGCCCGCATATGCAGGAGGTCGACGACGCCCGTCAGCTCATGCTCCTGTCCGATCGGGATCTGGATCGCGACGCAGCTCGAGGAGAGCTGCTCTCGGATCTGCTCAAGCGTCCGGACGAAATCGGCGCGCTCGCGGTCGAGCATGTTTACGAAGAGGAGGCGCGAGAGCCCGAGACCCTGACAGCGCTCCCAGAGCCTGGTTGTTTGCACTTCGACGCCGGCCACGCCGTTCAGGACGAAGAGCGCGCCCTCGACGACGCGGAGCGCCGCGATCGTGTCCGCCTGGAAGCCGGGATCGCCCGGTGTGTCGATGAGGTTGACCTTCCGGTCCTGCCATTCGAGGTGGCAGAGCGAAGCGGAGAGGGACATCTGCCGCTTCT
>JBBDMP010000122.1:0-3810 GCA_040878265.1 Gaiellales bacterium | reverse complement strand
CGTGACCGAGTACTCGAACTGCTTCGGCACTATTGCTCTACGCGTCGGGCCAGCGCGTGATGACGACCTTCTTCTCCGTGAAGAAGTCGATCGCGTCGCGCCCGTGTGCGTGGAGGTCGCCGAAGAACGACTCCTTCCAGCCCGTGAACGGGAAGAAGGACATCGGTGCCGCGACTCCGATGTTGACGCCCAGCATGCCGGCCTCCGCGTTGTAGCGGAACTTGCGCATCGCGCCGCCACTAGTGGTGAAGATCGAGGCGGCGTTGCCCTTGGTCGAGGCGTTGAGGATCTCGAGCGCGTGATCGAGGTCCCGCGCGCGCAGAAGCGTCAGGACCGGGCCAAAGATCTCCTCGCGGGCGATCTCCGCATCCGGCTCCGTCTCGATGATGGTCGGGCCGATGAAGGCGCCGTCCTCGGAGCCCTTGCCGCGGCCGTCGAGGAGCAGCTCGCCACCCGCCTCGACGCCCTTCTCGATCCAGCCGACGATCCGCTCCTGCGCGGCGCTCGAGATGACGGGACCGACCTCCGTTTCGGGATCGATTCCCTCGCCGACGACCATCGCGTCCGCCTTCTCGACGAGTCGCTTCCGCAGCGGCTCGTAGACGTCACCGACGGCGACGCAGACCGAGTTGGCCAGGCAGCGCTGACCCGCGGCGTGGAAGGCCGAGGAGAGGACGCCGTCGACGGCCGACTCGAGCTCGGCATCGGGCATGACGATGACGTGGTTCTTCGCTCCCCCGAGCGCCTGGACGCGCTTCCCGTGCTTGGCAGCCGTCTCATAGATGAAGCGGGCGACGGGAGTGGATCCGACGAACGAGACCCCGTTCACGCCCGGGTGCTCGAGGATCGCGTTCACGGCCTCTTTGCCGCCGTTCACGAGGTTGACGACGCCGGCGGGCACCCCAATCTCGTCGAGGATGTCGAAGATGACCTCCGAGGCGAGCGGGTCCTGCTCGGACGGCTTCAGCACGAACGTATCTCCGCAAGCAATGGCGAACGGGAGAAACCAGAGCGGGACCATGAAGGGGAAGTTGAACGGCGTGATCGCCGCGAACACCCCGATCGGCTGGCGGATCAGGTCGGAGTCGATGCCCCTGGAGACGTCCTCGAGGTTGGCCCCCTGCATGAGGGACGGGATCCCGGTGGCGACCTCGACGCATTCGATCCCGCGCCCCACCTCGCCGGCGGCGTCCTTGATCGCCTTGCCGTTGTCGCGTGAGACGATCTCGGCGAGCTCGTCCCTCCGCTTCTCGAGCTGATACTTGAGGTCGAAGCAGGCCCGTGCCCGCTCGAGCGGCGGGGTCGCGCGCCAGGCGGGGAAGGCCTCGCGGGCGGCGCGCACGGCGCGGTCGACGTCGGCCGCAGCGGACATGGGCACCTGCGCCATCGTCTCGCCCGTCGCCGGGTTCGTCACCTCGATCCGGTCGGAAGCTTCGGCATCGATCCAGCTCCCGCCGACGTAGTTCTTGATCGTCCTGACCTCGGTTCGCTCCTCGACCTGCGCCATCACGCCTCCCTGGAATCGCTGGTCGTAGGGTACCCCCGCCGAACCCTCCTAGCCCTGCCAGCGGTTCGTGATCGGGATGCGCCGGTCGCGGCCGAAAGCCTTCGGCCGGAGCTTGACGCCGATTGGCGCCTGGCGGCGTTTGTACTCGGCGCGGTCGATCAGCTCGAGCGCGCGCTCGACGACCTCGGGCTCGAACCCGTCCGTCGTCAGCTCTTCGCGGGACGAGTCGAGCTCGACGTAGGCCTTGAGCACCTGGTCGAGCTTCGCGTAAGGCGGCAGCGAATCCTCGTCCTTTTGGTCCGACCTGAGCTCGGCGCTGGGCGCACGCTCGAGCACGGAAGCGGGGATGAGCTCGCGCCCGGCGCGCTCGTTCAGGTGGCGGGCGAGACGGAAGACGTCGGTCTTGTAGACGTCCTTCAGGACGGCGAAGCCGCCGGCCATGTCGCCGTAGAGCGTCGCGTAGCCGACCGAGAGCTCGCTCTTGTTCCCCGTCGCGAGCGGTAGCCAGCCGAACTTGTTCGAGAGCGCCATGACGATGAGCCCCCGCACGCGCGCCTGGACGTTCTCCTCGGCGGTGCCGGGCTCGGTCCCCGTGAACGCCGGTGCGAGCGCGACTTCCACGGCCTCCACGATCGACTCGATGGGTATCTCCATGAAGCGCGCGCCGAGGTTCTCGGCGACGAGGTGGGCGTCCGCATGCGTCTCCTCCGACGTGTAGCGGGAGGGCATGGAGACGCAGACGACGTGCTCCGGCCCGAGCGCCTCGGTAGCCAGCGCCGCGGTCAAGGACGAGTCGATCCCGCCGGAGATTCCGAGCACCACGACGCGGAAGCCGTTCTTCTCCACGTAGTCGCGCAGGCCGAGCTCGAGCGCGAGCCGCATCTCCTCCAGCTCCTCCAGCGGCTCGACGAGGACGGGGATAGCAGGCCGTCCGTCCCGCCCCTGCCCCTCGGGCAGCTCGACCACCGGAGGATCGGGGACAGACCCACGCGCACGGGCGAGCGAGCGACGGCGCGCGTCGCGCAAGCGGCGGCCGATCGTCGTCGTCGAGTCGACGTCGACCACGAGCAGCGCCTCCTCGAAAGCCGGGGCGCGCACGACCACGCGTCCGTCCTGGTCGAGAACGAGGCTCTGGCCGTCGAACACGAGCTCGTCCTGGGCGCCGACGGCATTCACGAACGCGATCCAGCAGGAGTTGTCACGCGCGCGCGTGGCGAGCATCTCCTCCCGCTCGCGCCCCTTTCCGAGATGGAAAGGCGACGCCGAGAGGTTCGCGATGACGTGAGCGCCGGCGAGCGCGAGGTCGGTCGCGGGCGGGCCCGGCTGCCAGATGTCCTCGCAGATCGTCGGCCCGACGATCGTCTCGCCGCAACGCAGGAGCAGGAGATCTCGGCCGGGCTGGAAGTAGCGGTCCTCGTCGAAGACGCCGTAGTTGGGGAGGAATTGCTTGTGGTAGACGGCCTTCACCTCGCCGTCGACGCAGACGGCGCAGGCGTTGAACAGGTCGCGGTCGAGGTGGGGGGCGCCGACGAGCGCAGCGATGCCCTTCGTCTCCGCTGCGACGCGCTCGAGCGTCTCTGCCGCGGCCCGCAGGAATCCCGGCCGGAGGAGGAGATCCTCGGGCGGGTACCCGGTCACGGCCAGCTCGGGGAAGAGGACGAGGTCGGCGCCCGCCTCGCGCGCCTGGGCCAGCCGCTCGAGGATCCGCGCGGCGTTCCCGTCGAGGTCGCCCACGACGGTGTTCATCTGGGCGAGCGCGATGCGCATCTAGGCGAACGGTAGCAGTTTACGACTCAGCGGCGAAAACCTTCACCGCTCGCGCGATCTCCTCGAGAGCCTCGGGGTTCTCGACGGAGGAGAGGTCACCCGGGTCGGCGCCGATCGCCGTCGCGCGGACAGCCCGGCGCACGATCTTCGCGCTCCGCGTCTTCGGCAGGGCCGGCACGAAGAGGACGCGGTCGGGCTTGAATGCCTTGCCGAGCGCGGCAGCCACGCCCTCGGCGACCTCCTGCCCGTCCCCCTCGTCCCCCGGCGCGGCGACGCAGAAGATCCAGGCGACCTCGCCCTTCACTTCGTGCGGCACGCCCACGGCGGCCGCCTCCGCCACGGAGGGGTGCGCGACCGCGGCGGACTCGAGCTCGGCCGGGCCGATCCGTTTGCCCGCGATGTTGAGGGTGTCGTCGGAGCGCCCGTGCAGGAACCAGTAACCGTCCTCGTCCGCCGAGGCCCAGTCGCCGTGCACCCAGATACCGGGGAACCGGCGCCAGTAGGTCTCGAGATACCGCTCGGGATCGCGCCAGAAG
>JBBDMP010000121.1:0-3811 GCA_040878265.1 Gaiellales bacterium | reverse complement strand
TCCCACTCCTTTCGATCCCGAGAGATGCGAATACCCCTTATCTCGCGCCCGCCGTGCTAAGTCAAGGTCCCTGCTCAGGCGGTCAAGGTTCGACGGTTCGTGTCTCGCGCCTGGCCTTCGTCCTATTCTCCAATTCGGCCACGGCGATGAACAGGACGCCACCTGCGATGGCTATGCCTCCCCAACCACGCCCTTCGGCGCCCCGCTGATCCGGGAAAGCCATCGACGCGAGCCCAAAGACGATGGCAGCCGTCCCAGCACTCCAGGCCGGGGTCCTCCACCCCCGCGTCCGAAGCGCGGCGAGCAGACCAACCAGCACGATGGCGATAGCCATGGCAGCCATAGTGGACAGTCGCTGCACGTGGTGTGGAGGCCCTAGGAGATCCTGCGCCTGCGCGCCCATATCGAGCGCGTAGGCGACGAGGGGGATGGCACCGAGAACCGCGATGCAAAGGAGCGGCACGCTGAACGCAGCCTCCCTCCTGAGGAACTCCTCTCGAGCCGGGTGCAGAGCCAGCAGAATCCCCACGCAGGGCAGCAAGATCAGCGCCGGGACGAGATTCTGGGAATCGGAGGCAATCGCCGACCCAATGAGCAGGGCAGGGATCACGAGGGTGGCCTGCTGCATGCCTGCGATCTTCCGTTCCGGAGCTCGGAGCTGCACCAGCGGGCCCGTCGTGAGGATGACTCCGAAAAGAACGCCGTAGCCAAGATCGGTGACCGGGCCTGCCACCCCCTCGACGGACTCAAACCATCCGATCACGAGGGAGGTGAGGCCGAAGAAAACCACCCCGAACACGAGCACGAGGACCGCTGCCAAAGCCTTGAAGGCGACCCGCCGATGATCGCCCGCGCCCGCCATGCGAATTCGGACCACCCCGCCATTCTCCAGGCTGACTTGGGGAAGGGGCCTAACGCCCGCAACCCGCGTTCGTATCGTGAGGCTCCCCGGGTTGGACTCGAACCAACAACCCTCCGGTTAACAGCCTACCGTTGCCAGATCATGCAACGCATGCGACGCATGGCTTCGTGGGTTCAAGTCGGCTCAGGTCACCCTGGATCATCTAAGGCGGGCAAAAGTTCGGCCAAAAAATGCCGCACCGAAAAACGGGTCAAGCGTCTACTCGCCCCCTAACCATCGAGCGCGACCACGAGGTCGTGAGCCAGGTTCTCGCTCGTCAAGTCGGCGCCGGCATGGAGGGTGGAGACCCACTTGCCCTCTCGGTCGAAGATACGCACAGGGGCGGAATGGAGCGTGTCGATGCCGGTGTCGAACGAGGCGGAGATGTGGAAGCTGTCCCATACCGGGCGGAGTTGCTCGACTGGAGCAACGAGGTAGCGCAGCGTTTCCTCGGCGCGGTTCTTGGCGAGGAACATCTGCACCGACTCGGGCGTGTCCTCTTCTGGATCGGTGCTGATCGCGATCGCGGCCACCTCGCGTCTTCGGTCGAGCGGGAAGCGCTCGAGGGTCCGCGCGATCTGTGACGCGATGATCGGGCACGACTCCGTGCATTGCGAGTCCAGGAAGGTCACCGCCACGACCTTCCCACGCAGTTCCTTCGACGAGACCGTTCGGCCGCTTTGATCGGGCAGCGAGAAGCTCGGGAGCATGATCGTTGCAGGGGGCTCGCTCCCGCGGTACTGAGGTTCGTCGCCGGCACGGAGCAAGAAGATGGCGCTAATCCCGAGACTAACGAGGACGAGAACGCCCAGGGAGACCAGCGCCACTCTCGCTCCCCGCGAGGTCACGCCGGGGCTCCCGACCGCGCGGCTCGGATGCCCGCCTCGAGCTCCTCGGCGGAGATCTCCCCGATCGAGTGGAGGACAACGCGCCCGCGTCGATCGAGGAAGTAGGTCTCGGGCAGGCCCGTCAGCCCGTAGGCCTCGAACGTTCCGTCGCCGCCGTCGCGCAGAGAGGGGTAGTTGATCCCGTAGCGCTCGAGGAAGCGCAGGGCATCCTGCTTGAAGTCCTGAACATCGAGACCGAGGAAGACAACCTCGCCTGTGTGCGCCTTGGCTGCGGCTACGAGCCGCGGCGCTTCGTCCTTACAGGGACCGCACCAAGAGGCCCAGAAGTTCACGACCACGGGATAGCCGCGCACTTCCTGCAGCGAGAGGCGCCCGTCGGTGAGGGCGCCCTGCAAGCTCGCCGGCCACGTCTCCGAGCGCCGCCAGATGACTGGCAGGTCGAAGCCTGGTGCGGCTGGCTTCTTGCCGGCCTTGATCTCGGAGATAAGATGCGGCCCGGCCGACTGCGCGAGCGTGCGTTGCACGAGGAGGGCGAACAGTAGGACGACGAGTGCGAGCGCACCCGCCTGGAGAACAAGGCGAAGACGCGAACTGCGGCCGCGTCGCTCAAGACCAGGCTCGCCCATCTAGGCGACCGGCTGCCAGGAGCTACCGCGGTCGCGCGTTCGATAGAGGATCCGGTCGTACCCGACCGCATAGCCGACGTCAGCATTGCTAGCAGACCAGGCGACTGGCCCTACTCCCGGGTCGAGCGGACGCCGCACATCCCACGTCTCCCCGCCGTCGTCGGAGCGGAGGATGCCCGGGCCGCCCGCGAGGATGATCTCGGGATCGCGGGGGTTGACCGCAAGTCCCATCACCACGGCGGGGACGACGACCCGCCACTTCCGGCCTTCGTCCTCGCTCGAGAGAAGGCCCGTCTCCATGTCGCCCGCAAGGAGACGGCCAGCGGGCGTGACGACGAGCGCCATCACGCCGCCGCCGACATCCCTCGAAACGACCTCGAAGCTCGCGCCCTCGTCCTTGGAGCGATAGAGGCCCTCGCCGGCGACCGCAGCCCAAAGCGACCCGTTCCGCGGATCGACCGCGAAGCCGTGGATATCGAGGCTCGGAAGACCGTCTGGCCGAACGTCGCTCCACGTCTCGCCGCCGTCCGTGCTTTTGGCGAAGACGTTGTGGCCGGCCGTCCAGACCGTCTGGCCCTCACTCCCAGCAAGGTTCATCGCGTCCTGGCCGGCGAGCGCGAGCCGCTTCCAGTCGCGTCCGCCATCGGTCGACTCGTACAAGCCCGCGTGGGTGCCGAGCAGGATGTGTCCGGGGTCGCTCGGAGCGACGAGCAGGGAGTGGTAATCAGGCGTGTCCGGCAGCCCACCCGTCGCAGCCGCCGGTCCTTCGCTTCCTCCTTGGGCGTCGCGCTTGCCGAGCAGGAAGGCGGCGGCTAGCACGCCCAGGCAGATGAGGACGACCACAGCTCCCCATACGAAAGTCGTTCTCGAACGCCCGCTTGCTTCTTGGATCTTTCTCGGGGCCTGGACGGGCCTCGCCCGTTTGCGCTTCGGTCTTGTCTTCGTCTTTCCCACGCTGGTCTACCTCCTTGGCTGAGTTCCAACGGCAAGCGCCGGGGAATCTCCGGCGCATCGAGCCGTCAGAGGAGGAAGCGTTGAAGGACCGCGGGTGAGGGAGCGCGCGCTCGCTTTTGCGTGCTCGCAGCCAGCGCCGCCGCGCCAAGGCTAACGAGCGAAACGAACCAGACCTCGACGAGCGCCGGTAAGGCCGGGATGAAGGCGAGCGCCCGCTCGAGGGCCTGCATGGGATGGTCGCTGAAACACGCGCAGGCGATGCCTAGCATGAGCAGGCAGATGAGCAGCAAGAGAACGAAGGCGACGAGCGGGAGGCGGGCGCGGAAGCGCTCGAGACTCATTTGGGTTGAGGATAGCCTGCTCGCCCGCGAATCGACGCAGCGACAGCGCGCTGCGAGCGCGCTAGCTCGTGCGCGCAAACCGGTGGACGGCGAATTACTCCCCGGGTTGGACTCGAACCAACAACCCTCCGGTTAACAGCC
>JBBDMP010000120.1:0-3847 GCA_040878265.1 Gaiellales bacterium | reverse complement strand
TCGAAAAGCCGGTCGTTGCCGCGGTCAACGGGGCCACAGCGGGCGGCGGCCTCGGGCTCGCGCTCGCGTGCGACATCCGTGTCGCGTCGGCTGCCGCCACGTTCGTCCCCGCCTTCATCAATATCGCTCTCGTTCCGGACATGGGCGGGACCTTCTTCGCCGCGCGGATCCTCGGCTATCCGAGAGCATTCGAATGGCTCTGCTCGGGGCGACGGCTCACCGCGGCCGAAGCGCATGCCTGGGGTCTCGTATCGGAGGTGGTCGATGCGGACCAGGTCCTCGCGCGCGCGAAAGACATAGCCACCGAGCTGGCCGCTCTCCCCACCCGCGCGATCGGGATGACGAAGCGGCTCCTGCAGCACGCGCACACCGCGACTCTCGGCGAGCAGCTCGAGCTCGAGGCCCAGCTTCAACGCGTGGCGACGGAGAGCGAAGACTTCACCGAGGGTGTTGCCGCTTTCCTTCAGAAGCGCGAGCCCCGCTTCTCGGGGCGCTGAACCACAGCTCTAGGTCTGGGCCGCTTCCTCGCCGCAGCGCTGAAGGCCGAGCTCGCGCGCCAGCCGGTCCGTCTCCTCCTCGTTCTGCCCGGCTTGCGCGAGGATCTCCTGCACCCGCTCCTCATTGCCGGATTCGGCCGCGGCCTGGAGGTCTTTCGTCAGCTGGAGGTTTTCGGCGTTGACCTCCATCGCGCGGTTCCAGTCGGCCTCGAGCTCTTCCGGCGGCTGAAGCTCCTCCAGCTTGTTGAAGCCTTCCTCGATGATCGGGATCGCCCGACCGATGAACGCCGTGAGGTCTTCGAGGCTCTCGGGCTCGCCGAGGTCCTGGATCTTCTGGTCGTACTCCGCGCAGATGGCGTCTGCCGCCTGGCGGAACTCAGCTGCCGTAAGCCGGTCTCCGCTACCTCCTCCGCCCCCGCCCCCGCAGCCGGCCGCTGCGAGCGCAGCCGAGGCGACAAGCGCAAGGAGAGCGGCTGTCAGGCGTGTCCGCAAGCGCCGCAGTGTAACGCGCCAACCCGTCTGGGCTGGTAGCTTGTGCCGTCCGTTCCTTGGGGGGAGCAAGGAGGTCAGCCCCATGTCGGTCAAATGGGTCTCGTGGGGAACCGCGCTCGCGTGCGTTCTCACACTGGCTTCGTCTGCCGCCGCCGCGTCGACGCGCGATCCGGCGGCCGCCAAGCTCGCGGCGAAGGCGCAAGCGCTCGCCTCGTCGGCCGACCGGGGCAGAGCCCCCGGGAACTTCAACTTCCAGCTTCTCGGCCACAACGATCTCGGCCTGGAGGACTCGAACGGCGACGTCTGGGTGCACGGCAACTTCGCCTACGTCGGCACCTGGCGGGTCCCCTGCAACGGTCGCGGCGTGAAGATCGTCAATGTCACGAATCTGAGCAACCCGCAGCTGATAGGCACGCTCGCGGCCCGCGAGGGGACGAGCGCGGAGGACATGGTCGTCAGGAGTGTCTCCACGCCCTTCTTCACCGGCGACTTGATGGGCGTCGGCATTCAGCGCTGCGGCGACGATCCCGCGCTCGACACGCAAGAGTTCGGGCTCCAGCTCTGGGATGTCAGCGACCCGACCAACCCCGACTTCCTGAGCGAGTTCGGCGTCGGCCATGGGGGCGGCGGCGTCCACGAGCTCGATCTCTTCCAGCGGGGCGGGAACGTCTACGCCCTGCTCGCACATCCGTTCGGCGAGTGGTTCGACCCGTCCGGACACGGCGACTTCATGATCGTCGACGTCACGAACCCGAACCTGCCCGTAATGGTTTCCCACTGGGGCGCGGGCGCGAACGGCTTCTCGCCCGGGCCGTTCTGGGGCCAGGGCGACTTCGGCGCGATGCTCGGCCATAGCGCGCGGGCGAGCGCCGACGGCATGAAGGCGTATGTCTCGTACTGGGACCTCGGCGTGCTCACGTTCGACATCTCCGACCCGTCGAACCCTGTCCTGCTCACCCGCACGACGTATCAGTCCTGGGAGGACGGCGACGCGCATTCGATGACACCGTACGGGCGCTTCATCCTCCAGAACGACGAGGACTTCTCTCCGGAGACGCCCTCCGACATCCGCTACGGGCCGCGGAAGCACGGGCTCGGGAATCCGACCCCGGGCGCGTCACCGCTCTGGCTCGAGCGAGGCCACCAGATCAGCGCCCGCGTCGTGATGGCGGCAAACCAGGGGTGCGAGGTCTCCGACTATCCGGCGAGGACGGCCGGGGCGATCGCGGTCGCATACACGCCGTTCCCGTTCTTCGACTCGGCGGGCGAGGAGCCGCAGTGTCTCCACCAGGAGCAGGAGGCTGCGGCGGAGGCGGCCGGCGCGAGAGCGCTCGTGCACGACTTCGTCGCCGAGAACACGTCGCCTCAGTGGTTCGACTTCGGCGACGTCGGGATCCCCGTGCTCTTCACCGATCACCAGACCGCGCAGGGCATGGTGGCGGCCGGGTGGGCCAAGCTGAAAGCGCGGAAGCCGTCGTGGGGCTACCTGCGTATCTATGACGCGGCGAGCGGGCGGCAGGTGGCGAAGTTCAACCGCGCGCCACACGTGTCCGAGCTGCCCGCACCTGAGGGCAGCTGGTCAATCCACAACACGGAGGTGGTCGGAGAGCGGGCGTTCAGCGCCTGGTACTCGAACGGCGTAATCGCCCTCGACCTGAGATCGCTCAACCGAAGGCATCCGGGCGACCCGAAGATGGTCGGCCAGTTCACAACGCCCATGCCTGCCAGTGAGGTCTTCCTCGCCGGAGAGGTCTGGGGAGTGGCCATCCGGCCCTCGGACAACGCCATCTTCCTCAGCGACATGGGAACCGGCCTCTGGATCGTCAAGGCGACCGGGAAGGCCGCTCCGTAACCGACTGACGGGTCCCGCTCCTGCTCGGGGGCGGGACCCGTCCACTTAGATCGTCTTGAACTGCTCGAAGGGCTGGCGACAGGCGTCGCAATAGCGAATCGAGCGGCAGGGCGTCGGGCCGAAGATGTTCTCGAGGCGCGTCTCGGTCGAGCCGCAGTAGGGGCAGCGGAAGGCGTGACTCTTGAGCTGGACGAGAGTGGGCGGGGTGGCCGCCCTTGGGGCCGGCGGCGCGAAGCCCGACTCGCGCAGCTTCCGGCGGCCTTCGGCGGTGATCCGGTCGGTCGACCAGGAGTCGTCCTGAATGACGTCTACCTCCGGCTCGGCCCCGAGCGCGCGGATGCTCGCCGCCATCTGATCGCGCATGACCTCGAGCGCGGGGCAGCCGAGGAAAGTCGGTGTGAACTCGACCCGCACTCGGCCGCCCTCGACCTCCACCGAGCGGACGACGCCGAGATCGACGACCGAGACGGCGGGGATTTCCGGGTCCGGGATCCTCGCCAGCGCCGCCCAGACCCTCTCCTCGGTCACCACGCCGCACCTGCCACCGAGCGCCTGACCATCGTCATCTCTTCCCAGAGGGGCCGCAGCTCATCCGTGTGCGTGCCCCGTTCGATCGCGCCAACCGGGTCGCGGCCGGTCACCGAGCACAGATGCTCGCGCTGCTCTCCCTCGACGAGGCCGAGCGCGTAAGGCCAAAGCTCGTCGACGGCGGCTTCGAAGCGACCGCGCTCCGGTGACTCACGGAGCTGCCTCGCCCACATCTCGGCGTGGATGCGGTGATAGATCTCCTCGCGGTCGATTTTCCCCGCTAAGCCTGCCATGGCCTCGTTTCCGGAGGCCTTCAGGACCTCGATCCGGATCGCGTCCGCAGTCTCGTACAGCCAATGCCGCGCGATCGTGAGGGCCCAGTCGGGCACGAGCCGGAGCTCGACGAGCGGGGCGCAGCGGTATTCGTCCGGGTCGCGGTCGAAGGCGAGCTCGTCCGCGGTCGTCCCGAGCTCCTGTG
>JBBDMP010000119.1:0-3914 GCA_040878265.1 Gaiellales bacterium | reverse complement strand
TCGACCTCGACGGACTTCTGAAGGAGGCTTGAGTTCCGTGCTCGACCACGTCGGCCTGAACGTCAGCGACATCGAGCGGTCGAAGGCTTTCTACCTGGAGGCGCTCGCTCCCCTCGGATACTCGATCTTCAGGGATTTGGAGACCCACGTCGGCTTCGGCGCGGACATGCCCGATTTTTGGATCTCGCAGCGCGGCCGGCCCGCCACAGAAGTGCACGTCTGCTTCCGAACCCCCGATCGCGCGTCGGTTGATGCCTTCTACGAGGCCGCGCTCGCAGCGGGGGGCACGGACAACGGGCCGCCCGGCCTGCGCCCCCACTACCACGAGCAGTACTACGGCGCGTTCGTCCTCGATCCCGACGAGAACAACGTCGAGGCCGTCTGCCACACGCCGGGCTAGCTCTTAGCTGAGGTCGACGACGACCGTCTTCAGCTCGGTGAAGCTGTCGAACGCGAAGCGACCGCCGACCCGGCCGACGCCTGAGCGGGAGCCCGCCCGCCCGCCGAAGGGCAGGTGCGGCTCCCAGTAGTTCGACGAGGCGTTGACGTTCACCCACCCGGCTCGCGCAGCCTCGGCGAAGCGAAGGCCACGGGCCAGGTCGCGCGTGAATACCGCAGCGAGAAGCCCGTACGGCGAGTCGTCGATCGTCGCCAGCGCTTCGTCCTCGCCCCGAATCGTCCGGATGGGAACGATGGGCCCGAATGTCTCCTCGCGGGCGACCTCCATCTCGGCGCTGACCCGGTCGAGCACCGTCGGCTCGTAGTAGAGCGAGGTCGGAAATCCCGAGGCCCGAGCCCCACCGGCGACGAGCTCGGCACCCTGCTCGAGCGCGTCGCCGACGTGCTCGTCCATCTTCGCCGCGGTCGGCTCGTTGTTCAGCGGTCCCATCGTCGTCCCGTCGGCGAACGGATCGCCTAGCTTGACTTCCTCGGCGATCCTCGTGGCGAGCTTGTCGAGGAACTCGTCGTGGACGCGCTCGTGAACGAGGAAGAGCTCGCCGGCGGTGCAGCTCTGGCCGGCACAGAGAAACGAGGCGGTCACGGTCGCCTCGACGGCGCGATCGACGTCCGCGTCATCGAGGACGACAAGCGGCCCGTTGCCGCCCATCTCGAGAAGGAGGGCCTTACCGGCGGCCTGCTCAGCGATCTTGTAGCCGGTCTCCGTGGAACCGATGAAGCCGATCGCGTGCGTGCCCGGGCTGGCGACGATCTCGTCCCCGACCACGCGGCCTGGTCTGGTGACCAGGTTGAAGATGCCGGCTGGGAGCTCCGCATCGACGATGCACTCGGCCAGCTTCACCGCGCAGACCGAGGTGGAGGCGGCCGGTGACCACACGACGGCGTTTCCGGCGGCAAGGGCCGGGGCCAGAATCTCGGCCGGCATCGTGTAGGGCCAGTTCCACGGCGTCACCGCTGCGACGACCCCCCGTGGGACGCGGTAGACGAGCACGCGCTTGGCGGCGTCGACGGAAGGGGGCATGAGCCCCTCGATGCGCGTCGCGTCAGCGGCGGCCATGCGCCAGTACTCCTCGAGCTCGTCGACCTCGCCGTAGGCCTCCGCCTCAAGCGGCTTGCCCTGGTCGAGCGTCAGCGTGCGCGCAAGATCGTCCCGCCGCTCCCCAACGAGCTCAGCAATTCGCTCCATCGCCGCCGCGCGCTCGAACGGCGAGCGCGCGGCCCACTCACGCCAAGCCGCGTTGGCGGCAGCGATCGCTCGTTGGGCATCCTCGCGCGTCCCTTCCGGCACCGAGCCGATCGTTTCGCCCGTCGCCGGGCTGCTCGCCTCCATGCGAGCGCCCGAATCGCTCTCGACCCAGGCGCCGCCGATGTACATGCGGTAGTCGCTCACGGACGAATCTTCACATCCGAAAGCCGGCCACGTCCGTATGCAGGAGCAACCGGGGCGAGCGCCTGGCGCGCCGTCGCGCTATTCCCCCTGATTCGCCCCGGGATCACTCGGGGGCGGGCGATGTGGCGTCCGCCCCCTTGCTTTTTGCCGCACAGCGGGTCCCCATCGCGCAAGGATCACGAGCCCATGCTCCTTTCTTGGTGCCTTCAGGTCTAGAATTCGTGGATGAACTATGGCAAAATGCCATGGTTTGTCCAAGATCTGCTAAGCTACGGTCACTGGACAGACTATGGCAAAATGCCATACTTCATCCAACAGGAGACTCTGGTGCCCGGACGCGTCTACACCCAACTGCTCGAGTTGGCGCAGGACCAGTACGGCTACGTGACACCGGACGATGCCCGGGCGGCGGGTATCGACCCATTGCGCCTACAGGATCTGGCCCGGCGCGGGCTGGCCGAGCGCCTCGGCCACGGCCTCTACCGGATCCCGCTTGTCCCGCGGACGGGGCTAGACCAGTACATGGAGGCGACGTTGTGGCCACAGGGCGTCCACGGCGTCCTTAGCCACGAGACGGCGCTCGATCTACACGAGCTCAGCGATGTAAATCCGGCGAAGATCCATCTGACCGTGCCGGCGGACTACCGCGTCCGGCGCGCGGTGCCGAAGCTGTACGTCCTCCACCACCGCGACCTTGACGATGTGGACGTGACCCTGCACGAGGGGATCCCGATCGTCACCCCGTACCGGGCAATCCTCGACGGCATCGAGGCACATCTGGGGCCGCGGCTACTCGATCAGGCGATCGAGAACGCGACCCAGCGCGGCCTTCTACCGCGCGACCAGCTCGCCGAACTGAAACAGAGGTTGAAGGAGCCGGTTCCCGCGTAACATCGGCCTATGCCCGAGGTGCGACGCCAAGCCCCCTTCAGCACGAAAGTCATCGAGAAGTGGGTCAACGACTACGCCCGCGAGGAGGGCGTGGCCGTCAACCGCCTGCAGCGCTGGATCTGGTTCATGGTCATCCTCGCCGTCCTCGATCGCGTCCGCGACGAGGAGGGCGATCCGCTCTTCCTCCTCAAGGGCGGAGCGGCGATGGAGCTGCGCCTCGGCCTCGAGGCGCGCGCGACCAAGGACATCGACACCGTGTTCCGCGAGTCGATGGAGTCGATGCTCGAGCGCCTCGACGAGGCACTGCAGGAGGGCTGGGGCGACTTCTCCTTCGAGCGCACCCGGCCAGAGGCGATCAAAGACACGCGCTCGCTGCGACTCTCGATCAAGCTCTCCTATCGCGGGAAGCGTTGGGGGACGGTGCCGCTCGAGGTGGCGCCGGCCGAGGGACGCTCAGGCGAGGACGTCGAGACCCTCGATGCGATCGGCATCGACCAATTCGGCCTCGACGGGCCGGAGCGCGTCCCCTGTCTCGGGATCAGCTACCAGATCGCTCAGAAGATCCATGCGTGCACTGCACCGCCCGTCGAGGGCAAGGACGTCAACCCGCGCTTCCACGACCCGATGGACCTGATCTTGCTGCGCGACCTCGTCGCCGACGACGGCTGGCCCGCCGTCCGCGCGGCCTGCATCGACACGTTCGAGACGCGGGCCGTGCACGCCTGGCCTCCCGAGCTCACCGTCTACGCGTCATGGCCGGCGGCCTTCGCGGCGCTGGCCGAGGACCAAGGCTTCGAGCCCCCGGATGTTGAGGAGGCGGCGGCGCAGGTGCGGGAGATGATCGCTCGCATCGACGCGGCGACGGAGTGAGCACGCCGGAGCAGTAGTGGTAGTAGAAGAAGACGACCGGCACTCCTGCGAATGAACTGATGGCCATGGCGAAACAGCCCCTCTGACCCTGCCCCGCGTCGATCCCGGCCGGCCATGCCTAGAGGAAGTCCGGGATACCGACAAGGCCCTGCAGGGGAAGGCGCCGAACGATGCCCTGGCCGCGATCGGTCGGGGCAACTCAAAGTAGCTGGCCGGCGTCTTCGAGCGCGGCGTCAGTGAGCCGGAGCTTCCCAGCCCTCGAGGACGGGCGGCTTGTAGTCGGTGCCGACCGTCTGCGAGCCCT
>JBBDMP010000118.1:0-3991 GCA_040878265.1 Gaiellales bacterium | reverse complement strand
CACAACATCTCGATGATCAACGTGCAGGCCGGCGTCGCGCTCCACCTGCTCGACGAGCGGCCCGAGCAGGCGCGTCCGGCACTCACCGCGATCAAGCAGGCGAGCAAGGACGCACTGACGGAGCTCCGATCGGTGCTCGGTGTGCTCCGCCGGGTCGACGAGGAGGACGGCTTGATGGACCCCGCGCCGACGCTCGCGCGCCTCGACGACCTCGTCACGCGCGCGAAGGCGGCCGGGCTGTCGGTGAGACTCGAGGTGGAGGGCGACGTCCGTCCGCTGTCCGCGCCGGTCGACCTCGCGGCGTTCCGGATCGTCCAGGAGGCGCTCACGAACGTTCTTCGGCACGCGGGAGCGTCCACGGCGACCGTGCTGGTGCGCTACGACGAGGATGCGGTCACGGTGCAGATCGACGACGACGGCCGCGGCTACGCCTCCGGGTCGCCCGGATCGGGCAGTGGCATCGTCGGCATGCGCGAGCGTGCGGAGTCGGTCGGCGGCTCCTTCGAGGCGGTCCCACGGCCGGACGGCGGATTCCGCGTCCGCGCACGACTGCCGCTCGAGGAGCCCTCGTGATCCGGGTGCTGCTCGCGGACGACCAGGCGCTCGTGCGGGCGGGGTTCCGCGCGCTCCTCGACGCGGAACCCGACATCGAGGTCGTCGGCGAGGCCGGCACCGGGCGCGCGGCGATCGAGCTCGCGCGGGCTCTCGCGCCCGACGTCGTGTTGATGGACGTCCGAATGCCAGAGCTCGACGGCTTGGCGGCGACCCGGGAGATCGCGGAGGACGACGCGTTGTCGTCGGTGCACATCGTCATCCTCACAACCTTCGAGCAGGACGAGTACGTGTTCGAGTCGCTGAAGGCCGGCGCGAGTGGCTTCCTCGTGAAGGACACGGAGCCGGCGGACCTCGTTCGAGCGGTTCGAGCCGTGGCCGGCGGCGACGGGCTGCTGTCGCCCGGCGTCACGCGACGACTGATCGAGGAGTACGCGTCGCACGCGAAGGACGCGCGGTCGTTGGGAACGCTCGACCAGCTCACCGAGCGCGAGCGTGAGGTCATGGCGCTCGTTGCGGAAGGCCTCTCGAACGAGGAGATCGCGCAGCGGTTGTTCGTCAGCCCCGCGACGGCGAAGACGCACGTCAGCCGCGCGATGGTGAAGCTGCGAGCCCGCGATCGCGCGCAGCTCGTCGTCTTCGCCTACGAGTCAGGGCTGGTGCGGCCCGGCTGGCTCGACTAGACCCTCCTGCTCCTGCGCCACACGAGCCAAGAGCACAGACGAGAGGAGAGGGGTAGCGTGGAGATCGGAGAATTCCGTCGGCTCGAGGGAGGCGGTCCGGATGGCGGAACGATCGAAGGGCCATCATGAGCACAGCGCAATTGTGCATCGCCACAAGCACTTCCACGTCACGCACTACCTGCACCGTGGCGAGAACTGGGGACACCTGCTCTCCACCCACGCCCACGAGCACAATCACGCCGAAGTCGACCACGTGCATACGCCGCATCGAGACGAGGCAAAGGAGCACCGGCGCGAGGCGCACGTCCACGACCACGCTCGCCCGGCCGAATCACCCGGCTGAGCGCCTCAGAGTCACCCTCCGGCAACAGCGTAGAGACAACGAGGTCCTTCGCCTCGCTCCTTCAGGGCTGCTCCCGCGGGCGTAGTCCAAAAGCCTCTCTAGGACGGACGACGCTCGACCTCCCAGCACCGACGATGGACCCAACGACAAGAGGAGGTGTTCGAGATGGTGACGACCGTTCTTGCGGTGGCGGGAGGACACGGCGGACCGTGGTTCCTGTTCTTCCCGCTCCTGTGGATCGGCCTGTTCGTCGGGGCGTTCTTCCTGTTCCGGCGCCGGCGCGACCACTGGCACACGCACCCCGCGGAAGAGGTCCTCGGCGAGCGCTACGCGCGAGGCGAGATCTCGGCCGAGGAGTATCAGCAGCGTCTCGGCGTGCTGCGTCGGAAGGACAGGTAGCGAAGGGGAGGAGTGATCCATGGCGTACGCAGGGCTGATCCTTGAAAACCCCGTCAGTGGCGAGCGGTTCGTCTTCCACCAGACCGCTGCGGACACGAGCGGCGAGCTTCTCGCCTTCGAGCTGGAGGTGCCGCCCGGCGGCCGGGTTCCCGGCGCGCACGTCCATCCGTCGCAGGAGGAACGGTTCGAGGTGGTGCGCGGAACGATGCGGTTCCGCAAGGGACTGCGGGGGGTGACGGCCGAGGCGGGCGACTCGATCGTCGTCCCCCCGGGTACTGCGCACCGTTTCGCGAACGTCGGTGACGTCCCGGCTCGGATCCGGGTCGAGGTCCGGCCGGCGCTCGAGATGGAGCAGCTATTCGAGACGGTCGCGGCGCTCGCCCGCGAGGGTCGTACGTTCGCGAGCGGGATGCCGAAGCCGCTCGAGCTGGCGTTGTTCATGCGTCGATTCGAGGACGAGGTGCAGGCGCCCGTCACCCCCGGACTGGTCCGCGCGGTGATGTCGCCGCTCGCGTGGATGGGAAGACGGCGCGGTTTGGACCAGCGGTACAGCAGGGACGAGCTGGACGGCCTGAGGGCGAGCAGGCCCGCGCCGACGCGTCCGGCAGTGGGGGCGGCACGGGATCGACGGCCGGGCCACACGCATCCGTCACCGTCGCGTCCCGGGCCTCGGACAGGTGGGTCCTCGTAGCACGTGTCGGCACCATCCTCCTCCACCGACGTTGACCAGGTCGGGGTTGTGCAGCGGTCGGGAATACCCAGTTCCGAGCATCGACTGGGACCCGGCCGCTGCCGACAACCCTTGCAGGAGGAACGACGATGGCGATGCGGGAACAGCTCGAGCGCCGAACTCCTCATCCCGAGCGGGACGCCGGCGAGACGGAAGTCGAGACCGCCGGCCACGCGCCCGACGTCGCCGACCTGAAGCACGACCTCGACGAGATCTTGGACGGGATCGACGAGCTCCTCGAGCAGAACGCAGAGGAGTTCGTCAAGGGATACGTGCAGAAGGGCGGCGAATAGCGAGCGCTCTCGCGGACCTTCTCCCTTGGGTCAGTGAGGCGAGAACGCCCGCTCGAGGTCGTCGAGGTGCTCCGCCCGGTGCTCGGCGCGGACGGGGTTGATGATGAGGCCGGTCTTTTCGTTCTTGGCGAGGAGCTCGTCGGACATTCCGGCCACCGCCCGGTCCGCCGCCTCCGCGGCCTCGAGCGCGACCCGCGCGGCGATGCTCGGAGGGATCGCGAGGAAGATCGGCTTCGCGGCGTCGTTGATCCAGTCCGCCGCCTCTTCCTCATACGTCGGCGGCGCGCCGCGTCCATCCGGCCCCCAGCGGTCGAGCTGCGTGACGATCCGGTAGTCCCAGAAGGCCATGTGCGCCAGGACCGAGGCCACGGTCCACCCCGCCTCCATCGGATGCGCGAGCTCTTCGTCGCTCAGCCGGTCGAGGAGATCGCGCAAGCGTCGCAGCTGTGCCTCGTTCTCGGCGATGTACAAGCGATCCGTGGTCATCGCGTGATCGTCCCCTTTATCGGTCGCCTGCGATGGTACGCACCCGCAATCACGAAACGAACGCCCTCGCCTCTGCGACGAGCGCCTTCCACCGACGTGACGCCGTCGGCGGAAGGCTCAGCCACTCCTTCATGATCCGACCCGGGCTGGGCTCGAAACGCCGGCCGATGCCTGTGTCCACGAGCTCGTCGACCCGTGCCTTCGGAACCCGCACCACGAGCTCGCCGTGCACGAGCATCGCGTAGATCTTGTTCGAGATCCGCAACCCTTCGGACCGTCCGAATCCGGTACCACCCTTGACCCCGAGCGTCGCCAGCTCGGCCTCCGCGATCGGCTTCCAGATCTGTTCGGGCGTCCGCGCCATCGGTGGCTCCGGTATCGGTCGCTCCATCTTCCGACAGCCGAAGGGCGCCCGCCACTCTCACGGCATGGTCGGGGATCAGCGACGAACCTGCGGACCGGAGGGCTGGTTCCCCGAGCGCCGTTGGGGAACCGACGCTCGGGG
>JBBDMP010000117.1:0-4014 GCA_040878265.1 Gaiellales bacterium | reverse complement strand
CGGTCCGCCCGGGCTTCACCGCCTCGAAGGCCGCCTCCGCCGCGAGCGTTCCCGAACGGATCGCGTAGTGGATCCCCTTCAGGGCCGGCACGTTCACGAACCCCGCGGCGTCGCCAACGATCATCCCACCGGGGAAGCTCAGGCGCTCGGGAAGGGCGAGGAACCCTCCTTCCGGGATCGTCTTCGCGCCCCAGGCGACGCGACGGCCGCCCTCGAGGATCCGTCGCACGAACGGATGGCCTTTCAGCTCCTGGAGCAAATCGTGAACGGAAAGGGTCGCATCGGTGTAGTCGAGCCCGACCACCATCCCGAGCGTGACCATCCCCTCCCCCATCGGATAGATGAAACTGCCGCCGAACTCCCGGTACTTGCGGGCGCCGCGGAGCGGCCAGCCCATCGTGTGGATGACGCGCTCGAGAGGCCGCTCGACCTCCCAGACCTCCTTGACCCCCAGCGCCCAGACTTGCGGATTGGTCTGCAGTCCGAAGCGATCCAGCGCGACGCCCGTCAAATGTCCCTGCGTGCCCTCGGCGAGAATCGTGACGCGGGCCGTCATGTCCGAGCCGGCCGTGAAGCCGCCGAGCTCCTGCCCGTCCCGGCCGCGGCCCTTGTCGCCCGTGCGGATGCCGACGACCCGCGCGCCGCTGACGAGCAGCTTCTCGGCCGCCGTCTCCGGGACGATCGCTACGCCGAGCTGCTCGGCACGCTCGGCCAGCCAGCCGCCCAGCTCGCAGACTGAGGCAACGTAGTTGCCGTGGTTCCACATCGTCGGTGGCGCGGGGATCCGCACCGCCCGCTTCGGCGTCAGGTAGTAGAGGCCCTCGTGCACGACCGGGCCGAAAAAGGGCATGTCCTCCGTGTGCATGCCGGGGAAGAGCTGACGAAGCGCCCGCGGGTTGACGACGGCGCCGGAGAGCAGGTGGGCGCCGGCAGCTTTGCCCTTCTCGACGACAGCGACGGGCACGTCGCCCAGCCGGTCGCGCAGGTCTGGACGCTCCTCGAGGAGTTGCCCCAGCCGGATGGCCGCTGCCAGTCCGGCGGGGCCCGCCCCGACGATGAGCGCCCCCACCTCGATGCGCTCGTCCGGCGGGTCGCTCGGCTCGGCGACGAATTCGGCGGGATCGAACGGCGGAGGGTGATCAGCGGGTCTTGCCATCAACCTTTGCGCTGCCGGACGAGCTCGGCCAGCTTCGGGACGATCTCGTGCACGTCCCCGACGACGCCCAGGTCGGAGTACTCGAAGATGGGCGCGTTCGGATCCTTGTTGATGGCGACGATCGTCCCGGAGCCCTGCATGCCGACCTTGTGCTGGATCGCCCCGGAGATCCCGCAGGCGATGTAGAGCCGCGGCGCCACGGTCTTCCCCGTCTGGCCCACCTGGGCGGAGTACGGGTACCAGCCGGCGTCCACGACCGCCCGCGTCGCCGCCACCGCGCCCCCGAGCGCCTTGGCGAGGTCCTCGACCAGCGAGAAGTTCTCCGGCTTGCCGAGCCCGCGCCCGCCCGCCACGACGACGTCGGCCTCCTCGATGTTCGGCCCCTCGCTCTCCGCGTGGGCGCGTTCGATCATGGTCGCCTGCGTCGACCACTCCTCGACCTCAACCGGAATCTCTTCGACCTCCGCCTCGCCTCCGCTCTCGACGGGCTCGAACGTCCCCGAGCGGATGAGCGCGAGCCGCGGCTCGGACTTCCAGCCGACCTCGACGATCACGGAGTCCTGGAGCGCCGGGCGCTTCCCCACGAGCTTTCCTTCCTGTAACTCGAGATCGACGAGATCCCAGTTGAGACCGGCGTCGAGGCGCGCTGCGAGCCCGGCGGCGATGTCGGCCGTGAGCACGGACGCGCCGAAAAGGACGGTGCCGAAGCGCCGGCCTGCGAGCAGGCCGGCGAGGACGTCCACTCGGGGCTGCGGGAGAGGGGCGTCCAGGGCGGGATCGTCAGCGACGAGAACGCGTTTCGCGCCGTAGCGGCCGAGCTCTCCCGCCAGCCCTTTGACTCCCGCGCCACAGAGAATCGCGGCGATGTCGTCCCCGAGCTGCGCAGCCTTGCCGAGCACACCGAGCGAGTCCTTCTGCAGCTCGCCTTCGTGGTCCTCGATGTAGACGAGCGCCGCCACTAGATCAGCTTCTTCTCCGCGAGGTACTCGAGGATCGCCTGGGCCGCGTTGCCGTTGTCCTCGATGCGCCGCCTCTCGCCACGCGCCGGTGGCTCGCCGAGAGCGCGCACCTCCGTGCCCGAGCCGGGCTCGCCCACCTCGAGCGTGGAGAGCTCGAGGTCGGCCGCCGTGAGGGTCTCCTGCGGTTTCTTCTTCGCGCCCATGATCCCCTTGAGGGAGGGGTAACGCGGTTCGTTGATCGCGTCGGAGACAGCAATGACGCAGGGGAGCGGCGCTTCGATCACGTCGTAGCCGTACTCGGTCTGGCGCTTGACCTTCACCTTGCCGCCGTCGTGCTCGAGGCTCGCGGCCTGCGAGATCAGGGGCAGGCGCAGCCGGTCGGCGACCGCGGCCCAGAGCACGGCGCCGTCCGAGTCCGCGCCCTGCTGGCCGAAGAACACGAGGTCCGGGCCCTCGCGCTCGAGCACGCGCGCGAGGACACGGCTCGTGGCGACGAGGTCGGAGCCGGCGAGCGCCTCGTCGGCGACGTGGATCGCCCGGTCGGCGCCGATCGCAAGAGCCTTGCGCAGTGAGTCAGCCGCCTTCGAGGGGCCCATGAGGATCACGACAACCTCACCGTCGCCCGAGGCCTCCTTCACCTTCAGCGCCTCCTCGAGCGCGTGCGTGTCGAACTCGTTCAGCGCGCCCGGGACGCTCCGGTCGAGGCGGAGCGTCTGCGGGTCGATGCGCTTCGGCGCCGAGGCGTCAGGCACCTCTTTCACGCATACACAGAGCTTCATGGGCGCGCGCGAGCATATCCGCAGGGATCGCGCTAAAGCCGCAGAAGCTCCCTGCCGAGTGGTTTGTTAGGGTCTGGCCCTTCGGCCAGCAGCAGTCAGGGGCCGCACCGGAGCATGAGGAGCCACCGGACGACACGCCGAGGACTCGTCGCCTTGCTATTCGCAGGGGTGTTCGCAGGGACGGCGCATGCGGCCCCGGCGATGCCGCAGACGATCACCTTCCCCGTCGTCGGCCCCGGAACCTTCACCGACGACTACGGCGACCCGCGCTGGGGCGGCTGGCACCAGGGCAACGACATCATGTCCCGCCGCTGGCAGCCCGCCGTCGCCGCGGTGAACGGCCGCGTCAACCTGCACATGAGCTCGAGCGCGCGCGGGAACTGCATGCTCTACCTCCGCCACGCGAGCGGTGCGACGTACGTCTACATCCACCTGAACAACGACCTGACGATGCAGAACGACAACACCGGCGGGTGCCGCGAGGGCGTTTCGTACCCCGTCGGCCTGAAGGACGGCGACCTCGTCCGTCGCGGGCAGCTGATCGGCTACGTGGGCGACTCGGGCGACGCCGACGGGATTCAGCCGCACCTTCATTTCGAGATCCGGCCGAACGGCAGCCCGATCAACCCGTACGACCATCTCCGCCGGGCGCGCCGGATTCTCTTCCCGCGAGGGCCCAGCCTCACCGAAGCGATGACGGTCACGCTCTCGGGCCGCTTCAAGGCATTGGCGAACGGTCAGTTCGCGATGCGGGCCGCGAGCGCGGCGACCTCGCTCGGAGCCAAGTACCCGATCACGCGGCGGGTTGTCTTCACCCTCCCCGCGGACGCAGTCGTCCAGCGGTCGTCGACCACTGGGCTCGCAGTAGCCACGACAGCGCAATCGGCCGTGGTGGGCGAGCGAGTCACCGTCCAGACGGGCTCGTTCCTCCCGTATTTCTCCAGCCAGCTCGCCGCGCCGGGAACCCTCGCGGCCGCGCAGGTCCTTCTCCGCGGCTAAGAGCTCTAGCCGAGCGCCGCGCGGAGTTCCCGGGCCGCGGCCTCCGGGTCGGACGCGTCGCCGATCGCGCGCACGACGGCGATGCGAGCTGCCCCCGCGGCCACGACCTCCGCGGCATTGC